>JAQUPP010000002.1 GCA_028716665.1 Patescibacteria group bacterium | reverse complement strand
AATTTTACTCTTGACTGGGGATAACTCCATTGCCTGATTTAACCTTATTTTAAAAGGATTTATTGATATAAATAAATCCTCGGTCTATTGAAATAAATGTAGATTTACTATAATATAATCCTATATGGAAATCATTATTTTAGCCATTATTACCTTTGTTTCCACCTTGGCCGGAGGTTTATTGGCCATTAAATTTAAAAATCGCCTTCATTTGATAATGGGATTTACCGCCGGCGTATTGTTGGGCGTGGTGGCTTTTGATATTTTACCGGAAATTATAACCGAAGTCGGCATTAACAAATATCCGCCCATT
Source organism: Patescibacteria group bacterium (assembly GCA_028716665.1). Taxonomy (NCBI): domain Bacteria; species Patescibacteria group bacterium. Next base: position 333,757 of record JAQUPP010000002.1, on the reverse strand, counting down.
GAACCGATGATTGCCCTGGTGATCGGTTTTCTTTTATTTCATATTTTGGAAAAAACAATTTTAATTCATCATACGCACGAAACAGATTATGCCGAACACAAACATCCGCAAGTCGGTGTATTTTCGGCGCTGGCCTTGATCGGACACAGTTTTATGGACGGAGTCAGTATTGGTTTTGCGTTTCAAGTAAACCAAGCAATTGGTTTATTGGTGGCCATTGCCGTTATTTCTCATGATTTTACCGACGGCATGAATACCATTACTTTTATGCTGGCCAATAAAAATAATATGAAAAAATCAAAGATGTTTTTATTCTTTGATGCTTTGGCTCCGGTACTGGGAGTGCTTTCAACATTTTTATTTATTATTCCTCCGCATTTTTTAATTTGGTATCTGGGATTTTTCGCCGGATTTTTATTGTACATCGGCGCCAGCGACATTTTACCCGAAGCGCACAGCAAGCACAGCTCTCCTAAATTAATTTGTCTGACTTGTCTTGGCGTTTTATTTATTTTTATTATCACTCGATTGGTTTAAAATTTTTTACAAGTAAAAAAGCCAGCTATTTTTAATAAGCTGGCCTTATGTTTTATTTAAATCTTCTTCGGTCATTGAAATTCAATGGCCGGCTCTCCATAATTTTTTTAACCTCATCAAGAGACCAAGGTTTGAAATTATGAGAATCAACGCCTACATCCAATAACTTGCCTTCTTCTTTTGCGTAATCATCCATTCTGCCATGAGAATGTCCGAATAAATGCCAGGCTCCGTAATGCGACAGATGCCATTCTTTGTGGATATAATGGTTTAAAAAAATGAATTGGTCTTCCTCAGTTTTTATTAAAAAAGATTCTTTCATTTCTTTAAAATATCCGGACAGTTGAGACATATGCTTATCATGAGAACCGAAACAGAAAAATTTTTTTCCGTTGAGCCGTTTCAAAATACTTTTTACCAATTCAATGTCATCCCAACTGAAATCTCCGAGATGATAAATGGTATCATCCTCGCCTACAACTTTGTTCCATTCCTCAATAAGAGATTCGTTCATTTCGTCCACGCTTTTAAAAGGACGATTGCAGTACTTAATAATATTGGTGTGGCCGAAATGAGTATCTGCCGTAAAATATATCATCGACATTTTTCACCTCCTTTTTTTCTGGTTTTTTGTTGTTTACGCGGCATTTTATGTAAAAGTTGATATTTGCCGCTCATCCTGAAATTCATCGCATTCATGCCATTTGGACAAGCATGATCTATCCGGCACCAAGAACAATGATTACCGGGCAGAACAATCATTCCGTGGCAATTGAGGCAAATAATCACCAGTTTTACTTTTTTCCCATGTGGACATTTGCCATCGCAAGGACATGGCCTGGTTGTGTCCCAAAATAATTTACATTTTTTATCAGGACAAATAATATAGGTTACGCCTGATTCCATCTCAGATATTTTCATTTTTTATATCCTCCCTTTTAAAGAACTTAATTTAATTTTAATCCGATAATTTTTTTTGTCAATTTATATTTTACCAGTAAATTTTATTATATACTTTGAGCGCCATTTTTGGTTTTGGCTTTAAATTCGGATTAAATTGATAAGCAATTATGGCGCAATTTTTAATATCGTCTTCCCGGTCTATTTTTAATAATTCCGCTTCAGTGAATTTTTCCATCAATTTTCTAAATGACAGCATAACTGCGGAATGGCAAACCACCATAATATCTTTTCCTGAATATTCTCTCACTATTGATGTTAAAAATGACCAGACTCGCAAATTAACATCCGGATAAGATTCGCCGCCGATTGGCCGATAATAATATTTTTTTTCTTTTTCCTTGCGTTCATATTCGTACGGAAATATTTTTTTTATTTCTTCAGCGGTTAAACCGTCGGCAATACCGAATTCTTTTTCCCTGACTCGTTCTTCAATGACAAATCTGGTTTTTGAAAAATTACGGGCAATAATTTTAGCCGTATCTTGAGCTCTTTTAAAAGGTGAAGCAAAAATTAAATCAAAACTTTTATAATCTTTTTTTAATCCCAGTCCTGTTTTGAAAGCTTGTTTTTTCCCGATTTTAGACAAATGCACATCGGCGTTGCGAACACTTTTCACCTTATTGGTATAAGTTTTCAAAACGCCCCGGTTGATTAATTCTCTTTCTTCGTTGTAAACAGACAGGCCGTGACGCACAATTACCAATCTGTTCGGCCATTTTTGTTTTAAGATGTTTTCTTCAGACATATTATTTTATTTTATTATTATAAATTAAGTGTAGCAAAAAAACATCTTTTAATCAAGATTAAATATCCCATTTAAACCCATTGCCAAAATGTCCGTATTTGGCGGTTTCTCTGAAAATCGGTTTTTGCAAATCCAAATATTTGATAATTTCCGCCGGCGTTAAATTATATCCTTCAATGTGCGATATGAATTTTGTCGGTTTATTTTTAAAATTCAATTCCGCGGTTGCCATAACCGGTTTTGCCACTCCGATCGCATAAGCCAATTTCACAAAAACTTCTTGAGCTTTGTATTTTTTAAGCAAGTCCACGGCTACTTTGCGCGCCATATAGGCGGCCGATCTGTCAACTTTTGTGGCGTCTTTACCCGAAAAACTTCCGCCGCCGATTGAAATATTCGGTCCGTAATTATCAACAATTAATTTTCGGCCGGTTAATCCGGTATCAGCCTTAAATCCGCCAAACGTCCATTTTCCGGCAGGATTTTTAAGCCAACGTTTATCATTGTTTTTTATCCCCCATTTTGTTAATAAATCAATTAATTTTTTTGGGTAATTTTCACCGCAAACACTGGTAATAATTTTTTCTATTTTTTTACCATTGAGCGTTACTTGGCTTTTACCGTCGCGCGCGCCCATTGCTTTTGTCAATTGACGAGACATTAAAACTTCCGAAGGAATCATTTCTTTTGTTTCATCGCAGGCGTAACCGACCATTATTCCCTGATCACCCGCGCCACCAATATCAACTCCGGCTTTTATTTGCGGCGATTGTTTTGCCACATTAACAAAAACTTTAACTTTGTCTTTGTATCCGCAATCTTTATAAACTTTTTTCGCGATTAAAACGTAATTCGGATTGGCATGACTGGTTATTTCGCCCATTACATAAACACAACCATGTCCACCCATGGTTTCTATCGCCACGCGCGAATTAGGGTCAACTTTTAAACATGCGTCTAAAATTGCGTCGCTGATTTGATCACAGATTTTATCCGGATGGCCGATGGCGACGCTCTCGGCTGTTTTAATTTTTTGCATCATACATTTTTATTTAATAATTAAAAAAATTCATTCCCGAAAGAATGAAAGATTTGGACTATTATCTTCCCTTTCGGGTTCTTTAGCACCTTCCGGGATTATTGTCTCCGGGGTTGCCGGACGCATCATCGGGTTTTGTTCCCGCATTCCGATTTTACTCGGAAACTCCGCGCCTCTCTTGATAAACTAAATTAAATTGTAAGTTAATTGTAAAATAAAAAAAAATTAAATGCAATGGCTGGCCTGTGGAAAATTTTACTGCGAATATTATTACATTTCAAAATAAGATTTTTTAATACTGTCGTCCAATGAAAATCCCAGTTTTGATATGGTCTCTTTTATTTCTTTTTCATTTGTTTCTTTGTCCGTTGACCTGATTTCCACAAATTTTCCCAAATTTATTTTTTTACCGTCTTCTATTTTCGCGACTGAATCAACTGAAAAAATCACACCACCGAGTTGATATAAAACTCTTTCTTTTTTAATTGTTTTTATTTTATCTCCATAAACCGATAAGAATTTTTTCTCCGTTTCAGCATCTATTTCAAATTCAAATTTTGGCCTCTCTCTGAAATCAGATTCAATTCTTGGCCCTTTATAAGTGAGAATTTTATATTCGCCTTCATCCCGAATTCTTAAAACTTCGTCAGTTTCAATTAAATTTCTATCTTTGGGATTATAATAATAATCTGTTTGCGTAGTGGATCCCAGCCGTTCCGCGCCCATTTTACGCAAAAATTCAGGATCAATCTCAGCGCTGAATTTCAATTGAATCTCGTGCAAACCGGATTTTTGCGCTTCTATTTTGGGACTATATTCGTTTTTTATTATAATATCCGCGTTTTTCTTGGTATTTTGAATATGTTTTTCGTGCATCGGTTCCACCACTTCTGAAAAATATTTTAAAATATCAATCGGTTTTTGACCCGTTCTTTCCACATCTCGCAAAAGTCTTCTTAAAATTCTGCCATGAGTTCCGATATCAACAAAAGCTTTAATGTCGCCTTCCGGCGCTATTGATTCATTAAGTGCGAATAATCCTTCAACGATAACCACTTTATTGGGTTGTACTTCTTCCGTTCCTGTTGATTCGGCTTCTTTAAAATTGTAAATCGGTTTTTGAATTGATTTTCCTTGTTCTAATTTTTGCAAATGTTCTTTAAGCAATTCAAGGTTTAAAGCCTCGGGTTGGTCCCAATTTAAAATATTTCCTTTTTCAGCTTCTTTATCCATGAATTTTTTGCCGCGATAATAATCATCCATTGAAAAAATCAGCGCCTTGTCGTCAAAAAGTTCTTTAACTTTTTTTGCCACCGCGCTTGTTTTTCCAGAAGCGGAACCGCCGGCAATTTCAACTATAACCGGATTTGTTTGCTGGGATAATTTTTCATTAATCAGAGAAGAAAGTTTTCCAACTCCTTGCTCCAAGTCGTATTCAGGAATATTTGAGACCTCTTTTGTTTCCTGCAATATTTTTTTATTTTCAGGAAGTCCATGAATCGCCAAATATTGATTTTTATATTTTTCATTATTCGTCGCTTCTTCGCCAAACCATTGAGGCGGAATGAATTTATCACTGTCTTTTTCTGATTTAAATTCCATTTCTGCAGTGACCAATCCCTTTAAATTGCCTTGATAAACATCAAGCTCAATAACACCTGCTTCATAAGGTATCTTATATCTTATTTTTTCCAATCTTTTGCCTTCGGTCGTAATCCAGAGCGCGTTAAATTGTTCTTCGGTAATTTCAATTTCCAATTCCGTTCTGATCTTGCCCGCGCCGTTTTTAACGGTTTGAAAATATTTATCTCCTCTTTTTCTCAGTCGTATTTCGGTTCCGTCTTCGGCAAGCGCGATATATCCTTGCATTACTTCTTCGTGTGGAAAATCTTCCAAATTTTCAGGAAGAGATGAAATAAAAAATTTTCTCTCTATTTCTTTTGGCAGTTTTTTTATTTTTTCTTGAACAGGAATGTTTTGTTTTAATTCAGGATTATTTATTGAATTCATATTTTTAATTATATCAATCTCGGCTAAAAAATCAATAAGAAAAGGCCCGCGAATTATTGCGGACCCTTTAAATTAAACTTCCTTTATCCTTGTAATATTTTCTATAAAGAACATCTGTCTGTAAGGACCGCGTAGGAACTGTACGGTTTTATTAGAATTCATCTTGCATATCAAGCTGAATTCATGAGGTTCTACGACTTCACTTAAAGTACACCTGATTTTACCTTTCCAGTCACCTTCATTCCAGCATATTTCAACCCGTTTTCCCGCGAATTCCCTGAATTTTTCAGCCTTTTTTTTCAGCAACTCGCTTTTTTTCGCCTGTAATTCATTCACTTTTTTAGATTGCTCATTGATTTTATCCTGTAAATCAATTAATTTTTGATTTTCCCGATAAAACGATGAACATTTTTCTGCTTTCATTTTTCACCTCCTTTCTTGACAATAATAGGCGAGATTTTTTTCCAATCTTTAAGAAGTGTTTTTTTGCAGGCCAAACATTTATACATTGACCATTCTTCTTTTTTGTCATAATGCGATTCAACCATATTCATGGTCTTGCAATGAGGGCAGTTTATAACTTCTTCCCCGGCAAAAAATTTTTGAATAGTCTTTTTCTTCATTCCTGCTTTTTCGCACCGAGTCATCAGTATTTTTATCGTATTCCCGACTTCTTTAACGAACTTATCGATATTATTTTTTTTGCTCATGATTTCCTCCTTTTAAAAAAAATATAACAAAATTTTTAAAAAATGTCAACCCCGTTTTCAGTTAATAAGCTGATAAGCGAATAAGTTGATAAGCAAAAAAATAAAATACCACTTTTTCACGGCCGTGAAAAAGTGGTATCAAGTGATTTAACTTTGATTTATTTAATATTTTTTAAATTGCGCCATCTTTTGGCCGCCTTGGAACGAGCCAATTGTTTTTCAATCTTGCTGCTGATTTCCGCGAATTGAACATCATCAATGTCTTTGCTTTTTTTAATTTCTTCCGCTCTTTTTCTGGCTTCTTCAATCCTTTGTTCGTCAAGTTCAACGGCCAGTTCTGCCGTATCGGCCAAAATAATAATTTTATTTTTCAGGATTTCCACAAAACCGCCGGAAACCGAAATAATTTCATTTTCACCGCTCGGTTTTTTGAGTTCAATAACGCCCGGATTCAAAATTGAAACCAACGGAATATGATCCGGCAAAATGGTAATTTCGCCCGATTGAGTCGGAATCGTAGCTTGAAAAACTTCTTCTTTCAAAACCACTCTTTCCGGAGTAACAATTTCAAATTCAATTGTTTTTTTATCAGTTGGCATAAAAAATTATTTTTTAATACTGGCGATAACGTCATCAATGCTGCCTTTCATATAAAAATCACCTTCACCTTTATCGTCATGTTTGCCGTCTAGAATTTCTTTAAAGCTTCTGATTGTATCGGCTAATTTGACATATTTGCCAGGATGGCCGGTGAAAGTTTCAGCCACGAAACAAGGCTGAGATAAAAATCTCTGAACTTTTCTGGCTCGAGAAACTATTAATTTATCTTCATTGGACAATTCTTCCATACCCAAAATGGCGATGATATCCTGCAAATCGCGATAGCGCTGTAAAATTTTCTGTACGCCGCGGGCGACTTCATAATGCTGCGCTCCGACAATTTTCGGATCCAAAATAATTGAAGAAGAATCAAGAGGATCCACGGCCGGATAAATTCCCAATTCCGATAAAGAACGGGACAAGACCACAGTTGAATCAAGATGCGTAAAAGTAGTAGCCGGAGCCGGATCGGTTAAATCGTCGGCCGGTACGTAAACCGCTTGAATTGAAGTGATTGAACCATTTTTTGTGGAAGCGATTCTTTCTTGAAGTTCTCCCATTTCAGTCGCCAAAGTCGGCTGATAACCGACCGCGCTTGGCATACGACCCAATAAAGCTGATACTTCAGAACCGGCTTGAGTGAAACGAAAAATATTATCAACAAAAAATAACACGTCTTGATTTTGTTCGTCGCGGAAATATTCCGCAATGGAAAGACCGGATAAAGCCACGCGAGCGCGAGATCCGGGCGGTTCATTCATTTGGCCAAAAACCATTGAAACTTTATCAATAACGCCGCTTTCTTTAAATTCATTATACAAATCATTGCCTTCGCGCGTACGTTCGCCGACGCCGGCAAAAACAGAATAACCGCCATGTTCAGAAGCAATATTATGAATCAACTCTTGAATAATAACCGTTTTACCCACGCCTGCTCCGCCAAACATTCCGACTTTTCCGCCTTTGACAATCGGACAAATCAAATCAATAACTTTAATTCCGGTTTCCAAAATTTCAGTTTTAATGGATTGATCAATAAATTTCGGAGCCGCGCGATGAATCGGATATTTTTTTTCAGTTTTAACTTCTTTGCCGCCATCCACCACTTCACCCAAAACATTAAAAATTCTGCCCAAAGTTTCTTTGCCGACCGGAACGCTGATCATCTCTCCGGTATCAATGGCTTCATCGCCTCTTTTTATACCATCGGTAGTTCCCATGGCAATAGTTCTGACCAAATTAGATCCTGTATGCTGGGCAACTTCCAAAACCAACCGTTTTCCGTTATTATTTACTTCCAAAACATGGTAAATTTCCGGAAGTTTTTCAGCAAAATAGACATCAACGACTACGCCGATGACTTGTTTGATTATTCCAATGTTTTTCTTTTCAGACATATATTCTTAAAATAATAATTAATTAATTTTAATTCAAAATTTAAAAATCAAAGATTAAAATGACAAATTAAAATGTAAAATTATCAAAATAATAAAATTCATTTTGACTTTTATTATTTTTGAATTTTGCTCTGTCATTTTTCATTTTGATTTTTTCACTTTTAATTTTTAGGACAGGGCATTTGCTCCGGCGCTGATTTCGGCAATTTCAGCCGTAATATTTGATTGACGCGCCTTGTTGTAGAACAAAGTCAATTCGTTAACCATATCAGACGCTGATTCGGTTGCTTGATGCATGGCGGCCATTCGAGCGCTGTGTTCCGAAGCATTTGATTCCAACAAGGCCTGATATAATTGAACTTCAATCAAGCGAGGCACAATCCGATCCAAAACTTCTGTCGGAGTCGGCTCAAAAGTATATTCATATGTAAATTCTTCAGATTGAAAATGTTTTTTTTCTTTTTCTTCTTTTTCAGCCATGCCCAAATATTGATCTTGAAATTCAATATTTATCGGCAAAAGCTGTTTGACTCGAGGAATTTGTTTTACACCGCTGACAAAATCAGTATAAACAAGCATCACTTTGTCATATTTGCCCGATAAATAATCATTAATTGCCATCCGAGCAATAGGGTTGGTTTCGGCTGCTGATAAGACCAAATCAGATTTGGGAAATTCTGCCGCAATATTATATTTTTGCTGAGCCATAATACTCCCCTTTTTGCCGACTAAAATAATATCAGTTTCCAAATTATGTTTTTTTAATGATTCTTTCGCTCTATTGATAACCGCGGCGTTAAATCCGCCGCATAAACCGCGATTGGAAGAAATTAAAATCAAGGCGGCTTTTTTTATTTCCTTTTTTTTGGTTAAAAGCGGATGTCCGATTTCATTATTGCCTGCGGAAATTTTTGCCAAACGTAAAACCATCTCCCAACTTAAATTTGCATAAGTGCGAGTTTTAAGCACGGCTTCCACCGCTTTTCTCATTTTTGACGCCGCCACCATTTCCATTGCTTTGGTGATTTTTTTGGTATTGGAAACGGATTTGATGCGCCGAGATATTTCTTTGGTCTTGGCCATATATTACTTAGTCAAATAATCCAGAGTGGCTTTATAATCGTCAATTAATTTTTTTATTTTAACCTCCACTTCTTCGGTTAATTCTTTTTTTTCTTCAATTAAATTCAAAACTTGATTATTCAAATCTGCGTATTTCATCAGTCCTTGTTCAAATTCTCTGGTTTTTTCCACCGGAACATTATCAACATAGCCGTTAATCAAAGCATAATAAATCAGAACTTGTTTGGCGACATGAACGGGCAAATATTGATCTTGTTTGAAAATTTCATACAATCTCTTGCCTCTTTCCAATTTATTTTTAGTATCAGTATCCAGGTCAGAACCGAATTGGGCAAACGCGGCCAGTTCGCGATATTGAGCGGCTTCCAAACGCATTTTTCCGGCTACTTTTTTCATGGCTTTAATTTGAGCTGTTGAACCGACGCGAGAAACTGACAAACCGGCATTTACGGACGGACGCTGGCCCTGATAAAATAAATCAGGTTCCAAATAAATTTGGCCGTCAGTAATGGAAATAACATTGGTTGGAATATAAGCCGAAACATCGCCGGCTTGAGTTTCAATAATCGGCAAAGCGGTAATGGAACCGCCGCCAAAATCAGCATTTAATTTGCAGGAACGTTCCAATAATCTGGAATGAAGATAAAATACATCACCCGGATAAGCTTCGCGTCCCGGCGGTCTGCGCAATAATAAAGAAATTTCACGATAAGCGACCGCGTGTTTGGATAAATCATCATAAATAATCAAGACATCTTCGCCTTGATCTAAAAAATATTCAGCCATGGCGCAACCGGCATAAGGAGCAATATATAATAATGAAGCTGAATTTGAAGCACCGGCCAAAACAATGGTCGTATAACTCATGGCTCCGGCTTCTTCCAACTTAGCAACGATATTGGCTATTTTTGATTCTTTTTGTCCAATGGCCACATAAATACATTTCATATTCTGGCCTTTTTGATTGATAATAGCATCAATCGCAATGGCTGTTTTTCCGATTTGGCGATCGCCGATAATCAATTCTCTCTGACCGCGGCCGATTGGAATCATGGCATCAATGGCTTTAATACCGGTTTGAACAGGATCTTTAACCTTGGCGCGGGTAATAACACCCGGGGCGATTTTTTCAACCGGATAAAATTTAGCCGCTTCAATTTTTCCTTTTCCGTCAAGCGGAGCGCCCAATGGATCAACTACGCGTCCGACTAAATTCGGACCAACCGGAACTTCCAAAATTCTTTTGGTGCAAACCACTTCATCACCTTCTTTAATAACTGCAAATTCACCCAAGATAATAGCTCCGACCAAATTTTCTTCCAAGTTTAAAGCCACGCCGACAATTTCTTGTCCGTTGGATTTAAAAATTAAAATTTCAGACATCATGGCATCGGACAATCCTGAAATCAAAGCAATACCGTCGGAAATTTTTAAAACTCGACCGACCGTCTGTTCTTTGGCTTCAGCTTGATAACCGGAAATTCGGCTTTTAAGCTGTTCAATGATGAAATCTTTCGTATTTGACATATTTTTTATAAAATTATTATTTTTATTATTTGTTCTATTTATTCATTTCGTTTTTTAAATCCTGCAAAGATTGTTTCAAGCTAGCATTGATCACTTTGTCTTCATAACGCAGAACAAGGCCGCCTAGAATATCTTCATCTGTTTTTTCGGTTAAAACTATTTTTTGTGCGCCGGTTTTCAATTTTAAATATTCTTCAATTTCTTTTTTGGTTTTTTCCGAAATAGCTCGAGCGCCGGTAAATTCAACCGCCAATTCTCCCTGATTCTTATCCCAAATTTTGGAAAAAGCAGACAGAATCTCATTCAATCGATTTAAATCCCGATTTTCCATCATAATTTTGGCGAAATTATCCAAAATCACCGCCATTTCAGGCTTGCTTTTTGAAGAGATGGATTGAGCCAAACTCTCGGCATATTGTCGAGCGGAAATTTTCATAATATATTATACCCTTTTATTATTTAATTAAATCCTCAATTATTTTTTTATCTTTAACATCAGTCATTTTTTCCTTAAGCACTTTTTCCACGGCCAAAACCACCAAATCAGTCATTTCATTTTTTATTTCTTTGATTGATTCTTCTTTTTCTTGAGCGATTTTGGCTTTCTCGCTTTCAAAAATAGCCGCCACTTCCAATTTGGTTTTTTCAACTAATTTTTGCTTATTGATTTCAGCCGACTGATTGGCATTTTCAACAATAGCCAAAGCGTCTTTCTTGGCGCTGTTTAAAATTTTAATTTGTTCAAGATTTGTTTCGGCCAATTTTTTTTCAACTTCCTTGGCATCATTCAAACTTTTTTCAATCGTCACGGTTCTTTCTTGCATTACTTTAGCAATCGGCTTAAAAGCGAATTTATAAAGCACAAAAAAGATAATCGCGAAATTAATCAGTTGAGCCAAAAATAATTTAAAATCAATGTGAAAAATAGAAACTAATGAATCCATATAAAAAATTTAATATAATAATAATTTAACCTCTGCTCCCGAAAAAGGAGCAGTTCGTCAAATTGCTATTTGATGTTAACTGATACTGAAAGCAATAACTAAAGCGTAAATGGCAATAGCTTCGGCAAAAGCGCAGGCCAATAACATTGGCACTAAAATTTTGCTGGAAGCTTCCGGATTGCGGCCGATCGCTTCCATGGCTTTCGCGCCAATGAAACCGATACCCAAACCGGGACCGATAGCGCCGATACCAATAGCTAAAGCTTTGGCTAACATTATATTTTCCATAGTGTTGTTAATAATTTATATTTTTTTAAATTGACCTTTAATTAATGTTCTTCCGCCGTAGTGGCAATGGATAGATATATTAACACTAAAATTGAAAAAATCAAAGCTTGGATGAAACCAACAATAACTTCCAAAAACATAAACGGCAGTGGCAAACCGAAAGCGAATATGGCCGACATTGAGGCCAGTAATACTTCACCGGCAAAAATATTTCCAAATAAACGAAAAGATAAGCTGGCAACTTTTGCCAACTCACCCACTATTTCAATCAAGCCGACAAAAAATTTAATCGGGTTAATAAGCAAGATAGTCGGATCTTTGATAATTTTTTTCGGTATTTCCAATAAAATTTTAAAATTGATGAATTTGTTCAGATATTTCCACCAACCGACAGCCACGACTCCCATAATATGACTGACTACGACCGCCAAGGAAGCCAAAGCCAAAGTGGTGTTCAAATCAGCCGTAGCGCCGCGAAAATAAGGAATAAATAATTTATGCCCTCCTTCGGATACTATCTGGCCAATAGATCCGACTCCGGGCAAAAGACCCATCCAGTTATTGATTAAAACAAAAAAGAAAAAAGATAAAACAAACGGAGCGAAGTGTAAAGTCTTTTTGCGACTGCCGGTAACCGAATCAAAAATATCAAAAAATGATTCAAAAACCATTTCCAAGGCATTCTGCAAGCCGCGAGGCACTTGTTTTATTTTTCCTTTTAAAGACCAAACCAAAGCGACGACAAAAATAATCACTACTATCCAAGAATTAATTATGGAATTAGTAATGGGAAAATTACCGACATGAAAAACCTGTTCGGCATATAAAGTATTTTCGTGCAAAATTTGTTCTCCGGCACTATTAGACATATTATTTGCGTTTTTCAATCTTTTTATTATCAAGCGAGTGAGAGAAAAGTAGTTCGCTTACTAGTGGATTACTTTTCCGAGCGAGCGCAGATATCAAAGAGTTAATACTTTTTATATTCTTCTAAAGTATTTTTGACCAAAGCAATCATTGAAAAAATAAAAGATAAGCCGATGACGATTAAAAACCAACGCGGCGAACTGTTATATTTTTTATCCAGCCATTTTCCCAATAAAGCTCCCAAAAGAGCCGGGAAAACAATCCAAACCGACAACCGGCTGAATATCTTCAAAGATTCCATTAAATATTGTTTATCTGCGAATTTAGACATATATGAGTTAAAATTATATCAATTTTAAAATTTTTGTCCAGACGATAAATATAAAAAAATCAATAAGAAAAGGCCCGCGAATTATTGCGGACCTTTTTTAAATTAAACTTTTTCTATCTTCGTAATTTCGTTCACAAATAATATTTTTGTTTCGGGACCACGAATATATTTTATGGATTTCTGTTCTATTTTACATCCCCAGCCAAAATTACGATCTTCAAAAATTTTAACTAAAGTACACTCTATTTTACCTTTCCATTGCGAATCGTCGTCCCAACATATTTCAACTCGTTTTCCTACAAATTTCTTAAGTTTTTTAACCTTTTCTTTCTCTAACTTGCCTTTTTCTGCCATTAATTTATTTATTTGCTTACATTTCGCATCAATCTTTTTTCGCATTGCATGCATTTCCTTAAATTCCCGATAAAACGATGAATATTTTTTCTTTTTCATTTTTCCTCCTTTTAAAGAACCTTCTTTATATAATAGCCGAAAAATTAAAATACGTCAATGGATTATTTCTCAATAATTTCTTCAAAATTTCCCGATTCAATGTCGTCGGTAAAACCCTTTAATCCTTCATATTGTTCTTCCAAATCCGCCAATTCGTTTTCCAGTTCAACTCTTATCCCCGTATTGGTTTCTGTTTTTAATTCTGTTTTAATTTCTTCAATCCTTAATTTTAATCCTTCTGTATATTCCTTCATATCTTGTCCCAATTCTTTTGTTTCGTTGGGATTTAACGCTTTCTCTCTTTTTGTTTCGGCTGATAAATTCGGTGTTTCAAAATTTTTCATAAAATTTATTATTTAAATTATTTATTTTTTGGCGTATATGTAAAATTTTGTAGCCGACATGTCAAGATATTGTTCCATGGAAGAATCAATGTTTATGTAAGATATAAGCCCCTTGCTTCTTTTGGCCTTCATGGAATCCGAGTCCGCTCTGACCACTGCCATTTCCCGTCCTTCTTTGCTGAACAAAACCGCGCTGACAACAAGTTTGGAAATATCAAAATCATTCGGATTATATAATTTTACGTTGATTTTATAAGAACTGTTTTTTTCTTTGGTCGTTTCCAAAGCTTCCGTTTTTAAAATAGGTTTTGTAAAATTGATCGCCGGAATCCAATTTGTGTCGCCAATAACCACTTCCGCCCGGCCAACCATATTTCCGCCCGTATCAATTTTTGTTTCAGCCAAAGTTTGAGTTTCTCCTCTGTAAATAAAAAGTGATTTCTGAATTGATTTTATCAAATTTTCATGGTCGTCATAAAGATTGATCGTGTATGAATAATTATCCGATCCGTAATTTCTGTTGGGATTTTCAATTTTAAAAAGTACTGATAATGTCCTGTTGTCAATCCAAAAAACAGTTGGCTTTGACGCCGTAAGCGGCTTCGGGGGTTCTTTATTAACTGATTTAAAAATCAAAAAATAAATGCCGCACCCGATTGCCATAAATATTAAAATAAAAATCAAAATGAGTCTTTTATTTTTCATAAATTTATTAAATGATTTATCCTGAGTTTACTTGTACTGAATCTGTTGAAGTATCGAAGGATTTATCCTGAGTTTACTTGTACTGAATCTGTTGAAGTATCGAAGGGTTTATCCTGAGTTTGTCGAAGGGTTTATCCTGAGTTTGTCGAAGGATTTATCCTGAGTTTGTCGAAGGATTTATCCTGAGTTTGTCGAAGGGTTAATTTAATTTCCAAACAAAAAAGTTTAAAATTGTGGCAAAAGAAACCCAAAGCCAATAAGGAATAAATAAAATTCCGGCCAGTTTTCTGATTTTGAAGAATTGAAAAGTCAAAATTCCGATCATCACCCATAAAATTATAATGTCAAAAAGTCCGAGTAATGGGCTCTCCAATCCGAAAAATAAAAATGACCAAATGGCGTTAAAAAATAAATGAATCCAGAAAAGACGAGAAACCATTTTTATTTTTTTGCTCTGTCCTTCTGTAGCTTTAGCGTAAGAGGACGAAATGAGAAAAATGGAAATTGCCATTAATAGATAAAGTGTGGTCCAGGCCGGACCGAATAACCAATTTGGCGGACTGAAAGACGGTTTTTCTAAAAATACATACCAATTTTTGATGGCCGAAACGGTGAAAATACTGCCAATGGCGCCGGCGCATTCACAAAAACCGAAATAAATTAAAAACTTGATAACATTTTTTTTATTCATATATTTTTTATTTATTATTTATTTTGGTCTTTTCCGTATTGTTGCTGATCGTCTATAATATCTTTTTCTTGCCAATCGCGCGCCCAATCTTCAACATTAAAAACTTTTATATCCCCTTCTCTTGTGGAGCAAACCACTCTTTTTAAACCGGCATTGATAATCATTTTTTTGCAAATAAAACAAGGAAAAGCATCGGTTTTTTCACCTTTCTGATTTTCACCGTAAATATACATATCGCCATTCAAAAGAGATACTCCTGCTCGGGCAGCGTTTAAAATACAATTTTGTTCAGCATGTACGCTTCGGCAAAGTTCATATCTTTGGCCGTGAGGAATATTCAATTTGTCTCTTAGACAATCATTTCTTTCAAGACAATCTTTTGTTTGTCTTGGACTGCCCAAATAACCGGTAGCGATAATTTGATCATCTCTGACAATAATCGCTCCAATTTTAGCGCGAAGACAAGTGCCACGATTTTTTACTCTCTCGGCAATCATTAAATAGTATTCATTTTTTGTCGGTCTCATAATTTTTATTTAAAGTTAATAAAAAAGCAAATTAAAATCAAGCTATAATTATTTTTTAATTAATTTTTTTCCATTTTTTGGAGATTGTAAAAAATTTTCTCTGCTGACAACACTTTTGCCGGTTTTCTGTTCCAATTCCAATCGCGCATTTTTGGCAATGCGGCCTCCCTTAACCGCCGGAATTTTATTTTCTTCCAAGCCTTTTGTTTTCATTGTTTCGGCGATTTCACGTGTGGAAAGTTCCGCCAAGGCCGAAAAAACCAATTCCGCATCCGTCATATGATCGCGCAAATTTTCTGTTTTCAATTTTTTTAAATTCTTATGATCCTTAACCGACAAATCGATCCATTCTTGATGAATAATATTTGTCAAAATAGCGTATTCGTCCTGCTCTTTGACTTCGTTATTTTTCCAATAATCCGTCAATTTATTTCTGATTTCCTGCCCCATCATTCTTTGCTGTATCCATTTTTGGCTTCGGCCCATTCTTTGCCAATTCATTCTGCCCCGATTGATTGATTTTTCCGGATCAACGGTTTCTTGTATTCTTTCATAACCCACGCGCGCCAGCCATAATTTTATCGGTTCAGCTTTTTTACTCGGAACTGATTGAATAAGGCGCAAAATTGTTTCTACGTCGGCTGTGTCGGTTTTATAATACTTTCCATCAGTAGATTGTAATTTCAGTTTGTCACATTTTGTGACAGACTCATTCCCTTCTTGTTTTAAACGATTTTTAAGCGTTGTCCAATAGCTTTGCGCTTTTTTAAAATCGGGTTGCTCTGTAAGAACGGCCATAATATCAATAACTGAAAAATACCATTTTTCTTTTTTTTCGTCCCATAGCCGGCGGATTTTTTGACCTTCAAAAATCGTGATTTGTTTATTATTTATCATAAATTATTATTTTAGTTCTCAAATTTTTTGACCGCTTGGCGGTATTTACAAAAGTCGCAGTCGGGTCCGGGTTTAGGGAGAATGTCGGAATTAAGGCACTCTATCGCCTCTTTAACGGTTTTTTCAACCCAAGAATCATCGCCTTTATACGGAATAATTTTGATGTCAAATTCCAATTTGCCGTCAAACGCTTTTTTGTCCGCGTCGCCGTTGCAATAAACAAAATAACCGGTTGAAGACACTTTAAAACCATTTTGCCTGAACAACCATTGATATATTTCCATCTGCCGTTTATACCCAATCTGCCATTCGGCATCCAAATTAACTTCCTCACTTTTTGAAGTGGCTTTGTAATCAACAATCAGAAATTCGCCTTTCGGATTTACCCAAACATCATCCACGCCGCCGGTAATCATTATATTCGTGCCGGGTATTTGATAAGTTATGCCGGCGCGCAAAGAATCACGCCATTCTTCCATTTTTTTATGAACCAACGGCACCGCGTCCACGCCATATTCGGTCATTAACGGATGCGCCACTCCTTTAGCCCGATGAATATCAAATTCTTTTTTCAAAAGTTTATCCACGGCGGAATTCAAGGAAAACGGAAATCCGGGCGGTTGGCCGACGCCAAGCCGGCGATCCAAATAAAAACACCTCGGACATTTTATGAATAAATCAATCTTTGACCGACTTAAACGAAAAACTTCCTTTGAAATAGGACTGTAAAGATTTCTTGTTCTGTTTGGGTTATAATATTCAGACATATTATTTATTATTTAATTTTTTGTCGTCATTAAAAATTGATTTATAAGCATATATAAATAATATAATAAAACCCAAAAGAATAATAAAGTATATTAACATTTTTTCCCATAACCGTTCAAATTGAAATAAAGTTATAAGTATTTGAGAAATACCAATTTCCATTAAAATCATTGTGAGTATTAATAAAATTTTGGAATATCTAGAAGAGGCATCATCAAAATTTCGAATACTGTCAATTAGACGTTTGGTAAGTTCAGCCTGAGCTTGTTGGGCATCAAGTCCGCTCGACATTCCTGAAAGTTTAGCTTTTTCGCCCGTATATTCAACAAGTTGGGACTCAGTTAATTTTTCGATATTGTTAATCATAGTTTAATAAATTATCCATGATTAATCTTGTTTAGTAATTCATTCATGACAGATGAAACAAATTCCAATTCTTTTTTTGTATAACTTCTATCCAAATCATCTAATCCTTGAATATGTATTCTATTCCTTAATTTTCTTACCTTTTCTATTTTTTTGAATGATTTTGTTGAGAAAACATTAAGGAAATGACAAACCTCGTTTACCTTTTTGAAATCAGTTTGTTTATTTAGCTCAAACTTAAATCTTTTTCTCTCACAAATACTTAACCTTTCTCCTTTATCGCTTTTATATTGTTCGGGCAAAAAATTTGAACGTACACACTTCCAATCTTCTAACGGCATTTCTAGAGAATAATTTTGCTCTAATATTTTATATGCAAGTGCTTCTATTATTGAAGCGGCTAAAATAATTGCCGACTTATAATATCCGCTTCTAGCTCTTCCCTTTACTCCTTCTGCATGTCCAACCTGAACCACGATTTGTTCAAGATTCCATTTAACATTTTTATAAAAAGTATCAATATTCATATGGTTATCTCTTTTTTGTCACTTTGACTAGAGCCTTAGAAAGAGAAGGAAGTCCTTTGTCTCTAAGATATGTTCCAAGTTTTTCGTCGCCTCGCACGCCAAAATTAACACCATATTGTTTTTCAATATTTTTAATTAAAGTATCCTCTCTTTTTTTTCTAATTTGTCCTGAATTAGTTTGAATTTTACTCATAAAATTTTTAAAATTATTTTATAATATATTATTTTTTTTCGCCTAATTTTTTGTCAGTAAAATTAGTGCACTGCCTATTGAATTTTTTTAAGATTTTGCCAAGAGTATTGTTTTACTTTTCCAGATTTATCTACAGAAAATACATAAAGTAAAAGTTTTTTAGCTACTTGCCACGGAATACGCCGAATAGCAATTTTTGCACTTACATCAGGTAATCCTAATGCATAATAATTTCGTGTTGATCCGCCAGATTTCATTCTTGTAATAATCTGCCCGAGTGAATAGATAAAAGCGACCTCATCTGCCTGTCTTATTTTTCCTTGCCCTTTTGTTTCAATAAAAAAATATCGAGAGTATTTAAAATTTTTAGCCTTAAGATCAACACCATGATCATGTAAATTTCCAAATTGAAAATATCCCCAACCATTTGATGATAGCCACTTAATTATTGCATGTTTAACAAAATCTTCTGTTATTTTCTTCTCCATTATTTTGAGATTTAATTATATAATTTTAATCTTTTTATTACAACCAAAAATCTAAAAGGTTTTTAATTGCTTCTTTAAATAATTTTGGTGCTTTCATTCCTAGTATAAGATCGCCGTTTTCATTGAGTAAAAAACCTACTTCAATTTCAATAATTTTTGTTTTAGTTCCGCCATATAAAACGACAGTACGAGTAATTTTAAATTTCGGATAATATTTTTTGATATAAGTTTTTTCTATATCACCAAAACCTTTTAATTCTTTAATTCCGTCTTGGCGAAATTGATATTTTTTACCCTCAATATTGACAATCTCACTTCTTCCAAAATCAATCAAAATTAAATCAGGGATGCTAATTATTTTATTTTTATTTCCGGCTTTGTATGCTTTTCTATCTGAGTATTTTTCAAGTGGAATATGTTTGCCATCGCTCGTTATAAAATAACCTTTTTCACATCCAGCATGATTTTCAAAAATTGCATATCCTTCTGTAAAATTCTCAACTACTAAATGAATAAAAATTGTGCCAAGTTTTTCGCCCTCTGTTTCATATTTCCAATAATTATCTCTATGTTTACTGACAGGGATTAAAAGTCCATGAATTTTTATATTCAACTTGTTAGCAATTTTTATAAATTTATTATCAGTTTGAATATGTTTTTGTTTTAAGCCGTGTTTAGTAATAATAATTTCACCATCCCAACCTAATTCCCTAATAACGGCGCAAATCAAACTTAATGCCCCGATATTTGGATCATGAGCAAGCCCATCTGATTTATATAATCTACCAGAAACTGTAATTTTATTGCCAATTTTTTTAATTAAAATCGGGACATTGCCTTTATGGGCTTTTCTCATTGCTTTTTTAAGAGCAATAATTTCATCAAGTGAATGAAATGGCTGAAAAATTTTACTATCTAGTTTTTTACCGAGTATTTCAACTCCAAGAGTTAATAATAATCGTGTGCCGAAAATATAAGTAGCTGTTGGTATCTCTTTTTGTTCTATCTGTAAATTATAAAGCATTACTTTCTTTATTTTAGGATAGTATTTTTCGATAAATACAAATTTTGAAGCACGCTGATATACGCCTGTGTTTCTGCTTTCTTTATCATCAGTTTTTGTTTCTTCTATCGCATATATTGGTAAATCTGTTTGTATCGGCTGTTTTTCTTGAAAAAAAATTAAAAAATCAACAAAACTACCAAAACCGCTAACAGATTTTATAAAAACTCTCTCAATTTTATTGCAACGAAAACCAACCACTTCATATAAAAATGAAAATTTACCATTCTCTAAAATTGGTAAAATGCGGATAGTGTCAACAAAGCAGACAAATTCATTATTTTTTGCAAACATCATTAAAATATTAGCGATAACTTCTCGCTTTGGTCTTTCTTCTGTTAAAATCCACAAATTTTTATTTTTCATACTACTTTTCTTTACGAAATATCATAATAAATTGATGAAATTGGTTGGCAACGAAAGCGTGCGGATAGCCAAAAGGATAAAGTTTCTGCGTTGCGTCATACCAAATTTTATAACCCCGAAAAGATATATCTGGAATTTCTAATAATTTATCTGTTATAAAAGCATGAAGCATATTATGCTCGCCATTTTTAGGTTGTAAATCTTTTACAAAAACAGCAATATATCCTTTTGGTTTTAGATATTCCGCTGATTTTGCAATTATCTCTTTTAATGATTCAAGAAAATTTTCTCGTTCCATATTTCCCAAATCAGTTTCGTGATTAGTAAATGGCGTGGCTACGGCTATACCTGTTTTCTTTTTTCTTTGTCCTGTTCGTTTTTTACTTAACATTTCACCGTATGGCGGATCAGTTAGAATAAAATCAATAGTCGTACCTTTTTTTAATAATTTATCTATTCCTGTGGAATTACCAACAATCGTTGTTTGCTCAACAACGTTAAGTTCTTTACAAACCTTTTTATATAAATCAATATATTTTTTTGATAAATCTATACCAATTCCTTTTCGATTAGATAATGAGCAAGCAATTAATGTTCCGCCAACGCCCATAAATGGATCGAGGACGATTTGATTTTCTTTTGTAAAAAAATCAATAAATTTTTTCATCAATTGAGGTGGTTTAGGCGAGGGATGTTTTCCACGTAAATGATGGGCAAAGCCGTCTATTCCTTTTGTTGAATAGTGAGTTACATCAACCGAATTTAAAAAGTAAATCCACTCTGAGCCGCTTAAATCATTAAGTTTATTATTATGGTTTACTCTTTTAAGATAATAAAGTTTTTCCCTTACTCCATTTTTTTGATCGCCATTATTATTGCTTTTATACCTTTGATAATCCTGTTCTGTTACCTCAATTTTTCCAGCATTATTAAATAGTTTTAATATTTCATTTTCTGGCATAATACCGTCATCATTATAACTCAAAATTAAATGTTTAAAGTCGCTTTTTTTAATAATTTCATCAAGAGCTTTAATACCAGATTTTGAATTACAAAATTCAGATTTTTGATTTTCATAAGCTCTCATTCCAGTAATACCTTTAATTTCTGGTTTATCCCATTTTGCGATAGTTTCTAAAATATGATAGTTCGGTGCGTATTGTCTCTCATTGTAGGGCGGATCAAGATATAAAATATCAATTCCTTTTATCTGATCAAAAACATTTAAACCATTAATATTAAACACTTTATGTGTTTCATTGCTCTTAATAATTTCTGGCACTTCAAGTGTTAGTTTTTTAAATGCTCGCTTGTCCCATTTTTTAAGAAAAGCAGAATAAGTCCCACTGATATTTGCGACAAATGGCACTGCTTCAATAAGTGCGCCAAGTAAGAAAAAATACTCTTGCTCATTAAGGAAATTTGATTTTTTCCATTCCTCAATTTTTTCTCTTATCGTGTCAATTTGTTTGGCATTATTGCCAGTAAAATATTTACGAAGATTTGTTTGACCCCGTGTGCCTTCAGGTGAGTAATTTTTATAAATAAAACCCTCAGTTCCTTCTAAATTATTAAGACATTTGATTACTTCTTTTGCGTTTTGACTGTCACTAGTAAAAAGAGTTTCCTCTACGGGATTTATTTTTAAATATTTTAATAATTTAGCGAATTTAGGATATTGATTTTGTTCAATATAAACTTTTTGCAAAACATAAGAAAAATATAAAAGGTCGGATGAAATAATTTTATAGCCAAGCTTTTTGAAATGTTTAGCGACACTTCCTGTTCCAGCAAAAAGATCACAAAAGGTATTACCTCTTATGTCTTTTTTTTTGACAAAGGTTTCTATAAAACCAAGTAAATTTTCTTTACAACCAATAAAACGCATAATTATCTTATTTTATCATTTTTTATTTTTAATACTATTCCCCCTGTTTTGAACATTTTTCCGTGGCCGGGGATGATATAATCCGCGATTTTTAAAATCTTTTTTCTGCTTCGTTTATATTATTATTTATCATTTCCAATAAAAATATCGAGATATTTTTTGTAAGTATATGTTAGTTTCTTTTTTTTAAACTTTTTCTTTTCTCACTTTTTAATTCCTTAATATGTTTTTCCGGCGGAAGATTTTCCGGAAGTGTTCCGCCTATATCCTTGATTGTCTGTCGGACTTTACCACCGACCATAAAATGCGTTCTTGACGCAAGGTCATCCCCCCTGATATCATCTTTTCTGATTTTTTCATCAGTCTGAGTTATTCGAAATAAATTTGCTGCCAGCTCAGTTGTTCCTGCACGATCCAAAAGTTCTCCTTTCCTTATTCCTTTTCTATTTTCAATATCCGCAAGAGGCATTCCATACAATCCTTTATAGCCAGCATCATTAAATGAACCGAATTTTGTTACACCGGCTCTTTTAGCAGTGCTGAAAAGCTTTTTATTTTCCGCCGTTACTTCGCCACGAATAAAAAGTCGTTTATCGGAAGCAGAAAGTTGTTCAAATATTTCTTGTTTTCTTGTTTGAATGGCAAAATAAGTCTGAGCCAAAGCAATCTCTTGCTTATTAGGATCGCCGTTTTGCGCAACCAAATAACAAGCATATCGATCTAATTTCCAGTCTCTTATTTCTCGCATTGTACTTGAGCCAATCTCCACCATTTTAACCATTTGGTGAAAATGGTTATCCACAGCTTGGCCGCTATTAATACAGGCCCTAGCAGCCCTAGCTATCACTTCTTCTGCTTTTTGCCAATTTGGATAATCTAAAAGAGGCATTAATTCGCGAGCTTGCCAATACTCAATACCATTTTTAGTAATTTTTTTAATACTCTCAAAATCTTTATTAAGGGAATTAATAATTATATCATCTGTCATATTTTTATATTAATTTTATTAATAAACTCCTTGTCGATGTCCGACTTTGACTATCCAGACTTCCAATTCGCGCTTGCGAATTTTATACAAAATGCGATACGGCCAAACGCGATATGACCACGAATCTTTATATTCGCCTTCTAATTTTTTCCCAATGAAAGGATTGATTGCCAATTGAGCTAACGCAAGTTGAATTTTTATCTGAAAAACATTATTTAACTTTTCTATTTCTTTTTGCACACTCTTGGCGATGATTATTTGATATGCCATATTTTTGTTTTGATTTATCCGCTAAAATATAACCGCTTTTGGCCATCATTTCTTCTAAGGTGATATAATCACCTTTTTTTATTTCCGCTTCGGCGCGCGCGATGTCTTTCTTCAAATTGGGAAATTCTTGCATCACTTCCAAAGTTTCCTGCCAAGATTCAAACTCTTCGGCAGACATCATCACCACTTTTGGCCTTCCTTTTTCGGTTAAAGTATAATAATTGCCGGGCCTTTGGGCCTCTTCTGCGATTAAAAAAATTTGTTTTCTTGCCTCAGAAATGGGCAAAGTTGTTTTCATATTCATAATATTTTTTTGTTTATTTTTTATAAATCTCTATGTACATAATAACGTACATATTATAATTTGTCAAATTTGAATTGTGGATAACCCCAGAAGCAGAACAAGTTCGCTACGGGGCAAGCTTTTTAAATCAATCCCCCATTTTTAATCCCCTGTTTCGAACATTTTTCCATGGCCGGGGATGATATAATCCGCGGTTTTCAGAATCTTTTTTCTGCTTGCCAGGAGCAATTTTTCATTTTTTACGTAAGGGTCTTTGTGTTTTAACAGGCTTTGTTGGTCTGTTTTTTGTTTTTCTTCGTCTGCCCACCAGAAAACATCGCCGACAATGGCCGTTTTTCCGAGTTCCTTTGTCTGGACTAAAACTGAACAATGAAACATGGCGTGGCCGGGCGTTTTTATAATTTTAATTTCAGTTCCGGGGACTTTACCGTTATGACCGGTGATTTTTCCGTCCCATGAATAAATATCATCCGCGTCCAAAATTTTGGCTTTTTCAAAAATTCCGGCCAAAAGACAATGGTCTGAGTGATCATGCGTTAAAATCACATAATTTATATCCAAAACAGTCAAACCTTGTTTTTTCAAAGACGTTAATAATAATTTTCGGTTCATTCCCGGGTCAACGATTATGTTTAATCCTTTCTCTTGAATCAGCGTGGTTGTTGACGAAGCGAATTCTTGTCCGTTTTTTTCTTTGGCGTAACCTTGAATTAAAACTTTTATTTTACTCATCGAATTTATTTAGCAATTAAATTTAAAATTAAAGCCACAATTTTATCTTTGTCTTTCGGATCGCTACTTGCGACAAGAATCGTAAGTGCCGTAAGAGCGGAAGGAGTAAGTTTTGATACATTTAAAATATTGGCTTGTTTTAAAAACCAGACAAAAGCAAATGCTCCGCTTCTTTTATTTCCATCAGTAAAGGGATGATTTTTAACCATAAAATACAACAAATGCGCCGCTTTTTCTTCCGCACTTTCATATAATTCCTTGCCTCCGAAAGATTGCATTACATTGCCGACAATTCCCGCCACAGATCCCCTGCTTCTTTCCATACCGAAAATATCAGTCGCTTCTGACTTGCGAATAAGCTCTGTTTTTAATTCAGTAAGGCTGTCAATGATTTTATCTGCCGTTAATTCAACTTTCTTTTTTGTTAGTTTCCCTTTTGGCAAAGAATCTCTATCATATGCATCAAGCGACAACCAAGTATCGGCAAAAAGCGAAACAAGCTCAACTGCATCCCTTGCTTCCATCGCCGGTCCGGCAGGTAGGAATTTTTTAATATCATCAACTACATTTAAAAACTGCTGGTAATTTTTCGCAATACGATTTTTATTCACGGCAAAACCATCAATGATATAGCTTCGCAGCGTTTTGGTCGCCCATTGGCGAAACTCAATAGCTCGTTTTGAATTAGTTCTGTATCCCACAGCCAAAATTACATCAAGGTTGTAAAACTGCACTTTATATACTTTTCCGTCATTCGCAGTATGTGCAAAATTTGCACATACTGAATTAGCATCCAATTCTTTATCTTTAATAATATTTTGAATATGTTTAGTCACAACTGATCGCTCAGCCTGAAAAACATCAGCTATCTGTGCCTGCGTAGCCCATATGGTTTCGCGCGTAAAATCACCCCGAAGCTCAATTGCGCCGGATTTCGCCTGATAAATAACTAAATTCTTGTTTATTTCTTTTTTACTCATATTAGAAACTATATTTTTAGATATTTGCCTTCGGTGATGATTTCAATTTTTTTGTTTTTAATTTTGAGGGCGGATTGGTCATCAAGGGCGTAGATGGGATCTTTTAATCCTTTTTTCGTTTGTTCCAAAAATTTCTTGCGGACTTTTGGAAAATGCGGAGAATTGAGATGCGGACGGAAATAAAAATCAAAAAACCCGAGTCCTTTTTCGTCGGGCTTTCCTTTCAAATCTTCATAATAAAGGCGTTTAGCAGAGCTGAATGAGAGGTCTTTGGTGGTAACCATGCTGCCGGCGCTGATTCCGACGTAAACTCTGGTTTTTAAAAGCTTGGGCAAGATTTTCGCCAAACCTGATTTTTTCATCCAATACATCAAATGAAAAACATTTCCTCCGGAAAAAAACAGAACATCGGCGTCTTCAAGCCGCGGCAGCCAATTTTTTTTCGGCAAAGCGGAAATATCAACAATATCAATGCTTTTAAAATTTTGTTTCTTGATATTGTACAGATCGTTAATCAACCAAGTTTTGTCGTCTTGAATGGGATTGGCCGCGGTTGGAATAAAAGCAATGGTTGTTTCTTTGGCTTTTTTACCGACCAATTCCAATAAAGCTTTGGCAATTGATTTGTTTGTAAGACCTGACGAAGTAAGTAAAAATTTCATATTCTTATTTATTTAATCTGGCCAGATAGCCGAAACTTAAAAAATACTTTTCCAAACCTTCAATTGATTTTTGATTCGGTGATTCATTAAATAATTCTTCGCAAACCACCTCTCTTATTCTCGTTAATTCTTTAAGGCGATGGTTGTGCCAACGTTTGTCGCTGATGGTTAAATCCATTAAATCCAGCATTCTTGCCGCGGCATTGTCAAAAAATTGCGAATTATTTTTTTTCTTCCATTGCAATGCCCTTTCAAATTCACTGCCAACATTGGCCATTTGCTCGGCTAACGTCATTACAGACCAACGGCCATTTGCCAAATTAGAATGAATAAAATCCATATTTAAATAATAAAATTTTTAACAACTGCCAAAATTTTTTCTCTAATTTCTTCATTTTCAACTGAACGCGAGCGATTATTCTGTTTTGGACGAATATTAATAACAGAATCAAATTCAACCATTTCCGGCATTTCAAGATCCGGATAAAGATTGATACCCCACAAATTTTGCTGGTCAGAACCGTTATTCAATAAAAATGCTTCTTCGTCAGAGTGCAAATCGGCTCCTAATGCCATTGTTCCTTTTTCAAGATCAACTACTGCTTTTACCAGATCGCCGAATCTTTTGACGGCAATTTCTTTAAGTTCTTGTTTAGAAATAGGTTTTGTAATCAAAATAACATCTTCCATATAATAAAATTATGATTATTTATATCTTTACTATACCAAAAAAACGGGCAAATGGCAATATAAAAAAAATCAGGAGATGATCGATTTTAATCAAATCCTTGAATATTCGACATTCTTGAGAATATCGGAATGTTTTTATTTAAATCTTACTGAATTTGTTTTATTTTTAAAAAATTTCCGTCGACGCAGCTTCTGTATCCTTTTGAAGTGGCGCAACTCCCACACAAACCGATTCCGCATTTTGTCAAAAAATCTATTGAAGAATAAATTTTTTCCGGATTTATATATTTAATTTCTCTTTTTATAACTTCTTTCACCATTTTTTCCGGACCGCAATTAATGCAATAATCCGGCCGCGTATTTTTTATAATTTTTTCCAATTCATCCGTCACCAAGCCTTTGTGTCCAACTTCGCCATTTTCCGTTGTTAAAAAAATTTCTTCGCATACTGATTTGAATTTTTCAATATAAGGCAAATGATTTTTATCTTTTGCTCCCAAAATCGCAATCGTTTTCTTGTTTCTTTTGGCGAACAGATAAAGCGCCGCCATTCCCGTCCCTCCGCTTACCAATAAAATTTTTCCATTCATGATCGGCGAATTTCCATAAGGTCCCCTGATATATAAATCATTTCCTTTTTTTAATTTTGACAATTCGTTCGTGAAACAGCCTCTTTTTTGAATAAATAAAGTTAACGGCTTGTCATCAAAGACGGAAAACGGTTTCTCCCCCACTTCCGGCAGCCAAGTAAAGATAAATTGCCCCGCTTTTATTTTTATGTCCCCGTCTAACTTCAAGAAAAATAAATCTTCGGTTACTTGCTTATTTTCTATGACTTTGTATTTTTTATATTTCGTGTTTATCTTGTTTTTTAAGAGTTTGGCGGATTTATTTGTTCCTTTTTCCAAATCCAAAGACAATTGATGAAAATACTGCTTCATTTCTTCCGTATTCATTCCGGCTAAAGCAGAACCTACTCCGAAAAAATCCCCTCCGGCTTGCTTGTAATTTCTTATGTCTTCGGCTGTTGAAATTCCACCACAGGCTATTATCGGCAAGTTGGTAATTTTTCTTACTTCCTTCACGCTTTTTAAACCGAGTTTTAAAATTGCTTTTCCGGAAATTCCGCCCACTTTATTCAAAAGAACAGAAAAATTATTTTGTGAAAATAATTCCGGACCCTTGGTGTTTATGGCTGTTATTCCGGATGCGCCATTTTTCACAACGCATTCCACTGTTTCTTTAATATTTAAACTTGGCGAGATTTTAACAAAAACCGGTTTTCCAAAAGAAGCAACGCTTTTTGTTATCTCGCCTATTAATTTTTTATCCTGGCCTATGACTTGGCCGTATTTATCAGAATGCGGACAGGAAATATTCAGTTCAAAACCATCCGCCCAATCAAATAATTTTTCCGCGACTTCTCTGAATTCACTGACACTATCTCCAAAAATTGAAATTAATAAAAATTTATCATCGGGAATTTTTATTTTTGATAATTGATTCGCAAATTCTTCCGCTCCCGGATTAGCAAGTCCGACGGCATTGATAAAAGAAAAAGGAGCGTATTTCGCGATAACCGGCTCCTTGTTTCCTGTTTTCGGTTTTAATCCGATGCTTTTTGTGGTAATGATTCCGATTTCAGGAATCTCTTTAATAATTTTTTCAATCACCGATACATTAGTAGAAACAATACCCGAAGGTATTGTAAAAATTCCGCTGATTTTTTTGTTGAAAAATTTATATTTCATAAATTTAAATAGATTCTACTCTGCCGCATATTATTAATATTATAGCCGAGATAAAATAAATTTGCAAATAAAAAAGCCGTTAAATCTCGCGAGATAACGGCTTAAAGATTATTTCTTTACTTAATCTGCAAAGGAGAAGGAATCTCAAGAATATTGGAATCTCCTTCATCTTCTTTTATTGTAGTAAACTGTATTTCTTTGGACGCGCACCAATTTTTAAATTTTTTCTTCACATTTTTCAGACAGAACAACATTATTTCTTTATCTGTTCCTTCGGAATCAAAAATTTTTACCAATTCCGCTTCTCGTCCGTATACTTCACAATGCCCGGCTTTTTGACTTTCTACACTCCAAATTGCGTAATGGCCATCTTTTTTGACAAAGAAAGTATCTACCCGATATCCTTCAGTATCAATTGTGTAGCCATTTTTCTTTTTATGAATTCTTACATTCATCTTCTGCCTCCTTTTTTTTCTTAATTTCTTTAAGTTCCTTTATACCCTGCTTGGCAAAAAAAGCGCAAATTAATGCAGCGCTGATAGTAATGCCAATAACGCAAGGATGTTTAAGGCTCACAACATCAAAAATGTGTCCGTATTTATCGCCAAAAATCATAGTAAAAATACCAAGGCTGAGGAAAAAAACTGCACCAAATGTCATGGCAATTGTCATATTGATTCTAGATTCTCCTTCGTTCCACGGCAAATTACTAAGAGCTAAAACAAAAAAGACAAAACCAACTAATCCTATTACCAAAATCACTATCAGTAATATTTTATCAAGCATCTTTCCCCCTTTTTAAATAACTAATTTAGTTTATATTTTATGTAAATATTATAGCATTTTTTCGATTTTTGTCAAATATTTATTTTTCTATAATTATATTTATTCAAAGTCAGCTCAATATCTGAATATTTTCTACCGGCCAGCATGCCGCCGGCCGCAACTTTTTCTTGCGTAACATCAGCCAAACAAAAATCCGGCATCACGAAAATATTTTTTTCTTCAATTGATTTAAATTCAAAATCCGCTAATGCCAACCCTTCCAAATCATCTAAATAGATATCAATTTCTGCTGTCATATCGCTTATTGGATAATAATAACGAAATTTTCTTAATTTTTTTCCATTCAATTTTGACAAAGCGATAAACTCTTCTTCTGACAAAACAATTGTGTGTTCTTCCTGCTCCGACGCGTCATTATTAATTTTTGGAAATTTTTTTGTCATTTCAAAAACATTCCCCTTTTTGCGCAATCTTAAAACCGGATGCGCCGCTGATTGCGGAATATAAATATCAATAATCTCGATGAATTTGCAATCTTTTATTTTCTCCGGAATATTTTTCAATAAAAAAGTTCGTTCTAATTCTATTTCCATAAAAAATTAAATTTTATTTATCCCGTTAAAATAAATTTCTCCTTCTGGAATTATTTTAATCACTTCATATTTTCCTTTGGTGTATATTTTAACGTTTTCCTTAAAATGAGTCGCTTCCAAAATAATTATGCTTGCTTTTGGTTTTGATAAATTTCCCATGCCTTTTGTTTCCAACAACGGCAGTTCTTCCCCAAAATAATAACAACGCTGGCCCTCTTTTAAAAAGTCGTAAACTTTATTTATTTCTAACGGGTCAGGAATGCATTCTTCAATTTTTCTCCTGCCTGCTTTAAATTCGGAAATATCCCTCAAGGCAAGGTCGGGATTAAATTCAACTGAAATACCCATATAATTTTTATTAAAATTAATTAATACTTTATATTATATCACAAATAAAAAAATGGAGATAGCGTTATTACTACTATCTCCATTTGAATTGAAATTTTAATGCTTTATTAATTTCCCTTCTTCCATAATCAAAATGTAAATTATAGAAGAATTTATTTCTTTGGGCGGTAGAACAGCAATAAGTTTTAAGTTGAATGTGAATGCAAGGTAATTTATAGCCGTGATTAATCCATGTCCGTGAATAGCATCTTGCGCACCAAGCAAAGCGACGCGTTTTTTAAATCCATTTTTTTCATGAATTTCTATCACCTCTACTTCTCCAGTTGACGATGCGTTAAACATTTTAACTTCAAAAAGTTTATACATCTTACACCCCCTTTTTAAGATTAATTTTTTCAATCTTTCTGCGTTCCGATATGCCCTTCTTAAAAATTAACAAACAGATAACTGCGAGAATCACCCAAAATACAGAACCCCCTATACTATTATGCCGCCAATCACCGATACTAAACAGCAGGCATTCAATAAACATAATGCCTGTTATAACAATCATGGCCTCTATTTTTTCTCCGGGATTTTTAAAACAGAAAGCACAGATAAGAAAATAAACAGCTATAAATTCCAGCACTATAGCTATTGTTGTCAGTAATGACATTTTGTCCTCCTTTGTAAAAATCCATCTATCACCAAACGTTATATTTAATTATGTTTGGCTATTAATTATTTAAGCAAATTTTTCACTTTTTGTCAACCCCGTTAGAAGTTCATCAATAAACCATAGATATATAAAGGCTTTAGGCGAAGCCGCCTTTGCGGCTCTGAATATTTTAAAATATAAAAACTTGCGTCAAACTTCTGACGGGGTCAACCCCGCACCTTTTGGCGATAATATAATTATAATTCAACTTCGTGTATAAAAAACATTCTCATATTCTTGAGAATATGAGAATGTTTTTTAAAAAATAAATATAATATGAATAACTAATTTAAATACCCAATTTTCTTTAAAAGTTTTTTTGAAGGAGGCACAATGTCATATTCCTTAATTTTTTCTTTAGGTATCCACTCAACTTTTTCTGCTCCCTCGGGTGTTTTAGGTAGTCCGTTCTTGTAGAAGCAGCTAAAATCTATATAAATAAATTTTTTCACAATTCCATCATGGTCTTGCTTAACTTCACTATCCTCTCCTATTTGTATAATAGAATAAATATCAATATTCAAGGTTTTCTTAATGTATTCCGATATTGTTTTAGAATCGTCTTGATTTAATACGCGTTCGCAGCCGAACAGATACCATGTTTCTTTATATGGCAATGAACCTTCTGGTTTTTTTCGCATCAAAATCGCATCATCTTTTTCAATAACAGCAATCAGCAATATTTTTGTTCCTAATTCATTAGCAGTATTATTCATAGTATTAATTAAACATGGAAGCCTTGGACAATATTAGAACCATTATTTCTCAAGAAACTTTTTAAGCTGATCAATAACTGCTTTTTCCCAGTATTTCATTGAATACCAGCGTAGTAATGGCACGGCGATTATACCTAGCCATTTTTTATGAATAGTGACTTGATAGGTATAGTCAATCAAAGTTCCTTTGGCGTGTTCAGAAAGCAATAACTCTTCGTGTCCGGAAGTCCCAAACTGATAACTGTCATTGTCCGAAATAAAGCCTTTCCCCGGAAGAATTTGAGTTTTCATCTTCACCTGAAATTTTTTACCGAATGATCTTACGGTTGCGTCCATCTCTACATAATTTCCTTCTCGTTTATTAATCTGTATTGATTCAGCGACTTTTGGAAAATTCTTTGGAAATTTTTCGAAGTCGGTCATTATTCCGAATACATCATTTATAGGAGCTTTAACAACCCATTGATTGTGAAGTTTTATTTCGTTCATGTATAATATTTTACAATAATTTACTGAAGCAATGGAACGATATTGGAATGTGGGTAATTAAAATTAAGTAAATTATTTATCTATAATTTATATATCACTTATTCTTTTTTTAGCTAATTCAGCCGCCTTAAGTCTTAAATCAGTTAGAATATTTATTCCAAGTATTTCTCTAATTTTTTCTATAACTGTATCTATTTTCATATCAGCCTCCTCTTTGCTCATTGGTGTTTCATGTCCCAATACTAAACCGAAAGATCTATAAACCTCGTCAACTATTTTTTTTCTTTCTTCTCCCGGGAGGAGTCTTGTATCTTGAAGAAAACCTTCCTTGGCTCCTATTTTAATTAATGCTTGTTCAAATGGTTTTAAGTTTTTTTCAATTTCTTGAGTAAGCCAGGCAGAATGTTTCTGTCTTATTTTGATTAGATCCCCTCCGATAATGAGTGCATTTTTAGAAACACCATCTCTTAATAATTCTTGGAATCCCTCTTGTACTCTGTCTATATATTCTTCACAAAATTCTACGTGTTTATTATATACTACATCCGCCATATGTGATGCTGTCCCTAAAATAAAATCTTGCTGTTTATTCTGTAGTTCAATAACACGCTCATGGGCTCGTTCATCTCGCCATAGTTGATATAAAACAGATAACAAAGCAACAATACCAGGGAATGTTAAAATGCCTTTAAAAATTTCATTTACTGGTAAAAATAGGGTTGCTAAAAATGAAACAATGAAAACTATTACACAAATTATGTAATAAATAATTTTTTTCATAAATTTTAATAATAATTTTTAAAACTGAGAAAATGGAACGATGTTGGAATTTAGATAAAAAAATTTGACCTTTCATTTGTCTTATTTTTAAACACATCCACTCTACGCCCAATGTATTGTTTATAAACTTTTTACTTCTATTTAAATACCTACAAATTACAAAATAAATTATATTAAAAAACGTTTATAATTATTCTTTAAAGATTTTTTTAAACCACGCGATAATGTCTTTTTGAAAATCTGCTGTAAGCATAAAAATTAAAGCAATAGCAATAACAAAAGTGCATAACCTCTCCCCAACACTCCCTTCAGACTTAAGCCAAGTATAAATTATTGCCCCACATAAATATAAAATAAATCCTTTTAATATATATGAGAGTATTTTAGACCAGTTTTGTTTAAGCCAATTCATAATTATTTATATAAATTTAAATTACATTTTATAATTTTGCTGATTATTCTATACTGATTATTATATTCTTTGTTTAATGAAAAATCAAGGCTTTCAACCTTGTTTTATTCTTTAAAAAATATAAAAAAATTAAGATTTTGCATTTATAAACCGGAGTAATGGAACGATATTGGAACCTTTTTAATGGAAAATATGGGTTAAAAAACAGAAAAGTCCCACTAGATGGGGTAATACGCTTAAAATTTATGATTTCTTTTTGGCAGATTTTAATTCTTTCTTGTATTTGTATTCAACTTTCCATGTTAGTCCTGGTTTTACATGAGCTATGGCTGGTAATAGATGATTGAGAAGCTGTTCTGCTGTCATGCGAAACTTCTTACCTTTCGCTGAAATTTTCATCCAACCCCCTTCATCTCGAAAATATTTTTCAGTGAAGTTTTTTGTGCCTATAGAAATTATGTAACTATCATTTGTCAATTTCATAATTCTATTATATCAAAAAAAATAATCTTGAAATCGAACCAGCTTTACCTTGTCCTATATAGCTAAAATTGTTGGCTGCGGGACTTGGATTCGAACCAAGATAACATCCTCCAGAGGGATGTGTCCTACCATTAGACGATCCCGCAATAATTTATTTCGTCTGGCAAAGTTTTAAAACCGCCAATTCTATTGGCAATTGAGGAATTTCGCTGTAGCCCAATTGAATTTTTGTTTTTATAAATTCGTCAATAATAGTGATGAGTTTTTTTGTTTCAATTTTTTCGCCAAACTCTTTCATTTTTTTGGTTGTGACATCGTCAAATTGTTCCCAAAAATCATCTTTTATCGCGCCGATTTTCACCAAAATCATTTTTCTCAAAAATTCAATCAAGTCAGTAATAAATTGTTCCAAATCCACGCCTTCGTCCAAAAGATGATTAACCATTTTTACCGCTTCCTGGCTGTTGTCATTGATTATCAAATCAATAAATTCAATGTGCAATTTTGTTTGAGTGGGCGGAATAACCAAACTCGCCTCTTCCATGGTAATTTCCTCGCCGCCCAAAGCCAAAATCTGACTCATCAAACTTTCCGCGTCGCGGACATAACCTTCTGATCTTCGAGCAACAATTTTTAATATTTCGTCGTCAATTTTTATTTTTTCCAATTTCATTATATTTTTAAGTCGATTGAAAATTTTTTCAATCGGAACTTTTGTTAAGTCAAATCTTTGACATCGCGAAATAATCGTTTCCGGCAATTTGTGAATTTCCGTGGTGGCGAGAATAAAAATAACGTAAGACGGCGGTTCTTCCAAAGTTTTCAAAAGTGCGTTAAAAGCCGAAGTGGAAAGCATATGGCATTCATCAATGACAAACACTTTATATTTCCCGATGGTCGGGGGTAGTCGGCTGTAAGCAATAATATTTTCCCTGACATTATCAACTCCTGTTTGCGAAGCGGCGTCCAATTCAATCAAATCCAAAAATCTTCCTTTCGTGATATCCAAACAATTTTCGCAAGTGTTGCAAGGTTCGCTTTGACCGGGTTTTCTGTTTTTGCAATTAACCGATTTGGCAATCAAGCGCGAAAGAGTGGTTTTACCCAAACCGCGCGGACCGGTTAATAAAAAAGCGTGAGCGATTTTATCCTGCTTGATTTCGTTTTCCAAAATTTTAACAACATTATCTTGACCGATAACTTCGCTGAATTTTTGAGGCCTGTATTTGCGATAAATGACCATAATAAATTTATTTTAACATTTTAACATTATAACATTGTAACATTTTTAAAAAATCAAATGCGATAAACATAAATTGGCGGGGAATCAGGCAATAATCTGTTCACTTCTTCCGGATCCATTCCCTTAATCGGAAACATAAAACTTAAAATTTTTGCGCCGGGTTTTAATTCTTTCAAAAATTTATTTTTTAATTTTTCCAATGTGGCCGGCAGAAGATAACAAATAATGACATCTGCTTCTGTTAAATCTGTTTTGAAAAAATTCTCGCATTTTAAATTTACTTTATCGGATAAACGGGAAAAAATAACTTTTAATTTCGCCAGCCAATGCAGAAACAAACTGATTTCCACGCCATAAACTTTTTTAACTTTAAATTCCTTGGCGGCAATAATCACTATTCTTCCCTCCCCGCTTCCCAAATCAAAAAGAATATTATTTTCATTAAGATTGGCCAGTTTTAACAATCGCCTGATATTTTTTTCTTTAAGCGGCACCCAAGGAGTTCCGGACTTAATTAAAAAAATCCCCCGATAGATTGAGGTAAAAATAAAAACAACTGCTATAAGAAATAAAAATAAAACTGAATAATAAAAAATTTGCATTTTTGTGAGAATTCCAAATTATAAATTAACGAATTAATGAGTTCACGAGTTAAAATTAATTCGTTAATCCGTTAACTCGTTAATAAATAATAAAAAATTGCATTATGAAGTTTAAAGAGTTCTTTCTACTTCAGCTTCTTGATTTAAAGGCACAGAACCCAATCTTGAACGTTCCATTATTTCTTTATTCACTTCGGCTCTCGGTTTTCCGTATTTCAAACGAGACGCTTCCTTGATAACGCGCCCAATTTCCGAATCTCCTTTTTGCGGCGGTATGGTTATCATATTGAACGGCCGAGCGGATTGATTGTTAACCAATAATTTGATGTAAGCGTTGAATTTTTCAACATTAATCAAATCATAAGAACTGAAAACCGGCGCAAATTCTTTGGCCAAAATTTCAGTGTCTTCAACACCCATTTTAAAAGCGACCAACGTGCCGACAGTTCCCAAAACCGCGTCGCGAATGGAAGTATCAGCCCCTTTTGAAAGCTGCCCGATATATTGATGAGCAATTGTCAAGCATAAGCGATATTTTCTCGCTTCGGAAAGAATGGTGGTGATTGAATCAGTGATGAAATTTTGGAACTCGTCAACATAAAGATAAAAATCTTTGCGCTCCGATTCCGGAAGCTCGGCTCGTCCCATGGCAGCCATTTGCAATTTGGAAACAATAATCAAACCCAATAAATTCGCATTGACTTCTCCGACTTTTCCTTTTGATAAATTAACCAATAATATTTTTTGATTATCCATTATGTCTCTGACGTCAAATCCCGAATGTGTTTGTCCGATGACATTTCTCATCATCTCATTTTCCACAAACCGTCCGACTTTGGAAATCAAATAACCAAGCATTTCCGATTTATGAAAATCTGACGTTTTGGCCATTTCTTTTTCCCAAAAAGAGCGAACAACCGGATCGGTTAATTTTGACACCCAAAGCGCCTGAAATTCCGCATCGGAAAACATTCTTGGAATTTCGGCAATCGTGCCCGGATTTTTAATATCGTTCATCAAGGTTAACATCACATTGCGCATATTGTGTTCAAACATCGGGCCGATCATTTCCGGCGGGAAAAGTTTGTAAAATATGGCAATCATTTCCTGAACGGCAAAATCTCTTTGATCCATGCTTCTGGCTTCCAGCATATTCAAGCCGATTGGCCGTTCCGTATCCGAAGGATCAAAATAAATAACGTCATTCATTCTTTCTTTTGGAATATTTTCTAAAATAGAATTTACCAAATCGCCATGCGGATCAATAACGCAAACTCCATTGCCGTTTTTAATATCCTGAATGGCCATATTGGAAATCAAAACAGATTTACCCGTACCGGATTTACCGATGATGTACAAATGGCGGCGGCGATCGTCTGTTTGAATGCGGATAAGTTTTTCCTCGCCGCGATAAATATTTTTGCCCAAAATAATTCCTTCAGTCGGAAGATTAACCGGCGCTGGAGCTTTTTTGGCAATCAGCCAATGAATATTCGGGGTTTCCGTAATCGGCAAAGGCAAATGAAAAATACTGGTAATTTCTTCCGTATTTAAAACGAATTTATATTTTTCATTAAAAAGACGATAAATAAATTGTCTGGCAACAACCGCCGGACTCACTTTAACCACGGTAAAACTGTTGCCGTATTCGTAAGCGTTATATTGAGAGAAAGCATTAACTATATTGTTAAGATACGCTTCAGCTTTTATTTTATCTTTAGCGGAAACAATAATTCTGATATTAACGTCCATTCCCGCCCGACCGGCTTTTTCTTCCAAAGTTTTGATTATTTCCTGTTCCATTGGAGAGAGCTGATAAAGTTTTTTCGGTTCGCCTTTCGCGTCAGGTTTGGAGGGTTGTGGAAAAGCGGCCTCGCCAAAACCTTTGAAAAATCCTGAAAGTCCGCCGCCCGTAATTGACGACATTGCTTCTTTTAATTTTTTGCCTTGTTGCATAGCCGAAGCTACTTTTGCTCCCAAGCGATGCCATTCGCTCTTGGCTGAGCAAGCGACAATTTGAATCGCCGCCGCGTCGCCTTCAGCAATCTTGCTTAAAGCATTGGTAATAGCATTTAAAGGATCAACTTCAGATTTAGCGTAAGTTTTAATCGGAAAAATATAATGCTTTTTTAATTTTAAATTAACGCCGGCAATAGTGCTTTTTGGAGTAAAAATATTATAATCTTCCACTTGTTCTATTTCCGCCATTGGATATTGCGCGTGCAGTTGCTGCTCAAAAAATTGCTGCAAATATTTTGGCACGACTATATAAAAAGAAATAGTCCCCTCTTTATCAGAAACTATTTCAAATGAAAAACTGTCTGTTCGTCCGGCAAATTTACTATGCCATCCTCTTTGAGCTTTCAGTCCGCCGATATTGTCAAAAAAATTCTCCATCGGCATTAAATATTCTTTAATGGTCGTTTTTTTATTTTCGTCTTCTTTTGATTCTTTGGGGAGAGTAATCAATAAACTGACATTTTGAAAAGCAAAATTCATGCTGACTGATTTTTTCAAACGTTGCCTTAAAATTATAAAAATTATGATTCCCGCGATGACGACAAAAAGAATAATAAAAAACCAAATGCTTTGAAAAAATTGTAAATCAACTGATGATAAATCTATTTCTATTGATTCCATATTTATAATTCAAAAAATTAATTATAATCGTGGAGAATTTCGCCTGAACGATATTGCGGAAAATCCTTAGAAAATTAAGGAGTTTTATTGAAAAATTCATTTGTTTGACGACCTATTCGGGAGGAGTTATGAATTTTTCAGAATAAAACGAGTATAATTTTCAAGGATTTGGAGCGTTGAGTGAAGACGAAATTCGTAGCTCGTTAAAGTATCCTGCCTTTTGCCGCACCGGGTAAATTTCCCGCTTCTTTAATCATGCCTGTTTGATATCTTTCCAACGCTTCTTGGGCAGTAATGCCGAAAACGCCCGAAGCTATTTTAATGCCTGAAGCTTTTAAAAAATCAAATGAATTACCGGTAATATTGCCGGTAATAATAATATCCGGTTTCTTCTCGGCGACCAAATAAGCCGCGCCGTCATTTTTAACATTATTGACGATTGTTTCTATCTGTCTGTTTTGAGTGTCAATAAATAAAAAATACTTGCTTTGCTCAAAACGCGTAGATAACAAAGAATTAATTTTTTTAGTTTCGCTGGTTAAACAAATAATCATAATTGTATTTTTTGTTTTTTATTTTTTTCAATTAAAGCTAAAATTTTGTCAGTTTTTATTTTTGCCTCCTGTTCCAAGAAAAATACATTAACGGCCGGAATAATCAGCAACCATCTTTTTATCAAATCCAAAATTTTCTGAATGACTACTTTTACCGACGAACAAACTTTTTCTATTTTTCTCGCCGTCTCTCTTCCCTCTTCTTTAAATTGTTTTTTTAAATTTTCCGGCAAGTTTTGATATGTTTCTTCCATTCCTTCGGATAAAATAGCTTCAATTTCTTTAAGTGTTTCACTTACTTCCAAAAGTTCTTGTTCTTTTACTTTTTGAGAAATAATCGGAGTGTGGCGGCGCAAAGGATTTATTCTTGTTGTTTCTTCTTCTCTGGAAATTGATTCTTCCCTTTTTTCCTGAATTTCCGGCAGTTTTTCTTTTTCAATTCTAATCTTTTCCTCTTTTGGAGGGAATTGTTCTGGTAATATATCTTTTGATGTTTTTTCTTCAAACATAAGTTAAAATGTTAATTTAAATTTTCTGGTAGCGTCTACGGGAGTCAAACCCGTGTTACATGGTTGAGAACCATGGGTCCTAATCGTTAGACGAAGACGCCCTAAATTTTGGCGGACTAACGCAACCATGCGAAAGCGACTTATAGAAATATTATAACATTTTTAATAAACTTGGCAAACCCCTTATAACCTAAATCAGTGTGGACAATTAAAATAAAATTTTGTATAATAACTTCCATATGATTAACAAATTTGAAAATAAAATCCGCTCAATTTCCGATTGGCCCCAGAAAGGGGTCACCTTCCGCGACATTACTCCTGTTCTGCAGGATAAAAAAATGTTTCGCGATTTAATCAACGAACTTGCCAAACCGTATCTTAAAAAGAAAATTGACATCGTGGTGGCGATTGACGCCCGCGGTTTTCTTTTGGCCGCGCCTGTGGCATATAAACTGGGCGCCGGCGTGGCATTGGTAAGAAAAAAAGGCAAACTGCCTTATAAAACCATCAGTACAAAATATGATTTGGAATACGCCTCAAACATTTTAGAAATGCATCGCGATGCCATTTTGCCCGGTCAAAGAATTTTATTGGTTGATGATGTTTTGGCCACCGGCGGAACAATGGAAGCCAGCATCAAACTGGCCAAACAGCTCGGCGGTAAAATTATCGGCGCCGCTTTTTTTATTGAATTAAAAGGCTTAAATGGAAAAAGAAAATTAAAAAATTGTCCAATTAAATCATTAGTAAAATATTAATAATATGAAAAATGAACAAAAAATTGGCATTATCGGCGGTTCTGGATTTTACAGTTTTCTAAAAGGCAAAGAAATTTCCGTGAATACGCCTTACGGAAAACCATCTGATAAAATTTTACTTGCCGAATACGCGGGCAAAAAAATCGCCTTTCTTCCGCGGCACGGCAAACATCATCAATTTCCGCCGCACAAAGTCCCCTATCAGGCGAATTTATTCGCTTTAAAAAAATTGGGTTGCGAAATAATTTTAACCTCAACCGCAGTCGGCAGCTTGAAAGAAAAAATAAAACCGGGTGATCTCGTAATTTGCGATCAATTTGTTGATAAAACCAATAACCGAAAAAGCACTTATTTTAACGGGCCGAAAATCGTTCATATTTCCGCCGCTGAACCCTATTGCCCGAATTTACGAAAAATAGCGGCTGATACTTGCCGAAAATTAAAAATCCCCTGCCATAAAAATGGCACAGTGGTTGTTATTGAAGGTCCGAGATTTTCCACCAAAGCTGAATCTAATTTTTATTCTAAAATGAATTGGGACGTAATAAATATGACCCAATATCCGGAAGTGATTCTGGCTCGCGAATTGGAAATGTGCTATTTGAACATTTCGTTAGTCACCGACTATGATGCCGGTCTGCAAGGAAGACCTGATATTAAACCTGTTAATGCGCAAGAAGTTATGGAAGTTTTCCGAGTCAACAATGAAAAGGTAAAAAAAATATTTTTAGAAATAATAAAAGGTTTGCCCGACAAGCAAAATTGTTCCTGTGGTCAGGCCTTAAAAAACGCAATATTATAAATTAAAACATTATCAATTATGAAACTTCAACAAACCGACCCGCAAATAGCCAAATTAATCAAAAAAGAATTGAACCGCCAAAAAAACGGTTTGGTTTTAATCGCTTCGGAAAATTTCGCTTCGCCTTCGGTTATGGAGGTTTCCGGTTCGGTTCTAACCAATAAATATTCCGAAGGTTATGCCGACAAAAGATATTACGGCGGAAATGAATTTATTGATGAAATAGAAAAATTGGCCATCGCCAGAGCGAAGAAAATATTTTTGCCCAAAAATCAATGGGATAATTGGTCGGTTAATGTTCAGCCATATTCCGGCTCGCCTGCTAATTTGGAAGTTTATTTCGCCTTGCTTAATCCGGGCGATAAAATTATGGGCATGGCTTTGCCGCA
The DNA here is from genome assembly GCA_028716665.1 of Patescibacteria group bacterium. Classification (NCBI taxonomy): domain Bacteria; species Patescibacteria group bacterium. The sequence goes on along the minus strand of JAQUPP010000002.1, from coordinate 292,262 downwards.
AGGCGGACATTTGACTCACGGCCATCCGGTCAATCTTTCGGGAAAAATTTTTAAAGCAATCAAATACGGCGTTGACCCGAAAACTTTTCTTTTGAATTATCAAGAAATTGAAAAAATAGCTTTGCAGGAAAAACCAAAACTTATTATTTGCGGAGCCACGGCTTATTCAAGAAAAATTGATTTTGAAGCTTTCGGCAAAATCGCCAAAAAATGCGGAGCGATTTTAATGGCTGACATATCGCACATTGCCGGCATCGTCGCGGCCGGACTTCATCCGAGTCCGTTTCCTTATTGTGACATTATTACCACTACGACTCATAAAACTTTGCGCGGTCCGCGCGGAGCGATGATTTTTTCCAGAAACGAATATTCGGAAAAAATAAATAAAATGATTTTTCCCGGAATGCAAGGAGGTCCACACGATCACACTACCGGCGCGATTGCGGTTTGTTTGAGTGAAATTTTAAAACCGTCTTTTAAAAAATATATCAAGCAAGTTTTGGCAAACGCGAAAGTTTTGGCACAAACCTTAAAAGCAAGCGGAATTGATTTGATTACTGACGGCACTGAAAATCACTTGATTTTGGCCGATCTCAGAAAAACCGGATTAAACGGCAAAGAAGCGGAAAAATTATTGGAAGCAGTCGGTGTTTATTTAAATCGCAATACTATTCCCTTTGATCCGAATCCCCCGTTCAGCCCGTCAGGAATTCGTATCGGCACTGCGGCTTTAACCACTCGCGGAATGAAAGAAAAAGAAATGAAAATTGTCGGCAAGCTGATCGCTGATTTAATTTGGAATCCAAAAAATAAAAAAACAGCAGCAGAAGCGAAAAAAATAATCAAAAAATTAACTCAGAAATTTCCACTTTACTAATTTTTAAAATATGTTAAAATAGATAACAGTTATTTAAACTTAAAAAAGGAGGAAAAATGGAACATTGTAATTATTGTGGAAGTGAAAATACTCATGAAACTGACGCTTGGACAACAATTTGTTTAGATTGCGGAAAAGAGTTTTGTCCATGGATAAAACCAAAATTTCGTCAAATATGGATGAATAAAGATGATATTTCAGAAATTTGGAAGAAAAAAGTTGGCGGAAATCTAGATAGTTGCGGCGGAACAAGGTGAAATAAAAAGGAGGGAAAAATGAAAGAAAAGAAAAAGGTTTATCCTTTAAGAGAAGCGCGGAAAAGTTCAACAAAAGAGATAAATGCAGAAATGGCTCTAAAAAAGAAAGCGAAGATAAACAAATTTTTGGAAAAAGAAAATGAAAAGGAATTTAAGCCATTAATCGGTAAAAAAGTGAAGGTTCGTATAGACCTTTTGGCTTTCCCGGGTCCAAACTATTTAGACGTAATTGGGATTCTAAAAACTGTGGAGTTAGAATTAATTACCATAGAAATTGACCGAGTTGCTCGTGCTCGTAGTCAATTTCCAGAGGACTGGCCTAAAAATGGACGGATTCATAAAAGTCAAATACAGACAATCACAGAACTCTAATCTAAAAGGGACTGACGTTAAAACGCCAGTCCCTAATTCTTTATAAATAATAATGTCATTTTTAAAATAAAAAAAGTTAAATCATTTCTCACGGCCGTGAGAAATGATTTAACTTTATAAATTACAATATAAACGTCAAATAATAAAAATATGCTTATTAATAAGCATATTTTTATTGCGTCAAATCTTAAATTATTATTTATTTAAGACAACCTTAATCGCTTCATCAATATGTTTGACGAAAATAAATTGCAAATCTTTTTTAACTTTTTCCGGCAATTTTTCCAAATCTTTTTTATTTTCCGCGGGAAGAATTATTTTTTTCAAACCGGCTCGATGAGCGGCTAAAATTTTCTCTTTCACTCCCCCGATTTCCAAAACCTTGCCGCGCAAAGTTATTTCACCCGTCATTCCAACTTCTCTTTTTGTTGATCTGTTAGTCAAACAAGAAATAAGCGAAATGGCCATGGCTACGCCGGCCGAAGGTCCGTCTTTCGGTGTGGCGCCTGCCGGAACATGAATGTGCAAATCAAAATTTTTATAAAAATCTTTATTTATTTTTAATTCTTGGCAATGGCTGCGAGCGTAAGAAAAAGCGGCCTGAGCAGATTCTTTCATCACCTCTCCCAAATGACCGGTTAAAATCAAATTGCCTTTGCCCGGCATTTTTGTGGATTCAATAAAAAGAATTTCGCCTCCGGCTGAAGTCCATGCTAAACCCGTGGCCACGCCAACTTCGTCTTTTTTCTCGGCCAAAGTAGGTTGAAAAACAATCGGTCCGAGATATTGGTGAAGATCTTTCGGTCCGATAACTTGATTTTTTTTGGCTTCTTTTGAATCTTCGGTAATTTTCTTGGCTATTTTGCGGCATAATTTCGCCAGCTCTCTTTCCAAATTTCTTACTCCTGCTTCGCGAGTATAACCTGTGGCCACTTCTCTGATCGCTTCGTCAGTAATGGTGAATTTTTTGGCATCAAGTCCGTGAGCGGCAATTAATTTCGGCATTAAAAACTTTTTGGCAATATGAAATTTTTCCTCTTCCGTATATCCGGGGAATTCAATAATTTCCATTCTGTCTCGCAGAGCGGGCGGAATGGTGTCTAAAACATTGGCCGTGGCGACAAACATCACATCAGAAAGATCAAACGGCAATTCAATATAATGATCTGAAAAAGCGAAATTTTGTTCCGGATCAAGAGCTTCAAGTAAAGCTGAAGAAGGATCGCCCCTGAAATCAGCTCCGATTTTATCAATTTCATCCAGCATAAAAATAGGATTATTGGCGCCGGCATTTTTAACGCCTTGAATAATTCTGCCCGGCAAAGCTCCGACATAAGTTCGGCGATGTCCTCTGATTTCCGCTTCGTCTCTGATTCCGCCAAGCGACATTCTGACAAATTTTCTGCCCATTGCCCGAGCAATGGATTTGCCGACTGAAGTTTTTCCGGTGCCCGGAGGTCCGGCAAAACAAAGTATCGGTCCTCTGATTTTTTTCGCCAATTTGCAAACAGCCAGATGTTCCAAAATTCTTTCTTTAACATCTGTAAGTCCGTAATGATCTTCATTTAAAAATTTTTCCGCTTTTGAAATATCAAGTTCGGTTTTTGATTTTATGTTCCAAGGCAAAGAAACCAGCCAATCAAGATATGTTCTGATGTAAGAAATTTCCGGAGAAAAAGAAGGCATGGCGATTAATCTTTCCAATTCGTCTTGAGCGACTTTCTTGACTTTTTCCGGCATTTCCGCTTTTTCTATTTTCTTTTTTAATTCCGCGATATCGGCCCGCTCGCCCATTCCCAACTCTTTTTGAATGGCTTTCATTTGTTCATGTAAAATTGCTTCTCGCTGAACTTTATTAATGCTTTCATTTGTCTTTTTTTCTATTTTTTTCGCCACTTGTAAAACTTCCAATTTATGGCGAATGGCTTCATTAACCAATTCTAATCTTTCTTTCAAAGAAATTTCTTCCAAAATTTTTTGTTTTTCCGATACTTCCAAACTTAATGAAAAAGCGATCAAATCTATTTTTGCTGATTGTTTCGGACTGGAAAAAATAATTGATAAAGTTTCAGTCGGAATGGACATTCCCAAAGCCACGCATTTCTTAAAATAATCTTCAATATTATGAAGCAAGGCCTCGCCCTCCAAAGTCAATTGTTCAACATCCAAAATTTCTCTGACTTCAACTATGGCGCAATCATTTTTTGGAAAAATATTTTCTATTTTCACCCTCGCCTGACCTTCAACCATGGCGATAATCGTTCCGTCGGGCATTTTGTGGTTTTCCAAAATTTTCACCAATGTTCCCATTGAATGAATATCTTCCAAACTTATTTGCCCTTGAATATTTCTTTTTCGCCAAGCCAAAACCGCCATTCTTCCTTTGTGTAAAGATTCTTCCACTGCGATTTGAGAATATGAACTCTTAAAAACCACCGGAACAGTGGTCCCGGGAAAAATAACCTCATTGCGCAGAGGAATTAACGGATATTCTTTTTTTGTGCCAAAAATCATAATAGTTCTTAGTTATTAGTTTTTAGTTTTAGTTTATTAGTTTCTGGTTATAAACGAATAACTGAATAACCATAACCATCAACCAAAAACTATAAACTGTTTATATTATAACTCTTTTGAAATTAAAATCAAGACTCTCACTTGACCCCCTCACCTATAACACTGATAAACACTCAGCTCTGTATTTTTAAATCTCTAAATTTAAAATTTTGATATAAATAAAAAAAATACCTTAAATAGAAATAAATTGGCTTCGTGTTTTAAAAAATATATCAGTGTTTGGTGAGGGGGTTGACAAGAGGCGAAAAATTTGCTTAAATATTTATATAATAATCGATAAACTTTGTTCCTTACAAAAGGAGGAAAAATGAATATACAAATATCAACTTGGATACCAATTAGTATGATGGTAGCAGGAATAGGATTAGCGCTTGGTGGCAATTGGTTTATAATATATAAAGTGAAAGATAAGAACATAAAAAATATGATAACGTTTATAGTAGTACTACTGAGTGTTCTCTTGATATTCTTTGGGACTATCTGGGGAAGCCTTTCAATATTTATTAAAACTGGTTTAGTAAAGTAGAAAAGGGGGAAAAGATGAAAAAACTAATTTGGGCCGAATTATTTGCTATTATCGTTACAATTGTAATTTTTGGAATTGGGTTTTACTTTCAAAAATATAAATTTCCGTTTGCTACCCTTGCTGATTCTGTCTGTATCGCCGCCTTTACGTCTGGCTTTATTACCCTATTCTTTGCCGCTATTCAAGAAGACTTTTTTGCCTATGAATCCTCTGCGGCTTTCCTAGTTTCTGCTTTCGCCGCCCTTTTCATCTTTGCTTCTTTCTCTTCCGCCATCGTTCGCTCAATTCTTTTCTTTATTGTCGGTATTTTTGCCCTAATCTCTTTCAGGGCCGTCTTACGTCTGGGATTTAAGAAGAAAAATGTTTTAATATCGGCTGTATTAGAAATATTTTTAATCTGGGTAGGATTTTGGTTGGTGACAGTTATTATTTAAATCGAAAACAAAATATAGCCCTGGCGCATCGTCGCCAGGGCTATTGATTTTAACTTGACAAAAACCAAAAAATTTGCTATTATATTTATATATAATAACCGTTAAATTAGTTATTTAACAATTCAACAAAAGGAGAAAAAATGAAAAAACTAATTTGGACTGAGATTATCAGTCTTATTGTTGTGATTAGTATATTTGCTATAACATTAAATCTAAGAAGTGGAGATGTTATGTCTGCGGGTGGTTTAACTCTTGCTATTCCTTGTATTCTACTTTGCTTTACTGGTACTACTGCTATTCCTATCATCTTACCTGCTGTTGTTTTTAGTGTTTTTATCTTTTTAACTTTTTTTGCAACCTCTCTGGATGTTCTTATTATTCTTATTATTGGTGTTGCCTTTCTTGCCCGTCGATTCATTATTGAAGTCGATTACATTGTCAATGAATTGGGTATAAAAAAGAGCGCCCTGTTTATTTCCGTAATCCCCGAAATTATTCTAATCTGGTTAGGATTTTGGTTGGTGACAGTTATTATTTAAATCGAAAACAAAATATAGCCCTGGCGCATCGTCGCCAGGGCTATTGATTTTTCAAAATTATTCCCAATATTCCTTTTTTTACCCCCTTAGGCCATCAGATTGCGCCGCAAAGAAAAGCGTCACGGAGTCCGAGTGGTCCGCCAGCTGGCGGAGTCTTTTCGTGCGGCCAACCTAATGGCCGCCCCTCTTCCCTATTTTTAACTTTCTGGTATAATAATTCTATGTTTTTAAACGGGAAAAAAATAGCCAAAACAATACTTCAGGACCTGAAAACAACGATTAAAAGGCAAAGGACAAAACCCTGCTTGGCAGTAATTCTAATCGGCAAAGACCCGGGCTCAATAGTTTACGTCAGATTAAAAGAAAAAGCGGCCCAAGAAATCGGCATTAAATTTGTTCGTTTTGATTTGAAAAATAACGTCAGCCAAAAAAAAGTTTTGGATTTAATTCAAAAACTTAATTCCAATTCTCATGTTCACGGCATTATTATCCAATTCCCTCTTCCCAAACATTTGAATTCAAATTTAATCGCTCAATCAATTTTGCCAGAAAAAGATGTTGACGGTTTTGTTAAACAATCTCTTTTCTCTTCACCTGCTCATTTAGCTGTTTTAAAACTGATTCAAGTCGCGAAAGAAAAAAAACCTGCCTGCCGGCAGGCAGGGAGAACAGCGGTGATTATTTCCAAGAATCCGATTTTCGCTCAGCCATTGGCCGAATTATTGATTCGCCAAAAAATAAAATCTCAATGCGTTTATTTGGTTAAAGGAAAAATAAAAAATCCAACAGCAATAAAAAAAGCGGATATTGTGATTGTCGCTATCGGCAAACCTCATTTTATCAAATCAGAAATAATCAAAAAAAATGCCATTGTCATAGACGTTGGTTATAACCGAGTTAATAACAAACCGGCCGGAGATGTTGATCCAAAAGTTGCCTTAAAAGCTTCTTACTTTTCGCCTGTTCCCGGCGGCATTGGTCCGCTAAGCGTCGCATTTTTATTAAAAAATACCTATTTAGCAACAGTTAAGAAATAATTAATTAATAAAAAAATTTATATGTCTACATCTCAAATTCTCAACATTGTTCAAATCGTCGTTTCCGCTGTTCTTATCAGTGGAGTGCTTTTGCAAGCAAGAGGCGGAGGTGCGTCAGGATTATTCGGCGGAGGCGGTGGCGGTGATGTTTATCACACCAAACGAGGACTTGAAAAAATTATCTTCGCGATTACTGCCGTAGCCGCAGTTGCCTTTCTCATCTTGGGAGTGGTTCAATTAATTATCGCCAAGTAAAGGTTATTAAACCATTTTTTGCCTGTGCTCGCTCGGAAATAAAAATTTACTATTTTCATTTCCCTCGCTCGCTTGGCAATAGAAAAACTCTCCATGATCAAAAAAATTGTACAAAGATTGAAAAATCGGTTTGTTGCTATTCCGGAATTTGAGCACCGAATTTTCAAACAAATATTCAATAAAAAACATCCGACTTTAAAACAAATAAAATATGTCGGGCGTTTTCTGACTATTCAAGAGAAAAGAGTTGTTATTGTTCTGACATGCCTGACTCTTTTTTCTTTTATTTTTCTTGTCGGGCGTTTTTGGTTTTTTAATTTACAAACAAAACCTATCAGCGGCGGATATTATATTGAAGGATCTGTCAGTGAGCCAAAATTTATTAATCCTCTTCTCGCTTCCGATGACATGGATTTGGATTTATCCCGTTTGATTTTTTCCGGACTTTTAGAATATAATAAAAACTTGGAATTAAAACCTGATTTGGCTGAAAATGTTTCGGTCAGCCAAGATAAAAAACAATACACAGTTTGTCTTAAAAAAAATATATTTTGGCATGACGGAGAAAAATTAACCCCTGAAGACATATTATTCACTTTTAATTTGGCTCAAAGTGATGTTTCTAAAAGTCAATTTAAATCCTTGATTAAAGAATCAGAAGCTCAACAGCTTGATGAAAATTGCGTTCAATTTAAATTAAAAAATCCTTCAGACGCTTTTATGTCCGCCCTTGCCTTGGGAATTTTACCAAAACACATTTGGCAAAATATTACACCGGAAATTTTTTCTCAATCAGAATTTAATCTCAAACCAATAGGAAGTGGTCCGTTTCAATTTAAATCTTTAACCCAAGACAGATCTAATGTTATTAAAGTATATACTTTGGAACGCAATGAAAAATTTTACGGACACGTGGCAAATCTACAAGAAATAACTTTTAAAATTTATTCCGATTTCAATCAAGCAGCCAAAGCTTTAAAAAATCAAGAAATTATCGGTCTGGGATATGCTCCTAAAAAAATAAGAGACGAAGTGTCCGGTCTTAAAAATATCAAACATTACCCCCTTAACTTGCCATATTATACTGTTATCTTTTTTAATCTTAAAGATCAAAATTCTCCTTTAAAAGATAAATCTGTTCGAGAAGCATTGGCTTATTTAACACCCAAAAATCAAATTTTTAAAAATGTTTTAAACGAAGAAGGGCAAATTATAGACAGCGCTATCCTCCCTTTTTCTTCCGCTTACAATCCGAATATTACAAAATACAGTTTTAATCCGTCTTTGGCGGAAAAAACTTTAACTCAAGCCGGTTGGCAAAAAAATCAGCGGGGAATTTTTGAAAAAAACGGACAAGAATTGGAAATAACTCTCACTACGGTCAGTCAGCCTGATTTGGAAACAACTGCTAAATTAATTCAAACCGCCTGGCAAGATATCGGCATTAAAATAAAATCAATTACCATTTCACCGGACCAAATTGCTGAAGTTATCAAAGCGCGTAATTTTCAAAGTTTTCTTTATGGCGTTTTGGCTAATTCCGATTCCGATCCTTATTTTCTTTGGCATTCTTCGCAAATCGCGCCTCCGGGTTTGAATTTAAGCGGTTTTAATAATAGAAAGGCTGATGAATTATTGGAAAAAGCGGAAAAAACAAAAGGAAATAATTTAGGTAAAAAATATTGGGGCGACTTTCAAGAAATTATCGCTGAAAATATTCCGGCCGTTTTCTTATACAATACCACTTACAGCTACCTGGTTGATAAAAAAATAAAAGGGATAGATATCAATTATATTCACCGACCATCAGATCGTTTTATCAATATTGAAAATTGGTATATTAAAACAAAGATGGTTTGGAAGTAGGCCCACGTGGTGGAACCCCGCCGCGAAAAGCGGGGCAAGTTGGTATACTTTTGCCGGAGTGGTGAAACTGGTATACACGCAGCGTTCAGAGCGCTGTAAGCGCAAGCTTATGAGAGTTCAAATCTCTCCTCCGGCACCAAATAAAAAATTATTAAAATAATATGCTGCATCAAAAAAACTTATCAATTGTTATTTCTTGTATTGATTACCGTTTTTGGCCTCAGGCCTTACCGCTTTTAAAAGAAAAATACGGCCACTTTGATTTGATTACAATAGCCGGAGCGATCAAAAATTTAACTTCGCCGGCTAAAAAAGAAAACAAAATAACTCTTTTGGAAAATATCGGAATATCTATAAAATTGCATCACCCGCACTCAATAATTTTGGTGAATCACATAGATTGCGGAGCTTATGGCGGAAGTAAAAATTTTAAATCAGAAAAAGAAGAAATTGAATTTCACAAGAAAGAATTGGAAAAAGCCGAGAAAATCATTCGCAAAAAATTCCCGCAATTAGCGGTTAAAAAAGAATTTTTAACAGTAAATAAAGAAAAAATAAAGTTTTTATAATTTATAAAAAATAGCTAATTTAATTATTAATTAGCTATTTTTTATTTTTAATAATCTTGACAAAAAATAAATATTTGATAAAATTTACAATACTTTATAATTAATTTAATAAAAATTATGTTGATCACTGTATTTTGTATCAGTTTAACAGGCCTAATCGTTGCTTTTTTTCTAGCGCGCTTTGTTTTAAAAAGCGACCAAGGTTCGGATAAAATGCAAGAAATCGCTCTGGCTATCAAACAAGGAGCAATGGCATTTTTAAAAAGACAATATTCAACCATTGCTTTAATTACTTCTTTGTGCGCCATTTTAATTTTTTGCCTTTACGCGTTTAATGACGATCTTAATTTGGGAGTTAAAACAGCCATCGCTTTTATCGCCGGCGCGTTTTGTTCCGGCTTAGCCGGTTTTATCGGCATGTATATTTCAGTACGAGCCAATTTGCGCACTGCCGTCGCTTCCACGAAAAATGTTGATTTGGCGGTAAAAATGGCAATGCGAGGCGGCGCTGTTTCCGGAATTTTAGTCGTGGCTTTATCGCTTTTAGGCGTAGCCGGACTTTTTGTTTTATACGGCGGTTTAAAAAATCCTGAAATCGTTCCATTAACAATTGTCGGTTTTGGATTTGGCGCGTCACTGGTGGCGTTATTCGCTCAATTGGGCGGAGGAATTTACACCAAAGCGGCTGACGTCGGCGCTGATTTAGTCGGCAAAGTTGAAGCCGGCATTCCCGAAGACGATATCAGAAACCCGGCTGTTATCGCTGATTTGGTTGGTGATAATGTCGGAGATTGCGCAGGCCGCGGAGCGGATTTGTTTGAAAGCACGGCTGCGGAAAATATCGGCGCCATGATTTTAGGAATTGCTTTGTTCCCAATTTTCGGTTTAGCCGGAATCATTTTTCCTTTGGTTGCCCGCGCTTTCGGATTAATCGCTTCCATTTTTGGAATAATGATTGTAAAAGTTAAAGGCAGTGAAGATCCGATGAAATCTTTAAATCGCGGATTTTATTTAACCGCTGTTTTAGCGGCAATCGGTTTTGGTTTTGCCACTCATTGGCTCTTGCATTCACATTGGTTATTATTTTTCACTTGCGGCCTAGTCGGTCTATTGACCGGCGTCGCCTTTTTATTAATCACTCAATATTATACCGAATATCGTTATCGTCCTGTTAAATCAATTGCTCAAGCATCAACAACCGGAGCTGCGACAAATATTATTTCCGGTTTTGCTGTTGCTTTAGAAAGTACTGCTTTACCGGCTGTTGTAATCAGCGCCGCGCTTTTGGGTTCTTATTGGCTGGGAAAAATGTCAGGTTTGAATCAGGGCGGACTTTATGGCACGGCTATTGCCACAATGGGAATGTTATCTACTGCGGCTTATATTTTAGCCATGGACACTTTTGGTCCGATTACCGATAATGCCGGAGGAATTGTTGAAATGTCGCAAGCATCTCCTGAGGTGCGCAAAATTACCGATCGTTTGGATTCTGTCGGCAACACGACTAAAGCTTTAACAAAAGGTTATGCTGTCGGTTCTGCCGCATTGGCTGCGTTCTTGCTTTTTTCCGCTTTCTTAACCGACGCTCATTTAACAAGTATTGACTTGGCCAAACCGGCTGTTTTCACCGGCGGATTATTGGGAGCAATGTTGGTTTTCCTTTTTTCTTCTTTGGCTATTCGCGCAGTCAGCCGCGGTGCTTACTATATTATTAATGAAGTGCGTGATCAATTCAAAAAAAATCCGGATATTATGAAAGGTTTGGCTAAACCGGATTATGCTCGCTGCGTTGATATTACCACCAAGGGCGCTTTAAAAGAAATGATTTTACCTGGCTTGGTGGCGATTTTATTGCCGACTTTAATCGGTATTATTTTCAAAGCCGAAGTAATCGGCGCCTTTTTAATGGTTGCTACGATTGCCGGAATTTTATTGGCTTTGGTTTTAAATAACGGCGGCGGAGCTTGGGATAATGCGAAAAAATTCATTGAAATCGGAAATCTCGGCGGCAAAGGTTCAGACACGCACAAAGCCACAGTTGTCGGCGACACAGTCGGCGATCCATTTAAAGACACCGCCGGTCCTTCGCTTCATGTTTTGATTAAATTGCTTTCCACTCTAACTTTGGTTTTATTGCCTTTATTCTTATTGAAATAAAATTTGACAAAAACCGAAAAATTTGCTTAAATAATAACAGTTCTTAAAAATAAAAAAGTCTGCAAATCAGCAGACAAGGAGGAAAAATGGCAAAACCTATTTCCGTCAGTCGACAATTTCCATTTGGTTGTGTTTGTGAAAAAATTCTTCACGAACTTAAAAAGCGTAATTGGCAAGTACCCGGCATCAAAGTGGAATTCGATGAAGAAGAACTTTTTTGCGTGAGGTATGTCAGAGGACAAGATTTTGAACTCTATTTTTATTATAAACCCCGTCCTATAACTGATGGCGCTATTGCGTTTATAACCAGAATCGTGATTCCCAAAAAGCAACTCAATGTCTATGAAGACGAATCCGGCCCTACTTTCTATCTCTATGTCGGCGACAATTGGGAGCGAGATCGCGATAAATTTATAAATAACGTAAAGGTTAACAGCAAGCTCAGAAAAGAACCGAGAATGTATCTTGAATACAAAGGTGAATGCCATTGCGGAAAAAATAGTGAAGACAAATTCGATAGAATACCGCATACGCATCCAAGATGCCGACCTCCTCTTCTGGTGCATACTAATGATTTGGGTCGTGAGTATGACCCTGAAGGTAATGAACCGAAATCATTCAGCACTGCCAAGGTAATGGATGAATTCAGACAATATCTTAATAAAATTGTCTTGAAAAAAATTATGTCTCATCCGATTGAAAAATAACAAAAAAGGAGGTGAAAAATGGATGGTATCAAAAAAATTAATAGAGCGTCGACAAAATTACGTTCTAAATATACTGAAAAAATAGAAGAACTTACTCAAGAGATGGCCAAAGATTTCATTGCCTTATTTCCAAAATATGGAGTAACGCTTTATCAACGGATAGAGAATGGATATACTAGCTCTCCGGAATATTGTATGTTGTTAAGAAGTTGGCTTAATATGATAGAAGGCAATTTTGGGTTTAGTATGACCATTGCGATTGAAAAAGAATTTTGTAAAAACGGGCCGAAACAATTGAAAAAAAGAATCCTGAAAAATTAAAAAAATAAAAGGGCGAATAAATATAATTCGCCCTTTTTTAATTGAATAAAACGGGGTTGACTCTCACACCAGAATGGCGATTAGCGCCTTTGGACACAAATAAAAAAATATTGCCATTTGGTGTGGGGGTTGACAAAAATTGATTTTTATGATAAAATAATGACTAAAGTTAAAGCCGAATAATCGCTTTAATAAAAAGCACTTTAAAAAAAGCCTGCTATTGGCAGACAGGGAGGAAAAAATGGAGAAACCGTATATTGGAATTACGGGTTTTATGAAACCGGAGGAAGTTTCTGAAATTTTATTAAAGGTGAAAATACCGGAAAACAGAAAAATCATGGTCGGAGTTTTGGCAAATTCCAAAACCCTAGGGGGTTTAAAAAATGAAAAATTTCCCGGCCGCTATCCATCATTGAATCAAATTTACAAAATTTTCCCCGACAACCCACAAGTTCTGAGTTTAATCCATTTTAACACCAAAGAGAGGGATATTCTTTATGACCAGCTGGGAAAATTAACTGCTATAAGCGGTCAATATCTGCATGGTTTTCAACTTAATATGGCCTGGCCGGATCCTTATGTTTTGAAGATGTATCGGGCAAAAAATCCCGGAGTAAAAATAATCTTGCAGATTGGGAATCATGCTCTCGAAATGGTTGGTCATAATCCTCAAGAATGTGCCAATAGAATAATGAAATATAAAGGATTTGTGAATCATGTTTTATTGGACTCCAGCGGCGGTTATGGCAGAGTATTGGATATATTGGAGACGAAAAGATATCTTGATGTTCTAATGCCTACGATAAAAAATATGGATGTAGGAATTGGGATAGCCGGCGGTTTGAATCCGGATACGTTGCATCTGATTGAACCAATTATTAGGAATTTCCCAAATGTGAGCATTGATGCCGAGGGTGGACTCAGAGACAGTAACGATCATCTGAAATTGGATAAAGCTATCGCCTATCTGCAAACGGCAATAGAAATGTTTGAAAAATAAAACAAATCCCCGAACTAAACTTAGTTCGGGGATTTTTAATTTTAAAATTATTCTCTATTTTATTTTAGATATTCCAATAATTTTTCCAGCGGCTGAGTATTGATTATATCTTTTTTCTCCGCCCAACCTCGCCTGGCTTGAGCAATGCCGAATTCCATAAGTTTCATCTGGTCTCTGTGATGCGCATCCGTATTGATAATCATTTTTACTCCCATTTCTTTTGCTCGGCGGATATTCTGATCGTTTAAATCCAATCTCACCGGATGAGCGTTAATTTCCAAAATTGTGCCTGTTTGTTTTGCCGCTTTTAAAATTTCGTTAAAATCAATTTGATACTCTTCTCTTTTCTTGATGATTCTGCCGGTCGGATGCGAGATAATATCAATATTCGGATTTTTCATCGCCTTGATTATTCTGGCCGTCATTTTTTCTTTGCTTAATTTAAAATTGGAATGAACGCCGGCAATGACAAAATCTAATTTCTTTAAAACCTCATCTTTAATGTCAACTGAACCGTCATTTAAAATATTTGTTTCGCAGCCGTGCAAGATGCGGAATTTGGAATTTTGCTCATCCACTATAACTTTAGTGGAGGTAAGAATCTTGCCAGCCCGAGGCTGGTCGGCCTTAGGCCGAAATTTGGAATTTAATTTTTCTATTTCTTCGTGCTGTTTTAAAAGTTGTTTCTCGTCCAATCCATTTTCAATTCTTAAAAATTTTGTGTGATCGGAAATACCAATATATTCATAACCCATTTCCATGGCTTTATCAGTCATTTCAAGAATCGTATTTTCTCCGCCATCCCAATTGGAATGACAATGCAAATCGCCCTTAATATCATTATAATCGATAATTTTCGGCAAATTATTTTTTAAAGCCGCCTCTATCTCTCCTCTGTTTTCCCGCATCTCCGGGGGTATCCAATTCATATTGAGAGCTTTATAAATTTCTTCTTCGGTTTTTCCGGCAATCATTTTTGAACCGCGAAAAAGTCCGTATTCGGAAAGTTTTAATCCTTTTTCCATGGCTATTTTCCTGACAACAATATTATGATCTTTTGAACCGGTGAAATATTGAAGAGCCGCGCCATAACTGTTTTTTGGCACAACTCGAATATCCATATCAAAACCGTTATTCATTCTGACTGAAGCTTTTGTCATACCTTTGCCCCAAACTTTTATTACTCCGGGCAAAGAAACAAAAAAATCCATCACTTTTTTTGGATTTTCCGAAATTACCAAAAAATCAACATCGCCGATGGTTTCCTGTCTTCTTCGCAAAGAACCGGCCATGTCCACTTTTTCCACTTCTTTTAAATTTTCCAATTTTTGATAAATTTCTTTGGCCATGGGCAAAATTTCCCCCAAAAGAAATCTCCCCTTACTCCTTTTTAAAAACTCAATTCCTTCCAAAATATTTTTTTCAGTTTTTTCGCCAAAGCCGAAAAGCGGAGCGATTTTGTGCGACTGAGCCGCTTTTTCCAAATCTTTCAAATCTTTAATCTTTAATTTTTCGTAAAGTATTTTTATTTTTTGAGGACCCATTCCTTCAACCGCCGTTAATTCATCTATTTTAACCGGTGTTTGTTTTTTTAATTTTTGATAATATTTTATTTTGCCTGTTTTTAAATATTCTTCCATTTTCAAAGCAATACTCTCGCCCACTCCGGGAATTTTCTCCAAGCCTTTTAGTCCGTCTTTGTGATAAATATCTTCCGCTGATTCTTCCAGTGTTTCCAAAGTAAGGGCCGCTTTTTGATAAGCATAGGGTTTAAAAGACACTCCTTGCATTTCAAGGTATTCGGCAATTTCGTAAAATATTTTTGCTAATTCTTGATTTATCATACCCTTCTATTGTAAATTACTCACACAAATTGACAAGCCTATTATCATTATGTATAATATAATCATGACTTTATTCAGCGGAGTACAACCGACCGGAATGCTCCATATCGGAAATTATTTTGGAGCAATTAAAAATTGGGTAAAACTTCGAGAAAAATATCCAAGCATTTTTTGTATTGTTGATTATCATGCCATCACTGTGCCTTATGACCCGAAAACAATGCAAGATAAAATTTTAGATTTGGCCATGGATTACATCGCCTGCGGTATTGACCCAAAAAAATCAATTCTTTTTGTTCAATCGCAAATTCCGGAAGTAACCGAATTGGCTTGGATTTTAAATACGATTACTCCGATTGGCGAACTTCGCCGCATGACTCAATTTAAAGAAAAAAGCCAAGAACATTCGGAAAGCGTCAATATGGGGCTTTTTGATTATCCAGTTTTAATGGCTGCTGATATTTTGCTTTATAAGGCGGGAATTGTCCCGGTTGGCGAAGATCAGGTCCAACATTTGGAATTAACCAGAGAAATTGCCAGAAGATTCAATAAAACATTCGGTCAAACGTTTCCCGAGCCAAAATCAATTTTAACTCAAGGATCGCGAATTATGAGTTTGACTGATCCGACCAAAAAAATGTCAAAATCTCACGGTCCGGAAACTTATATTTCTTTATCCGATTCGCCGGAAATTATTTTTAAAAAACTTTCCACTGCCATGACTGATCCGGCTCGTCAGAGAAAAACCGATCCTGGCACGCCTGACAAATGCAACCTTTATCATCTCCATCAATTGGTTTCTTCTTCAAAAGAATTGGATTATATTGCCAAAGGCTGTCAAAAAGCGCAAATCGGCTGTTTGGAATGTAAAAAATTATTAGCTGATAATTTAGCCAAAGAATTGGCGCCAATCCAGAAAAAAATAAAAGAACTGGCAAAAAATCCGGAGAAAATAAAAAAAATTCTGGCTGACGGAACTGAGCGAGCCAGAAAGATTGCGCAAAAAAACATGATTGAAATCAAGGGAAAAATGGGATTGTTATAAAACTATGCTCGAAACATTAGAAAAACCACAATTTATACCAGAAAAAGAGCCCCAAAAAACGCCGGAAAAAATACTTCAAGACGTCCTACCCACTGCCTGGGAAGAGGCGTTAGAATTTGCCAAACAAAAAAATTTTGCTACTGAAGAAGAAATTAAAAAAAGAATTGAATTAGCGAAAAAATACAATATAGAAATAGAACACTTCTTTTATAACCCTGATACGTTAGGGTATACTATAGAAGTAGAAGATCAAATAAAACCAGTTAGTAACGAATCAGTCTTAACCAATAATTTTTGTCAGGAATTTTCACGGCAAACTAGAACTCCAGTATTGGCTATTTTTAACGCTAGGGCCGGCACGATTTATAGTTATGGTCCCTCTTCCCTTAATACCCAACTTAATTTTCAATTTGAGAAATTATCCGACAAAGAAAATATTCCCGATGAGCAGAAACAAAAATTTATTGATGGTCTTCGTCAAAAATTTGCTCAAGATGTACAAAAAACTAAAGAATGGCAATCAAATAAAAAATTGGCTATTCTGAATACAGCACAAACCTGGATAGAAAATAATAAAATCGATAGTCTTGTCTTAAGTATAAATAATTTTCGGATTAAATCTACCAAGGCCTCACCCAATGCGGATCTTAAATATACCTCTTTCGATTCAGTACCCTCTCAGACACAAAAATGTTGGGAAAATCACTCTACAATATTAATTGATGCATCAAAAGCAAGCAAGCCTGGTTCTTTTTCTAGATTTGAAGATGAATATTGTCGAGAGATAAAAAAATTTCCTAAACTGTGCTTCTTACCTGCGTCCCAGATTGAACAGAAAGTAACTGAGATTATAAAAGAAACCCAAGAGACAAACCAATCTCACGACGGAGACCCTTCTGAAAAGTCTTTAATTTGTTTAAACTCATATCGCAAAAATCGTCGATGGGCTAATGACTATTTGTGGTGGGATAATTTTTCATGGGTTTTAGGAAAGATGGGAAAAAAATTTAGGCACCGCAAAAATGTTGAACTACCAGAAGGAGAACAGCCCAACCTACCTACCGAAAAAATCATTAAAACTGCTGAGCGTGTAGAATATTTATCAGAAAAAATAAAAAATACCCTGCGTTATTATATGCGGGACGAAAAAGGAGAAAACTGGTTTGAAAGAGAATTTAATGGATTAATGATTGCTAAGGGGCTAAAACCTGGGACAGAAGAATATCTAAAAAAATTCCGCGCCTGGGTGCCATATGAAACTTATGAGCATAGTGGCCTTGATAATAAAGAAAAAGAACTGATTGAAAAAGAATTTACTCAAGCAATAGCGTTTACTCCAGGGCTAAAACATGGAACAAAAGAATATGAAGAAAGATATAAAAGATATTTAGAAATATATCTTGCTTTTACGCCGCACAAAACCTATGAAGCTGGTAAGGCCAAACTTGATAATAAAGGTTACCCCATCCCCAGAGCAGAAGAAATTGCAGCAAAAGCAGCCGAAGATGAGTTGACCCGCATTGAGGAAGCAATGCAAGAATTAAAAGAGGTTTGAACTATAAACAAAACAAAAAACAGAGTTGACGGATTTATAAAAAATGTTATAATAATTTCAGTAAAAAAAAGGGGGTGATAAAAATGAAAGAAAAAATACAGAGTTTTCGTATCGTGGGGGCAGGAATTAACGAAGAGTACGATAATGTAAAAATATTGGAAATTACAGCAGACGCCAATGGTAAACCGATCATAATTATCTTCAAAGATAAAAATGTAAACGTTGACGGCTCTCATGTTGAAAAAAGCACTGCTTATATAGCAGTATGCCACACGGTGATATTTAAGGACGTAGAAATAGATGAGGACTGGCAAAAAAAATAAAAAATAAAGGGGTTGCTAATAAGCAACCCCTATTTAATTAAGTAAGTATTTAATTTTTTTGATGATACGAATTGTAACGGCCGTTACTTTTTGTATCCTTTCTATTTTTATGCTGTTTTGATAATTCTACTAATTTTTTTAAATTCCTCTTCTGCTTTTTCTTTATTTTCAGCTTCAATCACCAGTCGCAATAATGGCTCTGTATTTGAAGGACGAATATTAAACCACCAGCTTGTCCCGCCCTTTACGGCGGGAGAACTCCAATAATCCACGGTCAAACCGTCCAACCAATCTTGTTTGCCGTCTTTATATATTTCAGCTATTTTTTTAATAATTGCCTGGCTATTTTTTACTTCAAAATTAATTTCTCCGAGGCGGTAATAACGTTTAAAATTATTGATTATTTGCGAAAGCGGTGTTTTGGTCGCTGATAAAATTTTTAACATTAAAAGCAAAATTAATCCTCCGCATTCAACATAAAAAGTATCGCGGAAACAAATGTGTCCTGAAATTTCACCGGTAAAAATCGCCTGATGTTTTTTAGCTATTTCTTTGACTAACGATTGGCCTGTTTTGGTGCGCAACGGTTTTCCGCCCATTTCTCGAATTATTTCCGGCACGCTTT
This sequence comes from Patescibacteria group bacterium, assembly GCA_028716665.1. Taxonomy (NCBI): domain Bacteria; species Patescibacteria group bacterium. The sequence goes on along the minus strand of JAQUPP010000002.1, from coordinate 273,379 downwards.
TTGAACAAATCAAATTATAACCAATGGTCGCTCCCTGCTCTTTCTTAAGAAAATAAGAAGCAAACAAAATAATAAGCATATCGCCGCTCACCGCTTGTCCTTTTTCGTCAATAAAAATCGTTCTGTCTCCGTCACCGTCATAAATTAATCCGAAATCCGCTTTCTGTTTTATCACTTCTTTTTGTAAATCACGCGTGCTTTCGGGAAGAAGCGGGTTCGACGGATGATTTAAAAAAGAGCCATCTTGATTGCAATAAAGACAAGTTAATTTAATGGGCAACTTTTTCGCCAATGATTTAACTATTTTACCGGCCATGCCGTTACTGGCGTCAACCACCACTTTTAACGGTTTAATTGAACTGATATCTTCTAAATTCAAAATATATTTCAAATAGTGCGGCACAATATCTTTTTTAATAACTTTGCCGTGATGTTTAGCTTTTATAAATTGATTCTTGAGCGCCAATTCTTTAATTTGCGGAATTCCCCAATCAGCGCAAAGACATTTGGAATCTTTGGCCATCATTTTAATGCCAATATATTCCGGCGGATTATGACTGGCGGTAATCATCGCCGAGGCGTCAGTTTTAAAATAATGGAGCGCAAAATACAAAGCATCAACCGGAACTTTGCCAATATCAATAACATTTGCCCCCTGATCAATTACGCCCTTAGAAAATGACTTGAAAATTTTAGGCGCGGCCAAACGGCAATCGCGGCCGACAACTACTTTGAATTTGGAATTTGGAATTTGGAATTTGGAACAAAGAAAATCAACAAAAGCACGACCTATTTTATAGGCCGCGTCTTCATTAAAATCCTTCGGGTATATTCCCCGAATATCATAAGCGAGAAAAATTTTTTGATTTATGCTTGACATTTTTATAAAATATGTTATTTTGAAATAAAGGAGGAAAAATGAAAAAACACTTTTTAAGATTTTTTAATAACTGTGTATCTGCTATTTTCACGGTTGTTGCTCTTATTAGTCTCGTATTGGTTTTAATATTTAATCCCACCGCAATATTCGGCGTTATCGCTTTAATGATTATTTGTTTACTTGTAGCTTATTGGTTTGGTTCTGCCGAGGATACAATAGGGGAAAAAATAAAGCCCTGGTTTTAACTGGGGCTTTTTATTTTTCCGGAAAATGCTTTTTAATTTCAGGTTCAATTTGAGCTAAAAATTCTTCAGTTGGTTTGCCGGTTAAATCATCAAAACTGTGATCAGGACAAGCCAAATAAAAACCAACCACTTCTTTATGTTCGCGCTGAGCTCTAGCGTCGCATTTTTCTTTTAAATGGATCATTTCTTCAATATCTTTATTGGAAATATGAATATTTTTTTCTTTTCCATAATGGACGATATTCGGGTGAGAAATTTCATCAGTTGAAATAAAAATGGGTTTTTCCGTGCCGCGAATATATTTAGTCTGAACCGGATTTGGATTATCGCCTGGGAAATGAACCTTTAAATCGGTTTTTTCAAAAGCGTCTTCCCATGGAGGAGGCATTTCCGGATTTAATCCAAAATGTTCCATCATTTTATAAACTCCGACTTGGCCGATAACCCCTTTTTTATAAATAAAAAATGAATTATCGGAAAATAAACGATTTAATCTGTCACACTCTGACCAAAATGAACCAAGAAGTTCCTTATTTTCTCCTGCATGAAGAACGCAATGAGTTATGGTAAATTGCCATTCGGTCAATTCGCGCATAGATTTTTGAAAATTCTTTTTTTGTTCCGGCGTCCATCGGGCATCTCTGGGCAATTCAACTAATTTTTTTTCACCTTCCGCCATGTCTTTAATGCCTAAAAATGCCGCAATCATAGACTCGGCTCCGGGATTTTCATTAATGCATTTTTCGCGTAATTCATCATATTTTTTATCAAAATCCTGCTCACTTGTTTTCACTTTTAAAGTCCTGATGTCTTCGTATATTTGCCTTAATATCAAACCAACCGATTTGTGTTTGGGATTTCTTGTTTGTTCAAATTGTCTATTGCCTTCAACCATATATTTTAATTACTTCTTAGCAATTATAACAAGATTATGGCCTTTTGTCCAATTGGATTTTTTGCCTTTTTTCGTGTAATATTCGTCAATTATTTTTCCGCCCGCCGATATTATCAATTTTCTCAACTCTTTAAAAGTAAAAGCGTGATAATATCGCCAAATTTTTCGCGGCGGTATTTTCCAAGGAATGAAAAAATCTCCCCTGTCCAATTTTTTAAATCGCCAATTAAAAATCGCTGGCCAAAGTTTATATTTAAAAATCAATTTCGGCTGCCACAAATTCCAAACCGTACAAATTAAATATCCATCTTTTTTAAGCAATTGATAACAATCTTTTAAAACTTTCAAACGAAGCTCTTCTGAAGGAATATGATGCAAAGACGCAATGGCGAAAATAACATCAAACTGCTCGCTTTGAAACGGTAAATCTATAATATCGCCGACAATAAATCGGTGCTGATTAAATCTTTGCTTGGCAACATTAATCAATGGTTCGCATTTATCAAGTCCGGTATATTGAATATTTTTATCTTTCAATAATCCCAATAACCTGCCGTTTCCGCAGCCCAAATCCAAAACCTTGTCCCCGTCTTTAACGTATTCCAAAAAAGACTCCATTTCCTGCCAATAACGAGCCCTGGAAGCGGAAAATTCTTGAGCCGACTCATTATAGGCATCTTTGGAATTTTCTAAAATTTGTTTGGCTTTTTCTAACTTCATGTACCAAAATTATTTAAAAATTTAAGTTATTTATAACGCAAAATTTTTAACTATAATTTTGCGTACCGAGCACTCAGTATTATTTTACTTATTAATTTATATATAATTCAACCCACTTATAAATTTACTCTTTAAGTAGTTAAAATAGTGCTGAGTGCTTGGTAAAGGTTTTGTTGCTAAAATTTCTGCTCCGCCCAAGTTGGCGGATTGAAATTTATAGACAAAGCCCTTCTATTTTATCACTTTTAACCAATTAAAAAAGGGTAAATTCCGTAGAATTACCCTTTTTATTTATAAATCTCACTTTTGCCAAGGCCACATATTCATAATTGCAGTAAACATACCCGTCGCCATCATTCCCAACCCGACTACTGCCCCTATCCCAGCAAGAACGCCCACTTTAAAACTAAAAGTATACATCTCGTTTGCCATCCAGCTACAATAACCCAAAAGTACAAACCCTACTATTGCCAAAAAAATTCCCACTATCCTTTTCATTATCTCCTCCTTTTTTTATTATTTTTTTGGTGGCAGTGGTGGGAATCGAACCCACTCGGTTCACCAGTCACCCTTCCGAGTTGTACTCCTGTACTTACCGGTCACTGCCAATTTAACGAACAAAATTGTTAAATTATTATATTTATACAATAACACATTTTTTAGCTTTTGTCAAGTAGATAAAATTGGGGGATGGTCTTTTTAGACCATCCCTTGTTTTTGTTTGTTTATCTTTCGTATATTTTAATCCATTCGGTTATCCATTTAATTTCTTTATCAAACCGCTTTTGGATGCTTGTATTATTCTTCGGCACCGGCCAAAGATCATCTTCGCAGAAACCATACTTATCTACTTTCCCATCCATATTACTATCTTGAAAGCATTCCATTCTTATTTCTCCGTCTCCCAATACTTCATTACAATACATAATTAACGGACCCGTCACCTCTATCTCTTCTCCCTTTCTGATAGGGTCTGTTCCGACAGTAACTACGACTGACTTTATGTCTGGTATCATCCCCTCAATCCAAAAGTCTTGATAATACCAACCTTCTTCCTGCTTTAAACATCTTGGATGGTCCTGCAAGACATTCAAAAAATTATTGAATGTTGAATCACTCGGACCAACGCTGGTACAAATAGCAATTAATAATACGATCATTTTTACCCCCTTTTATATTATAATAGCAAATTTTTAACTTTTGTCAAGATGCGGGATTTACAAATTTCATAAAAAAATCTATAATAAATATAATAATTAAATGCTAATCACTACAAATTTATTTTTACAAATAATTACAAATTTAATAATTATTCGTAAAAATTTGTAATCTATTAGATTTGTAAGGATTCGTATTTAAAATCTTATGAATAATAAATCTAAAATCAATTTATTAGTCAAACAGCTTGCTCAAAAACCAATCGCTTCAGGCGAGGATTTTTTGAAATTAAAACAAAAATTAAGCAATGAAATATCAATCTCGCCTGTCGGCAATATTGATATTTTAAATACTTACAAAAAATTAAGATTGCTCAAAAAAATTAAAAAAAGTTTTTATCTGGAAAAACAACTAAAAAAAAGACCGGTGCGCAGCCTTTCCGGCGTGGCTGTAGTGGCCGTTTTAACCAAGCCTTGGCCTTGCCCGGGAAAATGCATTTATTGCCCAACGGAAAAAAATATCCCAAAAAGTTATTTGGCCGGCGAACCCGCGGTTGAACGGGCTTTAACCTTAAAATATAATCCTTATCAGCAAGTTAAAAAAAGAATTGAAGTCCTGGAACAAAACGGACATCCGACTGATAAAATTGAATTAATCGTTATCGGCGGCACTTGGAGCTATTTGCCTAAAAAATATCAATATTGGTTTATTAAACGTTGTTTTGACGGCGCCAATGGCCGAACAAGCAAGAATCTGGCCATTGCTCAAAAAGTAAATGAAAGGGCGCATCATAGAATCATTGGCCTAACGCTTGAAACAAGACCTGATTTTATCAATCCCAAAGAAATTATTCAAATGAGAGAATTAGGCTGTACCAGAGTAGAAATCGGCGTTCAGGCGATTGATGATAAAATCTTGAAAAAAAATCAACGCGGACATAATGTTCAAAGAATAATTGAAGCCACTAAGCTTCTAAAAGACGCCGGATTTAAAATTTGTTATCACATTATGCCCGGACTATACGGTTCTTCAGTAAAAAAAGATTTGGCAATGTTTAAAAGAATATTTGATGATCCGAATTTCAGGCCTGATATGCTAAAAATCTATCCGTGCGTGGTTACCAGAAATTCCAAATTATACAAAATCTGGAAACAAAAAAAATATAAACCTTATTCCAATCGCCAATTGATCGATCTTATAGTTAAAATGAAATTACTGGTGCCGCATTACGTAAGAATTAATCGGGTTATCAGAGATATCCCGTCTTGGCAAATCAGGGGCGGAAGTAAAATTTCAAATCTGCGCGAAGTATTGGATAAAAATTTAAAAAAATTAGGCAAAGAATGCCAATGTATCCGTTGCAGAGAAATCAAGGATTCAAAATTTGAAGCTAAAAATTTAAAAATGAAGATCAGAGAATATTCTGCTTCCGGCGGAAAAGAAATTTTTCTTTCTTGTGAAAATTTCAAAACGAATAAATTAGCCGCTTTTTTACGTTTAAGAATTTCCAAACCATATCCCATTATTCGCGAAGTTCATACTTACGGCGAACTTATTCCGATCAGTAAAAAATCAGTCGCCGTCCAACATTTGGGATTTGGGAAAAAATTAATGCGCGAGGCGGAAGAAATAAGCGAAAAATTAGGTTATAAAAAAATCGCCGTTATCGCCGGCGTTGGTGTGCGTGAATATTACAGAAAACTTGGTTATAAACTGGAAAAAACTTATATGGTAAAGAGTTTGACTTATTAACTTAGTTAGCTTATTTACTTATCAACTTATTCTATATCACCGATTTTTGCCACTACCCTTTTCACTATTTCCTCCATGTGTATGCCGCGAGAACCTTTTATTAAAACAATATCCCCTTCTTCAATTTCTTGACTTATACTCTCTCCGGCTAGAACAGAATTTTGATAAATTTTAATTTGATCTTGATTTAATCCTGCTTCTTGAGCCGCTTCAACAACCGTCTCAGCTTCTTTCCCAATAAAAACCAAATAATCTATTCCTGCTTTAGCGACATTTTTACCTAAATTTAAATGCTCTCCGCGGCTTGCCGCGCCTAATTCCAACATATCACCCAAAACAGCCCATTTCTTGGCATCCGGCTGTTTTTTTATTTCAGCCAATGTTTCTAAAGCGCTTTGAGCGGCAACCGGAGAAGAATTATACGTATCATCAATAATCAAACTATTATTAATGCCTTTTATCACTTTCATCCGACCGGGCAAGGGACTAAAATCATTCAAAGCTTCAGATATTTCAATTAAATTAAGATCTAAAATAATACCAACCGCAATGGCCGCCAAAGCAGAATAAGCTTGAGACCGAGCAATAATATTCGGTAAAAACACCGGTACGATAGATCCCTTGTAGTTTACCTTAAATCTTAATCCTTCAATTTTATATTTACCGTCCTCCCACTCCTGATCTAAAATAATTTCTATAGCCTTAACATCTGATTTTTCCGACAAACCATAAGTTAAAATTTTAGCTTCTGTTTTATTTTTCATCGATATTACTCTCTCATCGTCAGAATTTAAAATAGCCCAACCAGTTGGCAATAAATGACTGATAATTTCTTGTTTTTCCTTGGCCACATTTTCTATGCTTTTGAAAAATTCCAAATGCGAAGAACCGATAGCCGTGACAACACCGATATTGCAAGGCGCAATTTTGGTTAAATATTTTATATCACTCGGATGATCAGCGGCCATTTCCAAAATTAAAATTTTAGGATAAGACTTTTGAAAAAAAAGAATTATTCCCAAGCTGTTAAAAAAAACTTTGAACCAACTGATTAAATTCTTACCCGGCGCGTCTTGACCCAAAATTGTTAAGGGTACGCCGATTTCATTATTATAATTTTTAAAATTTCGCCGGCAGACAAAATGATTTTTAAGAACTTGATAAATCGCCTCCTTGGTGGACGATTTGCCGACGCTTCCGGTAATACCAATAATCAGCGGTTTATATTTAATAATCGCCTGTTTGGCAAAAAATTTTAATAATGTTTGAATAAATTTTTTCATTTAATTAATGGTTTATGATTTTTAGTTAATGGTTATGGTTGTCTGGTTGTCAGTTTAAAAACTAAAAACCAATAACCAAAAACTATTTAAATACTACTTGTAACTTGAAGATTATTTTGTATTTGGCCGGTCCGGTGGAATATTATAATATTTTAAAATAAATTCCGATAGCTTGCCGAAAGTCGGCGCGGCTGTCGTATCGGCAAAATGCCCTGTTGCCGGATTATCAATTTTTATCAAAGCTATGAATTTAGGATTGGTTGCCGGTGCAAATCCGATAAAAGAATGAACGGTTTTTTCAGAATAATTACCGCTTGTTCCGGCCACTTGAGCAGTTCCTGTTTTGCCAGCCGTAAAATATCCCGGCACTCCCGCCCCTATTCGCCAGCCGTTTTCCAAAACTGAAACCATCATTGACGTTAAAGTAGCGGCGGTTGATGAAGAAATAACTTGGCGAACAAAAACCGGTTCTCGCTGAATAGTCTCACCATTTTTAATAATTTTATCAACAATATAAGGTTTCATCAATTTACCTTGATTGGCGATGGCAGCTACGGCATTAATCATCTGAATCGGCGTAACACTGATACCTTGCCCAAATGAAGCGGTGGCCAAATATATTTCCGCTTTCTGCTCCAAATTGTCAATATTACCGCTTGCCTCTCCGCTTAATTCTATTTCAGTCAATCTGCCAAAACCAAATTTCTTAACATAATTTCTAAATGATTCTTTTCCCGTGGCCTTGGCGGCAAATACCGCTCCTGTGTTGATTGATCTTTCCAGAACATTAGTCATAGTTGCTTTGCCAAAAACTCTGTCTGCGGCATTTTTAATAACATGTCCGTCTATTGTCAGAGATCCTGTATCAACGTACGAAGTGTCTGGAGTAACTTTTCCGGCATCAAGCGCGGCAGCCATGGTGATCACCTTAAAAATAGAACCTGGTTCATATGAATAATCAATGGCTGAATTTTTAAATACTTCCAAATTTTTAATTTTTGAATATTGATTGGGATCAAAGTCAGGTTGATTGCATAAAGCCAATATTCTTCCGCTCTCAGGATCTTCAACAATAATAGAACCTCTTTCCGCGCCGTAATCTTTTACCGCTTGCTGTATTAACTGGCAAGCGAAAAATTGTATAGATCGGTCAAGAGTTAAAACTATATCTTCCCCTTTTTCCGCTTTTTTAATTTCTTGATAAGAAGAACTGATTAAATATCCTCCCGGCGCTTTTTCACCCTTCATTTGGCCAGGAACGCCTTCTAATTCTTGATTAAAAAATTCTTCTATGCCATATTGACCGCTTGGCTTATTGTCTGATGGAGAAACAAAACCGACTACATGACTGAAAAGATTTTTTTCCGGCCAATATCTTTTAGAAATTGTTTCAAAATCAATACCTTCTAAATTTAGCTTCTTAATGGCATTGACTTCATTAATAGTCAATTCTTTTTTTAATAATTCGTAAAAATCTTTTTCGCGAGAAAGGCGCTCTATCATCGCTTTATATTCATCCGTTTTTTCACCTTCTTCAATTATTTGATCGCCGGTAATATTATCATGGAAATTCAAATAAGGCGCCATTTTTTCCAGCCATTCTTCCGGATTGGTAATTCTGGCCGGAACAGCGATTAAATTATAAGTATTAATATTTGTGGCAAGCGGATAGGTCTCGCCTCCGTCTTCAATTAAGATTCTGCCTCTTTCAACGGGAATTATTTCATTAACCCCTCCCCTGTTTTCAACCGAAGTGGTATAGAAATCATGACGCAAAACCTGCAGCTCAAAAAGCCTGCCAATTATCAAAAATCCGCAAATAAAAACAACGACTATCAAGATTTTGAGCCGGGGCATAATATCTTATTAAACATTAAATAATTAACGTCTGGCAAGGGTTTGTTCTGTTGGGGAAAGATAATTGATTTTAGTAGTTTTAACCATGCCTAAAACGGAAATGTTTTGATCAATATTAGCAAGAGAATTTAGCTGAGACACTTCTTGGGCTAAACGCTCATTCTCAGTTCTTAAAGTCGTTAATCTAAAATTAGCTTGTTTAATTTTTAAACTGTAAAAAATACCGGCGTTAACTTGGGTCAATGAAATAATTACCATCAACAAAACAATACCTGCCCCAACAGCATTAAAAATAAAATATTTATCTGACTCCTGTCTTAAATTAGATTGTGATATTACTTTGTAAGAAGTCATAAAATTTAAATAAAATAATAATTATATTTTTTCTGCAACTCTTAATTTGGCGCTTCTGCTGCGCGAGTTGATTCTAATTTCTTCATCCGTCGGAATAAGCGGTTTCTTGGTTATAATTTCCGCCATTCCCTCTTTCTTGAATTTTTTAAAAAATAATTTGACAATCCTGTCTTCTAAAGAATGAAAACTGATCACTGCCAATCTGCCTCCCGGACTTAATATCTCCATCCCCTGATTTAATGTTTGTTCTAAAATTTCCAATTCATTATTGACTTCAATCCTTAAAGCTTGAAAAACTCTGGCCAAACTTTTGATATGAAACCTTCTTCCCAAAGTTGTTTCAATCAAACCGGCCAATTGAACAGTTGAAGTAATATTTTCTTTTTTTCTGATATTGACTATCGCCTCTGCTATTTGACGAGAAAATTTTTCCTCGCCGAATTTCCTGAAAATTTCCGTTAATTTATCTTTTGGATATTGGCGGATAATCATTTGAGCGGTGAAATCTTGAGTAGTCGGACTGAATCTCATGTCCAATGGTTCGTCTTTCGCAAAACTGAATCCCCTTCCGCTTGTCTCTAAAAGATCAGACGAAAGTCCCAAATCCATTAAAATACCGTTTATCGGACCAAAATTATACTGTTCAACAATTGTTTTTAAATGAGCAAAATTGTCGCAAACTAAAATTAATCTCTGTTCTTCTATTTGCTGAAGTTTTAAAATTGCTTCTTGAGACAAATCTAAACCTAATAACTTGCCATTAGGTTTTGTTAAAGATAAAATTTTTAAAGCATGTCCCCCGCCGCCAACCGTGCAATCAATAAAATTTTTATTTTTTTGCGGATTCAGATATGCAATGACTTCATTTAAAAGTACCGGTGTGTGTGCCATATTACACGCCTAAACCCCCAAGCTCTTCGGCAATATCAGTGCTTTCTTCTTCTGATTTTTTCTTATATTCTTCCCAAGCTTGTTCATCCCAAATTTCCAAGCGATTATAAAGTCCGGCAATAACTATTTTTTTATTAATACTCGCGTATTGTTTTAAATAATCAGGTAAATTTATTCTTCCTTGTTTATCAAGCTCCACTTCCATCGCACCAGCCAACATTAATCTGGAAAAAGCTCTGGTCTTGGATTTATTAATCGGCATTGCCGCCAACTTAGCGGCTAAATTATCCCATTCTTTTTTAGGATATAAAAAAAGACAAGCATCTATTCCGCGAGTCACTACTGCTCCCTTTAAAATGCTTGCTCTAAATTTGACCGGAACGGCCAATCTATTTTTTTCATCTATTGTATAATGGTATTCACCAATAAACATACAAAAATTATTTAAAAATTTAAGTTCGCAAAACGCAAAATTTTTAACTATAATTTTGAGTACCGAGCACTCAGTATAATTTATAAATTTTTACTGAATTACTCGTTATAATAATTATATTTGAAATATTTTAAATAAACTGTGTTGAGTGCTCGGTAATAATTTTGTAGCTCCGACTTAACGTCCGGAGACAAAATTTATTAGTTATTCACATAAAAACTGGCTTATCCCCACATTTATCCACTTTCCTACACAACGAATCAATTGTAATCCATTTTCTCCCACTAGGCAACCACCTGATTGTGGATAACTTTGAGCGACTAAAAAGAGCGAAACCCCGTCCTAATTTTGCCAAATTTTCTTTTTAAAAATAAAAATTTAAAAATAAATTTTATAAAATTCTCGCGAGGCGCGTGTCCCGAATAGGGACATTCCTTGTTGGGCGCAGCGCCTCGCCTAAAATTTTTCATTCGCAAAATTAGGATAGGGTTGAATAACAAAAAAAGACCCAAAAAATTGAGTCTTTTTATTTTTTAAACTAAATTTTTATTTTAGAATTTTTTGACACTCTTGGGCAATCGCCAATTCTTCATCGGTTTCAATGGCTAAAATTTTTGCGGACTTGATAAATTTTAATCCTTGGCAAATATTTTTTCGAGTATAAGAATCTCCCGCGCCGATTGCTCCGGTGAAAACAATCGCGTCAGCGCCGCCTAGAATTCCAAAATAAGAACTGATATATTTTTGAATTCTATAAATAAAAATTTCAAAAGCCAATTTTGCCTTTTTGTTTCCCTTTTTTGCGGCTTTTAAAATTTCTCTGAAATTACTTGTTCCAAACAAACCTTTCATTCCGGATTCATAATTTAACAGATCGTTTACCTGATCCATAGATAAGCCGCATTCTTTATTAAAATAATTAATAAGACCCGGATCAATATCACCCGAACGTGTCATCATCACTAATCCTTCAAGCGGAGTAAAACCCATACTGGTATCAACCGCCTTGCCTTTTTTAATCGCCGCCATGCTGCATCCCCCGCCCAAATGGCAAGTGATTAAATTTATTTTATTCAAATTCTTTTTTAAAATTTTTGCCGCTTGGTTGGCTACGTATTGATGAGAAATACCATGAAACCCGAAACGTTGAATATTATATTTTCTGTAATATTCAAGCGGAATGGCATACAGCTTGGCCTGCAGCGGCAAGTCAATAAAAAAACCGGTGTCAAAACACCCTACGTGCGGTATGTCATTTAAATAAACCCTGGCCAATTGCGCCACTTTTAAATTATAAGGATTATGAAGAGGAGCCAAACTGCTGTAATTGGCCAAATTTTTTAAATTTTTATCATCAAGCAAGGTCGGCTTTTGAAATTCAGTTCCGCCATGCACTATTCGATGACCAACTATTTTAATATCGGTTAAATTACCGATTTGTTTTAAAACAGAAACAACAGCGCTTAAGTGAGCGTCACCGCTGATCGGCAAATTTTCAAAAGATTCTTTTTTGACAACTTTAAGCGTCTGATAATCAAATAATTTGTATTTCAGAGAAGTGCTGCCGGCATTTAAAACTAAAATTAAGGCCATATCGTTTATTAATGATAAATAATTTGATAAATAATTCCTCCGACAAACATCAAACAAATGAGACAAGCCAAGGGCTTAGCCAGATTAAAATTATATTCCGGTGTTCTGTCGCCCATTTTTTTCGCTTTGTAAAAAATTGTTATTAAAATAATACTTTGAATACCTGAAAGAATGCCGCCGGAAAAACCAATGACACTCACAAAACTGTTTAATCCGAATAAAAATAAAATCAGCGGAATAAAAACCGTTAATCCCCAACTTGATAAAACGGGAATTTTATAATCTCTTTGGAAAACTTCTTTTAAAACATAACTCAAAGACAAGAAAGAAGTGCTTATGGCTAAAACGCCGAAAATTCCGCAGACAAGAAGTATTAAGTTGCTTGTTTTGGCAGCCAGTCCGAGAATGGCAGTTTCGGAAGTATCTTTTCCGCACACTCCGATCACGGCAAAAGTAAAAATAATATAAACGATAATCGGAATAAGATGACCCAAAAATATCGTTGGTTTAAGCCATTTGGTTTTTTCATTAAGCAAACGGCGCATTGTCGGAATAGCGGTTGCTCCACCCAAAGCGAATAAAACTATGCCGTAAGGAAAAAATAAATTCGCGGGATGAAATGTTTTGAGATTATCAAGATGGATATAAGGAAAACTGAAAATAAAAATAAACAAAGCGATAAAAATAAGACCGCCGGTCATTAATAATTCCATTTTACTGACAATGCCGATACCTTTTAAAACAATCAAGCTGACGCAAGCCCAAAAAATCAAAGACCAAAAAAATTGACTGCCCCCCAAAATCGGCCCTAAAATCGCTTGTAAAAATTGACCGACGCCGATAATATAAGCCACTAAGGCGGCATAGATTCCCAATATTAAAGAAACAGTCATTATAATCTTGCCCTTTTTGCCCAAATAACGTTCGGTATAACCTGACATTTCCAATTGATCCTTGGTGCGCAAGACTATCTCACCATAACAAAAACTGGTTATTAAAAATACTCCGCCTAAAATCAATAAATAAAAAAGGCCCACCATAAAGCCCGATTTATTAAAAGCATACGGCAAGCCAAAAATTCCCGCTCCGACAATTGTTCCGATTAAAACAGCAATAGCTTCGAAAAATTTTTTATTTTTCATATTTTATTCATTACTCGGTTTTTCAAGTTCAAGCGGGTCAACGCCGCTTTTTCCTCCGGCAATTTTCGTTATATCTTTGTCAATTTTTTTAAATTCTTTGTATGCGGAATTATACATGCCAACTGTCGTTCCGAGATTATTGCCCAATTTTTTCATATATTCTTCATAACTTAAAAGATGCTTGCCGACATCGCCGACATTTTTAATAATTTCTTTAATTGATTCCTCAATTTTAAGCGCTTTCAAACCTTGTAAGACGGTTTGTAAATAAGCGAGAAAACTCGTCGGTGAAACAATAATCACGTGATATTTGCCGGCTGCCCGCTGAATAATACTTTCTGTATCCCCTGTTATGCTGCCGATTTTATTAATCAAGAGATCATAATAAATCGCCTCGTGAGGAATGAACATAAAAGCGAAATCCATCGTATTTTCGTTCGGCCGAATATATTTCGCTGTTTCCGTGACTCTTTGTTTCAGATCACTGACAAATTGTTTTTCCAGCTTATCTTTTTCCGCTTGATTTTTTTCTTCAATAATACGATTATAATTTTCCAAACTGAATTTTGAATCAACCGGAATTATTTTATTTCCCACAAATACGACTGCGTCAACAATTTCCCCGTCCAAAAATTTATATTGCATTTTATAAGTGTCGGGCGGCAAAATATTTTTCAAAAGCGTTTCCAAATAATATTCACCGAGAATTCCTCTTTGTTTCGGATTTTTTAAAATATCCTGCAGGCTCTGCAATTGTTCGGTAAAATTTATAACCTGCTTATTGGTCTCGTCCAATTTGGTCAAATGCTCAGTAACCTCTCTGATAATTTGAGCGCTTTGGCTGAATTGCTGCTGCAATATCTGATTTGACTGGCCAAGCTTATTATCTATGGTTTTATTCAATTCATTAATCTGGTTTTGAATCAATAAAAAACTCTGATCGCCCTTCCCTGTTCCGAAACGCTTGTTCAAAAAAACAGCCAGGCCGATGAATCCGCCGATAAAAACTACGATTAAAACAATGAGTAAGGTATTCATAATAGTATAAGTATAAATTATTATCCTTAAAATGTCAAAATTAAGATTGATTAACAAATTTAGAAGAAAACAGAGCCAAAATGCCGCTGGCTATTACTCCGATAGTCAGGCCTTTTATATCAAACCAAAATGAGAAAAAACCCGGCTGAAGATCTTCGGCAATTATAAGCAACAAAAAACATATACCCACGATTATAAAAGTATTACGCAAAAAATAATAAGCAATCCCGGCAATTTTTTTAAATAATATATTCATTTTAAAATTTATTTATTTTTCTAAGCAAATAATTTTTCAAGTCCGCAAAAATAGTTTTCCAATCTTGAGTTGATCGGCTCAGTTCAACTTCTATTCTTCTGATTTTTATTTGATGGCGGCCGTCAGTCAAACCGGGCACGGAAATAATGAATTCCAGAGAATGATCCGTGATATCGTCCAAGCTGACAGAAAATTCCGCGCTCTGCTCTTCCAAATTATCTTTTGAAATATGATTAATAATTTGATCTTCGGTTGATTGTAAATCAAATCGCCAATCAAGAGGAGTTATTTTTCTTTTCATCAGGCCAAGTTGAACAAGCGATTGTCCTTCATCTTCATAGACAACTTTAATTTTCGCTTTGGAAAAAGTTCGTGAAATTTTCACTTTAAAATAAACCGGTTCGGTAAAAATGCGCTGAGAACAAATATCATTTTCTTTTTCCACGCCCCCTACCCTATTTTCCGGATAAAGATTGGAAACAACCTGAGACTCATTGCAAAAATCATTGACCAAAAAAAGTTTTCCCGTAACTACCAAATTTTTATAAACCAGCCAACCAAAAAAGAAAAGCACGCCGATGATTAATAAAATAGTATAAATTTTTAAAATAATTTTCATATAACCATTTAATGGTTTATAGTTTTTGGTTGATAGTTATGGTTGTTCGGTTAAGTGTTAAACTGAAAACCATAAACTAAAACCACCAACTAATAACTATTGACTATATTGGGCTGATACAACCAAATCATCACCTGTCCGATATTTTGATGATTACCCAATATGGAATCAAGCTGATTAATAATTTGATCTTTGCGATTAAACAACATCCATCTTCCTTCAGTCATAAAATAACACTGATTTGCGCCGGTTACTTCCATGGCTTTTTCAATATAACGAATTGACGGAGCAGTATTCATGTTGTCAAACAATTGAACTCTTTCGGGCTGGCGATATTCAATATAATAAGGAAATCCGCCCGTAACGATTTGTTTTCCCGAAGCCGCCTCTAAGGCCAAAAGTGGCCAAGTATTGGCTAAAACGCAGTGTTTATTCGCCAATTCACCTGAATTGATTTTTCCCCAAACATATTTGGCGGCCGCCAATTCATCCGAAGAAACGGTTTGAGACTTCGGTCCGGAAGCATAAACGGTAGTGGAGGTTAAACCGATTATAATTATCAAAGCAAAAATTATAACTTTGCGCGAAAAAACAGATTTGGAATATTCGGTTAAACAATAAATCCCCCATGCCAACGGAATCATCATCAAGAAAGAAGTTAAAATCACCAATCGCTTGGAAAAAATATGATTGCCCTCCATGAAATAAGAACTGATAAATTGGTTCAGCAAAAAAATAACCAAAACTAAAACAAAAAGATGTCCGATTTTCGGTTGAAATAATTTACGATAATTAATAATTCCCAAAATTATTAAAAATAAAATTATCGGCGTAAGTATCAAATGCCAAGGCAAGGCCTTCAACAGAGTTGCCCTGGAAAGATATTCGCCCGTCTGTGAATAAAGCCAATTATCCTGTTCCATCCGATAAAGACGCGGAAAGATGGCGTCTGAAGTTAAAATTCTAATCGGAAAATTTATCAAAGCGCTTTTAAAATCAGTTGAAGTTAAATTCTTTTTAAAAGATGAATATTGATTATTCGTATCAAGCAAGGGAATTAAAAACACTAAGGCCAAAAAACAAATAAAAATCAGGGCCAGCCAAATCATTTTGCCGCGTTTGAATTTATAAAAATTCTTAAGCAAAAATACTAAAATAAATATTTCCACGAAAACAACCAAATAAAGAACGTAATTAAAATATAAAAATGGAATTAAAAAAACCAGTCTTTTGAGCAGCTGGCGAAAAGAAAATTTATCCATGAAATATTCCAAAAGAAAAATCAGAGAAAATAAAAATGGCAGAAAGCCGAAAGCCTGCGGCACAGTAATACTGCCGTAAATTTGAAAAGGAAAAAATAAAACCGGCGATAAAACCAACAAGCACAAAAATTCTTTCTTTTTGGAGAATAAACTGCCGATTTTCAAAAGTAAAAACGGCAAAAATATTGAGAACAACAATAAACCCAAAAAAAGATCAATATAAAAAATATCAATTTTCGTCAGCCAAGAAAGAGCGATTGTTATCCCCCACATATTGGCGTAAGAAGTTTTATTGCCCGCGATCAAAACTTCGGGAATTTTTATCGGCCCCAATTGCTTGTAAGAAATCTGTTCGCCAAAGAGAGACGGCGTGTAAATATGACCGTCCATCAGCCATTGTTCAGCGCCAAGATGCCGCCATTTATCGCCGCCAAAACCGGTTTGATATGTTATCAACAAATAAGAATGCAAAAGCAAAGAAGTTAAAATAATGAAAAATAAAAATGTCTTTAAACGGCATTTTGAAAAAATAAAAAGCCCGATGACAAAAATTATGAACAGCCAGCCATAAAGATAAAAAGGATGAATTACTGTCCACGGCGAACGGATATCAGCCCCTGTTCTCGCCCTGAAAAGTAAAAACCAGCAAAAAATATAAGCAAGGCCGAATAAACCATAAACAAATTTTGGAATTTTAATTTTTTCTTTATTTTCAACCAGTACCAATTCTTTTTCCATTTCTTCGTCCTCCCCTTTTCTTTTCAAACGGCTTGATAAAGAAATGATAATTGTCAGTAAAATCAATAATAACGCCAAATAAATCGGCGTTATTTTATAAAGAACAATCGGCACGGCCATGCCGAAAGCGATTAAAAAAAACAACAAAAATAATCCGAAAATAAATTGAAACTCTTTTTCAAAACCAAAACGCGCTAAAATTTTCCCCAACCAAACGGAATTGATTAGAAAATAAAAAACAGAAAACAATAAATAAAATCCCGAAATGTGCCAAAACTGAAAATTTAAAAACCAACCGACTGCGCAGAGTATCGCAATTAACGTAAAAACAAAATTTTTGTCTTCTCTAATTTTTAAAAACAATTTCTTCATGGTAAATTTGTTCTAATTTTTGAACCGAGGTCGGCCAATTATATTGTTCTTTCACCAATTTAAAACTTTGAGCGCCGAGTTGATTGGCTAAAACTTGATCTTCCAAAATTAAAGATATTTTTTGCCTTAAATCATTAACGTCACGAATTTTAACTTTAAAGCCGTTATTTTGAACCAAGGTTCTCGGTCCGGGCAAATCGGAAACAATAATCGGCTTGGCGCAAGCCATGGCTTCAACCAAGACCAAACCAAATGCCTCGGAACGGCCGATTGACGGCAAAACGCAAACATCGGCCAAGTTATAATATTTAGGCAAATCTTCATCTGAAACATGGCCGGCAAAAATAACTTTTTCTTTTATATTTAAATTATTGGTCAGCGCTTGATATTTCGGTTTCAAATCGCCTTCGCCGACAATAATCAATTTGCAATTTATATCAGCGATGGCCTTGATTAAAACATCAATCCCCTTGAAATAATGCGCCCGATCCAGTCCGCCGACAAATAAAACAATTTTCTCGCGATAAGACAAATTATATTTTTTCAATAATTCTTCGTCTTTGGGTTGAAGATAAAATTTGCTGGTGTCCACTCCCAGCGGCACGGCAATAAATTTTTTTTCAAAACGATCAACATATCGTCTGATATGGGAATAATGGGCGTAATCAAACGAAGAAACTAAAATTTTGTCCGCCGCTCTGGCCAATAAAGGAATAAAAATTAAACTGTAAAGTTTAAAAAATATTCCGCGCCAGCCGCGATCAACCAAATCCATTTGATATTGAACAACCAACGATTTCTTGATCAAACCGCAAAGTTTGGCGAAAATAATAAATTCAGCCCCGATAAACGGCCAATGAAGATGAATAATGTCAAAATCTTTCAGATGCCAAGTAACTTGCGGCACCATGGCGGCATTTCCGAATTTTAAAAACGGTTTTAAATAAATAACCCGAAAATCAGGACTTTGAGCTGGTAATTTCTTACCTCCGTATCTTGGCGTTAAAACTAAAACATTATGTCCCCTTTTTGCGAATTCTTTAACCTGGGAATAACAGGTATTACCCATTCCGCCGAAATAAGGAGGAAATGTTGAAACAATATGAGCGATATTCATAGATTCTTTACGAAAGCCTTAATTATGCTATAATTTTACTATAATTAAGAGCTAAAGTCAATAATTTGGCACAAAATTTATTAAAATACTTTTATGACAATACAACAATTAACAGACTTAATTATGAAGCAAGCCAAACAAAAAGGATTTGGCGTAAAACCAAAAGAAATTAATGTGGCGGAAAAAATCGCTTTAATTCATTCGGAAATTTCCGAAGCATTTGAGGCTTATCGCCATAAAAATATTAACGGCAAAAACGGTCTTAAAGAAAAATTGGGCGATGCTGTTCAGCGCATTCTGCATCTTTGCGGTGTTTTAAATATAGATGTTGAGAAATCAATATTAAAAAAAATAAATTCAAACAAGAAAAGAGATTGGGATTGGGATAAAATGAATGAAAAACATTCTTAAAAAATTAATATGATAAAATTTGATAAACCTCAAAAATCTGAATATCCTCAAATAGTTAATTTGGTAAATAATGCCGATCAAATTTATCTCAATATTTTTTCTCCGCAAGAATTCAAAGAATATGATTGCGCTTCCGAATCAATTGATAATTTAATAAAGGGAGAAAAAAGTAGAGAATATTTGTGCGCTTATAATGAGAACGGCGCTATTATCGGATATTCATCTTTTCGTTTAAAAAATCCCCAAACCGTATGGTTAAGTATGATATATATTGATCCCAAATATCAGAAGAAAGGTTTTGGCAGTATTTTCTTGAATAAAATAGAAGAATTCGCGAAAAAATTAAACGCATTAGTGTTGGTATTAGAAACTGACCAAAAGGCGGTCTGGGCCACAAATTTTTATAAAAAAAATAATTATCAAATTTTATCCGACGAGGATCTGAAAAAATATCCTTTTGACAAAGTATTAGAAAAAAATCAAGTTGAAGGCCGTTATATTTTTGGAAAAAAATTATAATTTTTTATGGATCAAGAAAAAATAAAAAATCATTTCAATAATCACAAAGGATTAGAAATGTATTTCTCGCCGGAAATTGCCGAAAAATTCGCCGAGCTTGAGCAAAACGATAAAAATTTCAAAGTCGCGGAAATCGTTGATCGAACGATTATACAGGAAATAAAAGATATACCTGATCCGATTTACGCTGCTGAATTGGGCGGAGGCGCGCATCCCGACAGATATCATGAATTTTTCAACAAGTTACTAAAAGAACCGCGCGGCCATATTGATTGGGTGGACATTTCGCCATATATGCTTGAATTGGCGGGGAAATATATTTCTGACGAAAAATATCAGAATCGAAAAGAAGTTATATCGTTTGTCAAAAGCGAAATATTAGAATATTTACAAGGCCTTGAGAATGAAAAACTTGATCTGGCTTTGATGAAATACACAATTGATCACCTAAATAATCTTAATGAATTATTCAAACTGCTTGCGCTGAAATTAAAAAATGGCGGCAAGCTTATCGCCACGATCGGCAGTTCAAGTCCGGAATTAAAAAGTTATTCAACAAACGCACGCTTTTTATATAACGGCGAACAATTTCCCGACAATGAAATCAGGATATTAAAAGACGGAGATAATTTTACAGTCAAATTTTTCAAAGTGTCGGGCGATCCTAATTCCGGTTATTTGGAAGGAGCGGAAACAGTAAAATATTTTTACTCTGCGGAAAAAATTAAACAACTTGCCGAATCTTCGGGTTTTGACATTTTTCTTGGTGATTGGAAAGATTTTGTCAAACAAGACAATCAAGGCAACGAATCAATGAACCAAGAAATTTTAGTTTTAACAAAAAAATAATATGACCGAGCAATTTAGAGAAAAAAGTTTTTCGCCGGAAAAATCCGATAAGCAAATTATCATGGGTTATTCTTCTATTTTCGATCAAATTCCTTCGGATCCCAAAGAATTTGAAGAATTTAAAAATAAATATAAACCGGCGATTGGTAAAATTATAGACGCCTGGACCATCCCGGACCTTTATTCGGCGACTAAAGAAATTATTAATCTGCCTGATACTGTTGACGAAAACGAAATGAGACGCAATTTAACCTATCTCTGCTCCGCTGAAATTCCTATGATGCAGAAAGATCCTCCCCTGCCGGCCGCGCTTTGGGCTTATACAATAATTGACAAAAATATTCTTATGAGACTCGCATCAATTTCTTAAAAAAATTATATGGAAAATTTTGAAAAACAATCTTCTGAAAACAGAATTAATGAAATCAAAAATACTATTTCAAAATCCTCAGAAGGAATCGAAAAAGAATTTCAAAGAACAGTAAATTCATGGCTCGCCTGTTTTACCAGCCGGGTTTTCGCGATTGAAATTATGATGTCTGATAAAAAAGTTGAAGATGAACTTGGATTGGAAAAATATAATACTGCTCAAGAAAAACTGGAAATTTTGAAACAAAAACTTTTTGATTTGAAACAGCAATATCCGGACAGAAATACCGTACCGCCGGATGAAATAAAACAAGAATTATTGGAAATGTTAGATATTTTAAATTAAAAAGGGGTACTGGGACTCAGAGAGAAAAGAAAAATGGGAGCAAATATATTTGCTCCCATTTAATTTAATCTTTATTTATCATTTTTTATTGTTAAGAAACCGCCCCTACAAGCCGCCCAACCCTTTTTTATAGCCCCTTCCTTTTCTAGTTCTGCGATTATCCTTTCGTAATCGTCCATTCTCAGGTCAAAAATGATTCCCAACTCCTTAAAAAGATCCCAATAATCCTTGTATCCTTTAGCTTTCTCGGCGCACCCAATTGCCTTCAGCATCACCGGTGTTAATTCTTTCTTTATTTTTTCGTAAAGCTCTTCTCTATTCTTTACTAATTCCTTAACCACCAACGGAGATATTTTATTTTCTTTCTTTTTTCCCATAGATCCCCCCCCTTTTTTTTCTTTTAATTTAATGAACTTTATATAAAGTAAAAATAACAAATTTTTTGATTTTTGTCAAGTTAATTAAGACGGGGTTGACAAAAACCGAAAAATACGCTAAAATATTTTTTATAAAAGCTAAAAATAAGTTCATTGAAATTAAATAATCTGCCCGCGCAGATAGGAGGAAATAATGGAAAAATTATATAAATGGCCCAAGCTGTCAAATGTAGGAGTAATTTTTATCTTTATTGTCTTTCCTTTTATTCCGGCTAGTTTGGCAATAATGTGGCTAATAGTAGGAATGGCAATGATTATTTATAAAATTTGGTTGCTAATAAAAAACGTCAAAAAATGTCTAAGAAAAATACCCTTAGGAGATGAGGGCTAAATAATTATATTCTCTGTACTTTTAAAAAATAATTATTGGCTGGATTTGGTTAAAATTAAATATTGGCGTTGACAATAACAAAGGAGGAAATAATGAAAAAATTGGGCGGGAAAATATACGATTCTGTCATGCTGGTTATTCTCTCTATTATCCTTGCAATCTTGGGAATTTTAGAATTAATAGTCTGTTCAATAAAAATTCTAATCCAAGAATTCCAATCGATTTGTTCTTTTTTCAAAAAAATCAGAGAGTGGCTAAATAGAATGCCCGCGGCGTGGCAAGCGATGATTTTATTTCTTGCTCTCCTCGGGATAGCCTGGGGATGGATAAAATTTCAGTATACATACATGAAATGGTAATAAAAAAGACGGTGTATAAAAAATTATACACCGTTTTTAAATTTACCTCTTCTACCAAAAAATTATTTTTCTAAATATTTTCCAATATAAGCCGAAAATGGGATTAACCAAATATTTCAATAATGGGTGCTCAAATCCGGCAAAATTAAATTTCGCTTCCAGATATTTGGAAAATTGTCGGTCGCTGATTTTTCTGGTTCTTTGAACTTTTGCCCGTTTAACCAAGGTTTTAGGAATAAGACGCAGAGCGCTGAAATAACTTTTTATTTTCAAAGAAAACCAGCCGCTCATTAAACTATAACCCAAAACTCCCAATTCCATAAATAACCAAGGTAAAAAAATCAAAATTAAAGTCGGCAGTTTATAAAATTTAAGCAAAGTTAATCCCCTGTTTCTCTCCGACCAATACCAGCGATGAGGTGAAACCCCGGCTCTATATTTGTGATAAACCAAAGATTGAGGCGCTAGAAATATATTATAACCCAAGAAACGCGCTCTTAAGCAAAGATCCAGGTCTTCATGATACATAAATAAATCTTCGTCCAATAAGCCAACTTCTTTTAAGGCCTGAGTATTAATAAACATTGCCGCTCCGGAAGCGTAGGTAATGTCCCTGGATTGCAGTTGACTATTCGCGATTGGCAGTTTGTAACCGCCGGAATAACCAAAACCCAAAAAATGAAATTTATCGCCGGAAGTTTGAATTTTATCTTTTTCCGGCCAGCAAAGAACAAGCGGCTGAAAAGCAAAAGTTTTGGCATTTTCATTATCCGCCACTCTGGCCAATTCTTCTAAACAATTATTATCACAAATCGTATCCTGATTTAATAAAAAAATAAAATCTAGCCCGCCTAAATTTTCCGAAGAAAAACTTTGGCGGGTAAAAGCTTCTTTTATCCCCTGATTATTAGCTTGGGCAAAACCCAAGTTTTTTTTATTTTCAATTAAAATCACTTCCGGAAAATTTTTCCGAACATAATCAACAGAATCATCTTTTGAATTATTATCAACAAAAATAATTTCCGCCGGTTTTAAAGTTTGATTTTTCAAACTATTTAACAAATCCGGGAGATATTCCCGGCCGTTATAACAAACAATTATGATTGCGATTTTTTTAGACATAATTTAATCCAAAATAACTTCTCCCGAAATCGGTCCTTCAATTCCGGCTGCATTGGCTTCGTCAGTATCCAAACATAAAACCGGCGTAAAGCTCGGGTCAATATGGAGATAAACTTGATTAAAAGTAACGCTTCTTGAAGGAGTGCTGATTTTTACCGAGACAAATTTTCTGCTGTCCAAATTATAATCTTGCATATATTTCGGTGTAGCGTGAATATGCCGCCATGCGATAATAATTCCTTCTTTCAATAAAACCGTGCCTTTTGGCCCGATTAACATGCAACCGGCAGAACTGCTTAAATCTCCGGAGTGCCTGATGGGCGGATTAATACCCAATTTCTTTGCATCAGTCTTGGAAATTTCCACCTGGGTTTGTTTTCTTACCGGACCTAAAATTCTCACTTTTTCAATTTTATCTTTTTCTGTTTGAATGGTAATCGTTTCCGTGGTGGCGAATTGCCCTTTTTGAGAAAGTTCTTTTAAATTATTCAATTCATAACCAACGCCAAAAAGCGCGTCCAAATGTTCGCGGCTTAAATGAATATGTCTGGCTGAAACTTCAACTGGAATTTCTATAATCATATTATTTATTAATTTGAGATTTATTTAATAATCCTTCCTGAGCGCCAACCTTGGCAATCACTGAAGCGCTGTTTATAATTCCCCAATGAAGCGCTTTTTGAATATCATTTTTGTCATAAAACAAACCGGCAATAAAACCGGAAGAAAAAGCATCACCCGCCCCAACCGTATTTATGACTTTAGCTTTTTTGATTTTGTGCGAATAAAATTTATCGCCGTTATAAGCAAAAACTCCTTTTGGTCCGGCAGTGATGGCGACAATTTTCGGCCCCATCTGATAAATTCTTTTTAATAAATGTTTAATTGACAAATCTTTTGTTTTTTGGGCTGATAAAACCAATTCTCTCGCTTCGTCTTCATTAAGAATCAAAACATCAATTTTTTTCAAAAACTTGGCCAACTTTGAATAACCGGTCTTCAGTTGAACAATTGAAGGATTCCAGGCTTTAATCGCTTTATATTTTAAAATCTGATTCAGCATTTTTTCCCAATATTTGGCGCTTAAAGAAGAAATATAAATCCATTTTGCGGAAATATTTTTCGGCAAAGAATTAAGATTCTCGCCCGGTCCGCGATAAACAAAAATAGTGTGGGCTTTTTTATTTTTCAGAGTCGTAACAAGCGAAAAACCGGTGCGGATATTTTTGTCGCGTTGAATAAATTTTGTTTCTATGCCCTGTTTTTTAAAATATTTCACCAGCTCATCGCCTTCCCCATCAGCGCCGACTCTGACAATAATAGCTGTTTTTAGCCCTAATTTAGCCACGCCAACGCCCGTATTATCGGCTCCACCGCCCCATGACCAATATGCTTCATCAGTATAGATTTTAGCCCCTAATTCAAAAGCGATTAATTTTTCACACAAAGGATTCGGATTATTAACCACTAATCCTTCGTTGGTGTAAAAAATAATATCGCGTATGGCTCCGCCAATTGTAACTATATCGTACATAATAAATTTAAAAATCTAAAAAACTAAAAATTTAAAAATTAGCGCAAGACTGCGTTTAAATCTTGTACAGTCTTCTGTCTGATCTCATCTTGTATTTTATTTATTTCCTCATTGGTTAAAGTTTTTTCCGGTGAACGATACACGATTCTGAACGTATAACTTTTTTTATCCTTGCCGAATTTTTCTTCATTTTCGTAGCTATCCAAAAATTTTACTTCTTCAATCAAGTTCTCGGCAAAATCTCTTACAATTTCGTAATAATTATTCAAATTTATATTTTTATCAATGACAAATGAAATATCTCTTGTGGTTGCGGGATATTTGCTGACTTCTTTAAACTTGCTGTTTATGTCTTTAAATTGACTGGTGATTCTCGGATCATCTGACCACAAAATTCTGATATCAGGAATTCCCATTTTTATCATCGCTAGTCTGTCTCCAAATCCAAAAGCCCAACCGTTATAAATTTCCGGATCCAATCCAAAATTTTTTAAAACTTGCGGATGCACCAGGCCTGCTCCGTTCACTTCCATCCACTCCCCGTTAAATTTAATATCCATTTCAACTGACGGAGTTGTAAAAGGAAAAGAATCAACAATAAAGTTATATTCAATATCCGGACCAAAAATACCTTTTGCCAAATCAATTTGAACATCCTTTAACTCCTTCACCGTAATAATTTTTTGAGATTTTTTATAAATACCCAATCCGTCGATCTGATGAAATGCCGGATAATGGCTTCTATCAATTGCGTCTTTGCGAAAAACTATTCCTGTTGAGAGAGCCTCTATTTGGCCATCTGTTTCTAATTTTTTCAAAACTTCGGGGTCTTTCAAGTAAAAAGACCACATGACCGTCATCTGCGTTCTTAAAACATACTCATCTGTAACATAATAAGTATCTGTTTCTTTTCTGCTCGGGTGGTCTTTTGGGGTGTTTAAAAGGTCAAAATTATCTTTAACCGTAACAATTCTTGGAAAATCAACCAAATCAAAATCTTTGAATCTGGGCAGCTTCAATATCTGATCAACCAAAATTTTAACAGGAGAATTTTCTTTTTTTGTCAAATCCGGAAGCTTTAATAATCTTTTAATTCTTTCGGCTTTAATATCACTTCTTTTATTAATTTCTTCAATTAAAGTATTTTCTTTTTCGTTTTTTATTATAATATTTCTTTGCATATTTTTTATTTACTTATCTTAAAAATTTATCAACTCTCTCGCCTATTTTCGCCTTCTGAGGCAAAATATAAATACCGGTATGATCCTGGCCCAAGCCTAATTCGTCTTTGGCGCAAAGCATTGCTTCTGATTTGACGCCCCGAATAACGCTTTCTTTAATTTCAATGCCGCAAGGCAATTTCGCTCCTTTAAGAGCCAAAGGAACCATTTGGCCTATTTCCACATTTGGCGCGCCGCAAACTATTTCCATTTTTTGCTCGCCCGTATCCACAGTGACAATTCTTAATCGGTCGGCATTTGGATGCGGTTTAATATCTATGATTTTCACGGCAATAACTTTTTCTAATCCTTTAACCGATTTTCTGGGTGTCAATTTCAAACTCTGTAAAATTTTTTTAAGCCAATTATAAATTAACTTCATACTATTTTAAATCTTATATTTCCTTTGAGAAGATAAAAAGAAAAATTCCAAAACAACGAAGAACAAAACTAAAAATAAAAAATTCCACCAACGCAAAAGATCAAGCCCTTTCAAAATCAGCATGGAGACAATCACTAGTCCCAGCCAAATCCCCTGGCGAAAAGCCAATTCCACTTGAACAAAAATCGGTTTTAAATTCAATCTTGTTCTGATAATAAAACCAAGAAGTGAGGCCGCGCCCAAAATAGCCAAAAATAAACTGAAATAGAATAAAATAAAACCAACCAGTCCCAGCCCTCTCGGATTGATAAAAAAAATTACCGCCACCCAAGCCAGCCAACAAATAATGGTTAGAATTGTCATTAAATTGAGATATTTTTTTAGGGTCATAAGTTTAAAAGTTACCAGCCCGAGGCTGGTCCGCCTTGGGCGGAGAATATAGAATTTAAAATAATAACATTATTATAGCACTCCAATATCTCTTGACAAGAACAAAAAAATGTGCTATTATTTATAATAAAAGGAGGGTAATAAAATGAAAATAGGTCTTGCCTTTGAAGTTGAAAAACTTCAAAAAAAACTTACCGAGCGGCTTTACGAACAACTTAAAAAAAAGTCACATAAATGGCTTAAGCCTTTCGATGGGAAGGAAGTAATGCTTAGATCCAATAAAGACAATAAACGTCAAAGTGGATTTCAACCTGAGATGAAGGAATACAGAGGAAAATTAACCGTCGATAAATATGGAGTCTTTGTAGGATCAGATTACTTTGATTTTAGCAATATTATCTACATTGAAACCATTGAATAATGAGATCCCAAATAGGCTTCTGTTTTGTAATGAAACAGGGCCTATTTTTTATTTTAAACAGCTTTGTATTCACAGATATCTTTAAAATCGCACCATTGGCACTTAGTAGCTTTAGGCGGGAATTCGCTTTGCTTGATTTCTTTAATAATTTTTTTGATTTTTTCCTCAATTTCTTCAAGTTCTTTTTCATCGCCTAAAAATGAAATCTTATCCCCTGTTTCCAAATAGTAATAAGTCAAACGCACTGCCGGTTCGCGAAATAAAGATCTAAGAGCCAATTGATAAATCAAAAGCTGCCACTTTTCATTCGCATTCAGTTTTTCTTTTAAATTGCCTGTTTTATAATCAATGATTTCTATTCCGCCTTCAACTTCGTCAATTCGGTCTATTTTTCCTTTCAACGCGTATTCCCCCAATTTAAAATTAAACGGGAGTTCCAATGATTTTATTTTTGGCGGATTTTTCATGAAATTATCGTAGAAAAGTTTCAAAATCTTTTTTCCTCTTTCTTTGTATTCATCCTGATTATTTTTATCTTCATACCATTCATCAATCCAACATTCATTATAAATTTGAATTAAATCTTTGAAAGTTATTTCTTTTTTTGATTTCTTTTTGCCGGACGTGACAAACAATTCCGCCTGTTTCACATCTTTTAATTCCAGATACTTTTGTAAAAATTTCTGAAGTGTGTTGTGAATGCTTTGGCCAAAAACCAAACTACCTTTTCCTTTTCTGGGAATTTTTAAAATATGAGCGAATTTATATTGAAGCGGACAAGTTTCAAAAGCCATTAACTGAGTAAAACTGAATTTGGTCGGCAATTGATAATCACTTTTTGATGAAACCATTATTTCTTTCGGAGCCAAAAATTGGCGCAAATCTTTGACAGAAGGAATCGGCTCGGGCGGAAATTTTTTATCAATCAAACCCAATTCATGTAAAAATCTGGAAAACTTTTTAACTGTTTTGCCGCCGTAATTTTCAGCAGAAGTTAAAAATAATCCGTCTTTGGCTCTGGTCATGGCGACATAAAACAAACGCCGTTCTTCCTGAAAATGAATATCGCCTTCGGGAATAATTTCTTTAATCAGAGCCGGCGGTATTTCAATGGCTTCGTGCCGTTCGGTGGTTGGAAAACGGCGATCAACCAAGTTAACGACAAAAACCCAATTAAATTCCAATCCTTTGGCGGCGTGAATGGTCATAACTTTGACTGTTTCCGGACCGCTCTCTTCGGCCTCAGTCGCGACCGCACCCGTGTCCCCCGCATCCAGCATCAAATCAATCATCTGGATAAAATTGGAAATTGATTTATCCAAATTGACTTCTTCAAAATTTTTAACTTTATTGAAAAATTGCCGCAGCCAAAAAATATTTTCAATATTTTGTTCATTGCCTTTTTCGGCCGATTCGGATAAAAGTTTCAAATAACCGGTGTCTTCCAAAAAAGCGTAAATAACTTTGCTGGCATTTTCTTTTTTTGCCAGCTGAGTGTGTTTCTCAATCCAGACCAAAACTTTATTCAATTCTTCGATTCCTTTTGGTGAAATATTCGGAACAGTTGAAACTTTGGCAATGGCTTCATAAATTGACCAATTTTTTCGATTTGCCCAATAAGTCAAATTAATCAAATCTTGATTCGGAAGTTCATCAAAAAAAATCGGCGAAGTTAAAATGCGGTAAACAGCCGGACTTTCGTGATAATTATCAAGAAGTTTCAAATAAGCCAAAATATCCATCACAATCGGTTTTGAAAATAATCCGGTCCTGGCCAAAAATTGATAAGGAATATTATTCCAACGCAAAGTTTGGCAAAAAATTTCCGCCTGATTATTCGCTCTGACCAAAATGGCGAAGTCGTTCCAACTCGCTTTTGGGTTTAATTTTCTTAGTTCTATAATTTTTTTAACTGTTTCTTTTGCTTCCTCTTCCTGCGTTTTGGCGTGAATATGCGCGATTTCCGCTTCTCCTTTTCGGGTTGATTTTAAATTTTTGCTTAACAAGCCCTTGAATTTTACGCCTGAATCTTTGTCTTCAAGATAATTTTGTTCAATAAATTTATAAGCCAAATCAAGAATCGCCTGCCGAGAACGATAATTTTCATCCAAGAAAACAATTTTGCATTTTGGAAAATCTTTTTTTAATTGAAACACGTTATTATAAGCCGCGCCGCGCCATCGGTAAATCGCCTGTTTATCGTCGGTTACGACCGTGATATTACCTGCCTGCCGGTCAGACAGGTTTTCCGGTTGGGCAAGCATTTGAAGCAATTTATATTGCGCCCAATTGGTGTCCTGAAATTCATCCACTAAAATATATTTGAATTTCTTGCGGTATTTTTCCAAAATTTCCGGGCGTTTTGAAAATAATTCAATGGTGTAATTAATCAAATCGCCAAAATCCAAAGCGCCGTTATCCAATAATAATTGCTGATAAGTGTAATAAGCATTGGCCACTTCTTTGATTCTGCCTGCCTCTCCTTTGACCAAATTGTCAGACATTGATCTATCGTTATCCATTTCCAAACCTTGAGCATATTCCAAATATTCTTTCGGCGAAATAACCTCATCTTTGGCCCGGCCGAAATGTTTTACCAGTTCGCGAATAAATTTGGTCGGGTTGCCAAGCGGACGATAATAATCCAAATCAAAACGATCAAAATTTTTCTGGACCAAAAAGCACTGCCCGGCCGTATCAAGCAATTTAAAATCAATAGGCAGGCCGATTTCTATGGCATAATCTCGCAAAACTCTTTCGCAAAAAGAATGAAAAGTGGAAATCCAAATATCAACATAACCATAAGGCAATAATTTATCCACCCGTTCTTCCATTTCTTGAGTGGCTTTATCAGTAAAAGTAACGGCCAAAATTTCTTCCGGTTTTGCTTGTCCGCTTAAAATCAACCAAGCAATGCGATAAGTAATGGCTCTGGTTTTTCCCGTACCTGCTCCGGCAATTATAATTAAGGGGCCGTTAACATGAGTAACAGCCTCTTTTTGCCGAGGATTCAATTCTTCTATAATTTTAGAAATAATTTCGTTTTCTGGCATACCCGCCTAAATTTATAATATTTAAATAATTTTTTTAATATAATTTCTACCCAGCCCCTTGATTATGCAGAAATATGGATAAATAAAAAATTTGGGCGGGCATGTTTAACATTTTACCACAAAAAATATCGAATGGCAACGAGTATTACGAAACTCGCCTCAAATATCTATTTTTTAAATTACTAACTCATTTCGGACGGCCGTCTAAAATGAGTTAGTAATTTAAAAAATATATAAAAAAGAAGATTATTAATAATCTTCTTTTTTTATTAAATCTTGTTTTAAACCCCGCACCCAGAATTTATTTATTTTTTAAATGCGAAGCTATATCTCTTAAAAAAAATAAAGTATCTCTAAAAAAAGATACTCTATAATGTTTTCTATACAAATTTTTAAAAAATGCTGAGCATTATAAATTCTGGGTGCGGGGTAAATTAAATAATTTAATTGCGTTTTGAGTGGTTATTTTTATGATTTCTTCCAATGACAATTCTTTAATTTCGGCAATTTTTTCAGCTACAAAACGGACATAAGAAGGTTCATTTTGTTCTCCCCGATGGGGTTCGGGTGCTAAGAACGGACAATCCGTTTCAATTAATATTCTGTTCAAATCAACATTTTTAACAACTTCAAAAAGAGAATGCGTATTCTTGAAAGTAATAACTCCGGTAAATCCCAAATAAAAACCAAGGTTTAAAAATTTTTGAGCGATTTCCAAATCAGACGTGAAACAATGAATCACGCCTCGGGGTATAAACGACAAAGAACTAAGAATTGACAATATTTCCAAATAGGCGTCTTTTGGATTTTCTTTACTGCCGCGACAATGAATTATTATCGGCAAATTTAATTTTTGAGCCAATTCCAAATGTTTTTTAAAAATTTCTTTTTGTTTGTCGCGCTCGGCATTATTCGTTATGTGATAATAATCAAGTCCTGTCTCCCCTATTGCTTTAATTTTATCTTGATTTAAATTAACCAAATTAATATATTTTTTGGGATCAAAATTTTCTTTTTCAATATCAGTCGGATGAAGTCCGACAGCGGCATAACAATTCTGAAATTCATTGGCAATAGCCACAACTTTTTTACTGCTCTCCAAATCAGTGCCAATATTAATAATCGCCTGGACGCCGTTATCAAGACTTCTTTTGATTACTTCTTTATAATTATTATCAAAAACTTTAAAATTGAGATGACTATGAGTATCGATCATAAAAAATTAAAAATGTAAAAATCAAAATGAAAAATTTAATAAAATACCTCGCAGTAAACCACGAGGTATTCTGCTAAAAATAAAAAATTAGAATATAGGACTGGCTTCAGTATAATATTTCAATTCTCTGGTATCAATATTAACTATATCTGAAGTGGTAAATCCCAATTTTTTAATGACATCCGGCGAAG
The DNA here is from genome assembly GCA_028716665.1 of Patescibacteria group bacterium. Lineage (NCBI taxonomy): Bacteria > Patescibacteria group bacterium. Next base: position 241,624 of record JAQUPP010000002.1, on the reverse strand, counting down.
TCACCCATCTGATTATTTTCTGATCAAGAAAGTAAACTTTTGTGTCTCCCTTGGCTCTGATTAAACAATTATCAGGAATAGCGTTAAGTATATCATTCGGCAAAGTGACAACCTCGGTCGTGCGGCCGTAGAAATTTAAAACTTTAATATCAGGTATATATCTTTTAAATCCCGATTCAGAAATTAAATAAATTTTTTTATCGTCCTTGGCTCTGATAAATTTGAATAAAGGAACTTTACTGATATTTGAGTTAATTACCACATCTTTTGAAGTGGCGTTAAGTTTATCCAAAATTTTAGGATCTCTTATCCAAAACCGGCGGTTATTCAATACAAACCAAACCTTCGGATCATTTTTAATTCTGGCAAAAACCGTGCCTTTGATTTTATTCGCTTTATTTTTATTGGTTTCAAAAGTTTTGGCAATTATTTCCGTTTGACCGGGAATACCTTTTGATGAAAAACAATAAATTGGCGGAGTACAATTTACTCCCAAAATACTGCCCTTCCACGAATCAGATCCGGCAAAATGTTTGGAATTTACATCTTCTAATCTGGTCCACATCAAATAATAAGCGCCTGAATCCCCCGTTAAATATCCATATTTAAAATCATTGCCTAACACTTTCGGTTGTGCGACAAATCCATTGGTATAACTTTTATGCCAGGTTAACGATGCGGAATCCAAAACATCTTTTAATAATTTCCATTGATAATCCTTGTTTTCTTTATTATCATTAGATATACTTACAGCCGGATATATAATAAAATCTTTGTAAAAATTATTAACGACATTTCTTATCTTTTTTAAATCCGAGACTCTGGTATTATCTCGATTAATCGGTCCGCTGTCGGAACGATCTTCCAACTCCACCTTCACCCTTAATTCATGAACCACCGGCGTCAAAGCCGGATTATCGCTGGCTAGAAATATTCTTAAACGCATTTTTCTGACCCTGCCATCAGGTTGATATAAATCTCCCCACTCAAAAGGATTCAAAGGATATTCTCTAACGCTATTTTCAAAAGTGACAAAACCTAAAATAGTGGTTCCGGTCGGACGATCAAAATTACCATCCAATGTCACATTAAGAATATCTTGCTTAAAACTGATTTCATTGGTCCAGAAAACACCATTAGACATATAACCGTCGCCTTCTTTTGCCAATGTAATGCTATTTTTCGCCCATTTAACAGTGCTTTGCTTGGTATCAATGGCAGATTGGGAACCAAAATCAGTTTTCCAACTGCCTGTTTCAATCGGCGCCGCTCCTCTGGGTGGAAGATAATCAGCAAGAGCCCCTTGCAAAGGGGTTAAAATAAAAGAAAAAATAATTGAAATAATTATAAATTTATATTTTTTCATATTATTATAATAACATAAAAAATGTCATTTGTCAATCCCATTTAAAAAAAGATAGCCAGGTTGATTACCAACCTGGCTATTTATATAGATCACCTCAAACGAACACAAAACGGAGTCTGACAATTTTCATCTTGATTGTCCTTGTCTACCGCGAAAAGCGTGGGGACCCCATCAATTAATTTTAGACATGGGATTTTTCCGTCCACTGTTTCCGAAGCTATGGCATACATACCATAGTCCAAGTTACCTTGTTGGATAGCAAGAGAAATTACCTCCTCAATCGTAAGACCTGTTCTGTTCGGCATTATCGCAAAGGATGGCTGATTTTCTTTTTTCTCTTCTTGAGCTTCATTGGTCTTATCGGTTTCGTCAGTCATAGACGATAATTTCCTGAAATACTGTACGAATTTTGGATGTTCAGTAGCGATCACATTCAGGGCAAATTGAGGAGACTTTCCCCTAAATTTTTCCCCTAAATCTATATCGAGTATCCAAAATGATTTTGGTGATTGAAACAACCCCTTTATCATTTCGGGATCAATATTATTGCTCCCGTTTTTTTTATCCATAAGTATCTCTACTTGGTCATCCAAACTTTTCCGACTTACCGGAATACGAGGAATCAAAGGGATATTATCATCTCCGACGACTAATCCTCTGATAACAATTCCATCAGGTCTTTTGTTGACAATTTCTCCTTCAATTACCCCTAAGATACTTTCTATCTGATCAAGCCATAGATCAGATATCTTTCCAGATATGCCTGCGTCCCGATATATTTTCATCTTAGAATTAATCCACTCCGAAAGATATTCTTTTTGTTCAGTCATCAAATACTCCACAATTCCTTCTTTTAGACCCTCAACAATCCCGTCGCCTAATAATTGATTCATGGATAAATCCTTACATTGCGGTAGAACCGTATCAATAAGTTTACTTATAAATTCGCTTCTTTCCGTCTCATTCAATTTTGTTGCCATTTTTCCTCCCTTTTTTTCTTTGTTTTTTTTAAAGATCCATTTTATATAGTATAAATATAGCACAAAATCAACGTTTTGTCAACCCCCTCACCTATAACGCTGATAAACACTCAGTTTTATATTTATCAAATCCATAAATTTAAAATTTAATATAAATAAAAATACTTTAAATATAAACAAATATGGACTTCTTGTTTAATACATATATCAACGTTTGGTGAGGGGGTCAACCCCCTAAAATATAGAAAAACAGAAGGTTTTTAAGCCTTCTGTTTGTTTTTTTTGAAAATTATAGCCTTACTGGCCCATGGAATAATTGAAACTTTTCCTTCCTGGGCGCCTCCACTTACAACACTTTCCGGTATATCCAATATTCTGGCGGTTTCTTTATTTTTGACAGCGATTATTATTTCTATGCCATTTTCAACATTTTTACCGCCAACCTTTCCGCATCCACAATTTTGCCATTCACCGGTTAAAACTATTGCTCTGCGACACTCATCACAGATAAATAATTTCATTTTTTCCTCCTTTTTTATTTACTGATTTTATAATAACATTTTTTTTGTTTTTGTCAAATCAAAAAGCGTTGTTTAAAAACAACGCTTTTTGATTATAGAAACTCTTTTATTTTTGAATTTGCGGCTGAGCCGGCGGTGTAGCCGGTCTTAGCTGAATTGATTTGGCGGTAATACTGCCGTCTGAGTTAGAAGAACCATTCACCATAACATTCTCCCCTATTTTTAAATCAGCAGCTAATCCTTGAGAAAATTTCATAACTTGAGTCGTGTCGGAATAAAAAATAATTTTTGATCCGCCATCGTTTAATTTGACGGTAATGCTTTTATCATCTTGAGAAATAATTTCTCCGCTGATAGAATTTACACCGCCTTGTCTATTTCCAGTTGGAGCCATACCGTTCCCCATTTGTTGAAAACGCTGTTGCCGTTCTGCTGCCGAGAGATTGCCAAAATTACCATTTTTTAATTGTTTACTTTGAGCATATTTCATGCCTCCGAAAAAAGCTCCTCCGCCTACTACGACAACCAATATTATAATAATTGGTAATATTTTTTTCATAATTTTTTAATTACTTATTAGCTTATTAACTTATTTACTTATTAGCTTATTCTATTCGTATCTCAGTGCTTCAATAGGATTAAGGGCTGCAGCACGGCGGGCCGGGTAATAACCGAATATAATTCCAATCGCGGCCGATACGCCAAAGGCCAACAAAACTGACGATAATGACATCTTGGTGGCAATACTGCTAAATTGAGAAATGCCAAGTGAAATAAGCCAGCCGAATAAAACGCCGATAACTCCTCCAAGGAAAGTAACCATCACCGCCTCAGTTAAAAATTGAAGATTAATCTCCGATCTTTTGGCACCAATGGCTTTTCGCAAACCGATTTCCCTTGTTCGCTCAGTAACGTTAGTCAACATCATATTCATAATACCAATACCGCCGACAATCAAAGAAATTCCGGCAATCGCGGCCAAAAGCATGGTTAAAGTTTTAGTTATTGAAGATGCGCTTTCCACAATATCAGATTGATTCATAGTACTGAAATCAGCCAAGGCAGCATCTGAAATATTGTGACGGCTTAATAATAATGTTGTAATTTGACTTTGCAATTCAGTCATTGATTTTTGATCAACTGCCTGCACGCTGATTGTACTTACATATTCGCTACCGGCCAAGAAACGCTGAGCCGTGGACAAAGGAACATAAATCTGATCGTCCTGATTGCTGAAACCGCTTCCGCCTTTTGTTTTGGTAAGACCGATAACTTTAAATTCAATTTTTTTGATGCGAATCGTTTGTCCGACCGGATTTACATTTTCGCCAAAAAGATCATCTCTGACCGTTGGACCGATAACCGCCACTTTTGATGAACCCTGCACATTTTGATCTGAAATAAAAGAACCAATATCAACTTCAACATTGCGAACCGAAGAATATGCGGCCGTAGTCCCGATAACCGAAGTATTGGTGTTTTTTCCTTTTGTCGTAATTTGATAGCGGCCTGAAAGTTCAGGAGCAACAGCTTTCACAAGAGTAATTTGTTCTTGAATGGCTTCTGCGTCCGCCGGCTTGAGCGTTTGAGCAGATCCCCGACCCGCGCTTACTTGAGTGCCGACTCCTCTTTGAAAACTTGGCATTACGATAATTAAATTTGAACCGATTGATTGAATACTTGATTCTATGGAACCTGTCGCGCCTTGACCGAGTGAAATCATGGCAATCACTGATCCGATACCGATTACAATGCCAAGAACAGTTAAACCTGTTCGCGCTTTATTGGCGAGCAAAGCAAAATATGTTTCTTCAAATAAGTCTTGTACTTTCATAAATGATCGTGATTAATAGTTAATCTGTTTTTATTTTTTGAATCTTCCACAATAGCGCCGTCGCGGATAAAAATTATCCGGTCCGTGTGTTCAGCTACATATCGTTCATGCGTAATTAAAATAATCGTGCGATGCTGTTCTTGATTTAATTTTTGAAAAGCCTCCAAAACAATATCACCGGTTTTGGTATCCAAATTTCCGGTTGGTTCGTCGGCAAGAATTAAAGCCGGATTATTAACCAAGGCGCGGGCAATGGCCACTCTTTGCATTTGACCACCGGAAAGCTGATTGGAAAGATGATTAAAATGCGATTCATCCAATCCTGCATTTTTTAAAGCTTGTCGCGCCAATATTTCGCGCTCCGCTTTGGGGACGTTTGAATAAATAAGCGGCAGCATGACATTTCGCAAAACCGTCGCGCGCGGCAAAAGATTGAATGATTGAAAAATAAAACCGATTTTATTTTTTCTGATATCCGCCAATTCATCATCAGAAAGAGTGGAAACATCATGATTGTCTAAAAAATATTGACCGCTGGTCGGAGTATCAAGCGCGCCCAAAATATGCATCAAAGTTGATTTACCTGAACCGGACGGTCCCATAATCGCCACGAATTCGCCATCATTAATGGTAAATGACACTTTCTGCAAAGCAGCAGTTTCGAATTCACCGACTTGATATATTTTTGAAATATTTTTACATTCAATCATAATTATATTTTAATGATTCTATTTCTATTTATTATGTTAATCGCGCGGTCCGCCGCCTCCCATTTGAAATAAATTTCTTGTATTGGTTGTTTTTGTTTGCGTGGCAGAAGAACTGCTGCTGGTCCCACTGACCACCCAATCGCCTTCTTTAAGACCGCTTATAATTTCCGTGGACGAATCATTTATCAAACCGGTCTGAATTGATTGCTGAGCGGGAGAATTTTTTACAATAACAGTCGCAGTATTTGTCGTTGAATTTTTTGGATTAATTGTTGAATCAAATATTTCCACGTAAGACGTGTCGCCCAAAGTTTTTACCGCGGAGTTGGGAATTAATAAAACGTCTTGTTTAACATCCGTAATTATTGTCGCAGACATACTCATTCCTGATTTCACACGTTCATCTTGAGTGTCAAATCCGATTTTTACGTTATAAGTCACCACTCCTTGAGAAACCGTTCCGATTGCGTCGGTTTCTATCACTTCACCGCTGATACTTAAATCTTCAATTGCGTCAAAAGTGATGGTTACTTTTTGTCCTATTTTCACTTTAGCAATATCAACTTCGTTAAGAGTAACCTCAGCCATTTTTTGCTTGGTGATAAAGGTAATAACCGAGGCACCGGAAGAAATTGAATCTCCGTTTTTAACATTTAACTCTGCAACCACTCCGTCAAAAGGGGCCTGAATATAATAATCCGCAAGAGTTTGTTTCGCGCTTGTTAAAGCATCTTGCTTTTGCTGAATAGTTATTTTTTGATTTCTAATATCAAGATCAGTGGCACCGGCTTTCAAATCGGCCAATTTTTGTTCTTTTTCTTTTATACTTTCTTCACTGGCTGTCAAATCAAGAGGATAATTTTGATCCATTTCTTTCAAATCTCTCTCTTTATCAATAATTGTATCTTTGTCTGTTTGCAAAGTACTCTTGATTGAAAGAAGGTTAAGAAGATATGTGTTTGTTTTTCCGGTATAAGTGCTGAGAGTGGAGAGATGAGTATCGGCAAGTGTTTGTGGTCTTAAACTGCGCTCGGTTAATTTATCTTTATAAAATTGAATTAAATTAGTGACACTTTTTAACGCTTCAGCAATACTTCGGGTGGTTTCGTAGGTTTCACTGATCAGTGATTCAATTACGATTTTATCCGAAGACCTGTCCGCGGATTTGTAATCCAAAAAATTTTTATCATAGGCTGTGCGGGCAGATTGATATTTCGTATAAGTGTCATCTCTGTATTGCGTCGCTTTTTCGTCATATAATTGAGAAATACTTGTATAGTAATCAAGATTGTATTGAGTTGTTGAAAAATTAAAACCAAACAATAAATCTTGAAGTCCGGTTATAATGTTCGGAAGTTCAAGAAATGTATTCGATACATTATTAAAACCATCCTCATAAGCTTTTTGAAGATCATCTTTGGCGTTTTGTTTAGCGTCTAAAGCATTCTGATAATTAGTCGCTTGAGTAAATTTAAGTTTAGTCAAACTGTCCTTGGCTTGAACAAGAGAATTTTCCGCTTGCAACATTGTAAGCTTGTCTGCCGGAGCCAATAGATCCTCCAATTGAAGCTTGGCTGTTTCAAGAGCTGTCTCGGCGTTCCGTACATTTATTTGAGCATCACTGGGATCCAATCTGACAAGAGAGGTCCCGCTTTTAACTTCTTGGCCTAATTTTACTCCCAAATAAACCACGTCGCCCGATGCTTTTGCTTTAATATCCACTTGATTGGAGGCTGAAATTTGTCCGCTTCCGGAAACAGAAGTAATCAACGTCCCCTTTTCAACCTTGGTTAATGTATAACGAATTTCAGTTGTGTTGCTTTTATTTTTTTTATATACAAAATAACTTCCGCCGGCTATTAAAATAATAATCAGCGCGATAATAAATTTTTGTTTTGATGTAATTTTTTTCTTCATACCAGGTAGTAGAACTTTGACAATTTTTGTAAAATTACCAAAGTTTTAAATTATTAATTAAATTATTTTAGGAAACCTTTGTTTATCTTATGATTTTTTGTCCGACCAAAAATCAACAAATTAAATCTTCAACAATATGTTAGATGCGCGAAATATATACCAGATAAAACTTTTTAGCTGTGAGAGGACAAGTCAAAGTCCACTACCTGGCATAATAAATATAATAAAAGAATAATTAATATAATTTAGCGCTGGCGGCCGGGCATTTGAAAATCAGGCAATTTTCCCATCGGCATTTCTTTTTTTGGTTGAGGCATGATTCTGATAAATTTCGCCTCTATTTGTCCGCTGGTGTTCGGTTCGCCTATAACCACGATTTGATCATCAATTTTAAGATCGGTTAATTTTATAGTTTCTCTAAAACGCTCAATTACAGTATCGTCTTTGGCAATTACAGTTTTTTCCACATTATCAGGACTTTTGATAATAAGCGTGGAGTCTTCAATTTTAATAATTTGCCCAAAAACTCCGTGCGGTTCTATAAAATCTCTGCCGCCGAAATCTCTGAAAAAACCGCCGCGGGGACCGGCAAAATTCTGATGATAATTTTCTCCCCACTTGTAAGAAAAATTAGCCTTTCTGAACCCGATGATCATTCCAAGATTAAAAATAAGTAAAAAAACAATCACTCCGATTATTATCAGAGTAATGATCTTAAATGATTTTGATCGAAAAAATTTATTGAAATCAATTTTATTAAAATCCATATTATTATTTAATATTAATGATTAAATATTTGCGCGTGCTTTAAAATAATTCTCATATCTTGCGTTAAAAATTTGAGCGATTCGAGGAATATGAAAACAATAACCAGAAAAGTGGCCACGCTCATCAGGGGCAGTGTTCCTAAAAGCGTCATGGCAAAACTGCGCCAATAAGTCATGACCATTCCAATATCAGTGAAAAATAAAGAGAAAAAATTAATAAAACCGGATTCATTAAATCCAGTTTGCATCATTTTAAAGGCAGGCATAAAAGCCGCCATAGAACCGATCAAGCCGACAAAAAATATCGCAAATCTGCGCTTAACCATTATTATTTTTTGCTCCTCGTGAATACGAGACATTATTTGGTCAAAAAGACCATCCGAGGGTTTAAATAATTTTTCCTGATTATTCATACTATATAATACGTCAAAGGGATGCATTTTGGTGCATCCCTTTGTCTTCTGAAAAAAAATTTATTTATATTGATTCAACAAGAAATTTTTTAAGAGAAATCAGGGCGCGTCTGTATCGGCTTTTTATGGTATGAAGCGGTTCATTAAGAGATTGGGCGATTTCACGAAAAGTAAGATCGTCATTATAATGTTTATCAAGCACTAAACGATATTTCGGAGAAAGTTTTTTTATAGCCGAAAAAAGAGATTGAGTTGCATTTTTTTGTTCAAAAATTTCATCAGGCAATAGAGAACTATCTTTTAATGTATCTGTAATAATATTATCCCCTTTTTCATCTGTGAATACGGAAAACGACAATGTTTTTTTTCTTCTAAGAAAATCAATCGAAGCATTTTTGGCAATACTGAAAAGCCAAGTTTTAAGCTTTCCTTTTTCAGGATCAAACCCCTTCGACAAGCTCAGGGCAGGTTTTTTAAGATTTCTCCACATTTTTACAAATACCTCTTGGGTTATATCTTCGGCGTCCGAAGCGCTATTTACATAATGATAGATAAAGTTATAGACGGGTTTGAGATATTGTTGAATTAAAATTTCCAACGACTTTTCATCGCCTTTTAAATATTTTTTAACCAGTTGCTCGTCATTTATTTCCGGCATAAATACATTATGGCATATTTTCGCAAAAATTTCAAGATAAAATAATGAGGCGGTTTTAGCGCCTCATTATGATACAATTATAAACTAATAATTCCTCCATGTACTTTTCCTGTTTCTCCTTTTAATATAGAAATGGACTCCTTTTTGTCGTGAGCAGTTACTGTTAAACACTTTCCCTTCTCTTTGAGATGAGGCCTAGTATCAATATGGAAAATAATTGTATCACAACCGTTTACAACAGTCTTTATTTTGAAATAGTAATTTTTCTTTTTTCCCATTTTTTTCCTCCTTTCTTCATATAATATCATATTTTCTAATTTTGTCAATGATTGACGACTGATTAAAAATAAAAAAGGCGGCTAAAATTATTTCACCGCCTTTTTAATTTATTTTTCATTATTGGGCCCTGTTTGTTAAAGACCCTAATAATAAAAAAGTTGCTAATCCACCCACAAATCCGATCATAAGCCCAAATACGATTCCATTTACAAGACCCGATTCAATCCCAACCCCAACGCCGGACCCAAACCCAAATGCAATTCCATTCATAATTCCAATACCGAGTCCGAATATTCCTCCTACTTTTGTCAATGCTTTAATTCTATTTTGATTCACTTTTTCCTCCTTTTTAAAATATTTATTTTAAATATATCATATTTTAGAACCTTGTCAATAATCAAAAAAAGATTTAAAATTAATTCAATGAAAAATAAAAAAACAACAAAAATCGCAGTGGGAATGAGTGGTGGAGTTGATTCCACAATCGCCGCTTTGATGCTCAAAAATGAAGGATATGACATTGTCGGGTTAACAATGAAAATTTGGGATAATAATCCCCTGATTAAAGGCAACCGAAGCGGGTGTTACGGACCGGGAGAAATTAAAGATATTGCCGAAGCGGAAAAAGCGGCCAGAATAATGAATATCCCCCACTACGTAATAGACCTCAGAAAAGAATATCACAAAAGCGTCATTGATTATTTCAAAGAAGAATACCAAAAAGGAAAAACTCCCAATCCGTGCGTGATGTGCAATTCAAAAATAAAATTCGGATTATTGATAGACAAAGCGATTAACAGCGGAATAAAATTTGATTATTTCGCCACCGGACATTATGCCAGAACAAGCTTTGATAAAAAAAATAATATTTATTTGTTAAAGACCGGTCTTGATAAAAACAAAGACCAGTCTTATTTTTTATACCGATTAAAACAAAAACAATTGAAAAAAATTCTTTTTCCTCTTGGAGAAAAAAGAAAAGATGATATTAAAAAATTCGCTCAAAAAAACGGGTTTGCCGATTACGCGGAAAAAGACGAAAGCCAAAATTTCATTGAATGCGACAATTATTCGGTCTTACTGCCGGCCGGAAAAATCGGATCAATAGTTGACTGGCAGGGAAATATTTTAGGACAGCACAAAGGAATATCAAATTACACTTTGGGTCAGAGAAAAAATCTCCATATCGGCGGATTAAAAGAACCTTATTATGTTTTAAAAATAGACGTCAAAAAAAATATCATTGTTGCGGGGCCGAGAAATCTCGCTTTTTCAGATAAAGCATTTGTGAAAAAAATCAATTGGATCGTTCCGTTAAAACTGATAAAAACCAATAAAGTCAGAACCAAAATAAGATACGGCGCCGAATTCGCCGAAGCCGTATTTTTATCAAAAACAAACAAGAGCGCTGTTTTAAAATTTAAAAAACCGCAATTCGCGGTTACTCCGGGCCAATCAATTGTTTTTTACGACAAAGATATGGTTCTTGGCGGAGGAATTATTATTGACAAAAAACAATAATTTCCGAATAAAGAAAAAACTGGGGAATAATCTGCCCCAGTTTTTGTTATTTTACCTTTTCCAGAAAAAGAAAAAGCTTCTTTTTTTCAGAGTAATTTCCATGCTAGGGAAATTATCCTGTACTTCTTTCAAAATTTCTTTTTCAGTTTTATTTTTGATCTTAGCCATTGCTTTTATTGCCGCTTCTACTGTTTTAAACTTTAATACTTTAAACATCTCGTTCGACTTACTCACTGGCTCCAGCGCTGCTTGTCCTTCTTTATATTTAGGAAAAACAAGATCATCGCTTTCTGCATCAATTCTGACTATATAACAACCAATGATGCCCCAGTAAGGAAATTTCCATTTTGCCATTTTCCCCTCCCCTTTTTTAATTTTTAATTTTTTATTTTAAACTACTGTTAAAAATTATATCATATTTTAGTAAAAATGTCAACCCCCGTGTTCAGTTAATAAGTTGATAAGCAAATAAGTTGATAAGAAAAAAAATAAATAAAAAATTTAAATATTAAGGGCGGGACCCTTATAAAAAAATTAAAAACAAAAAGACCGCTCTCAAACGAAAGTGGTCTTTTTTGCTCACGACGACTATGCGCGTGCTACATTGATGGCAGCTGGGCCTTTATCGCCCTGCTCGACTTCAAAGGTGACGGCATCGCCAACCTTTAATTCGGCAAAAGTAACGCCAACCAAGTTTTTGGAATGAAAAAATAGATCTTTTGTTTCGCCTTCGCGAGAAATAAATCCAAATCCTCTATCCGTAAGAGTTTTAATAGTTCCGTTCATACGTTTAAACTTTTATTTTAATTTTAATAATTTTTAATACAGAAAAACTCGACTATGTTTCCGCATCTTTTGTAACTATATAAGTATACACTATTGATAATATTTGTCAACCCCCTCACAAGGAAATTATTGTCTTTCTTAAAAATTACGATTTAATAGGTCAAAAGTTAAAATAGATGTCTAATTAAAATAAAATCAGTATATGTAAAAACGAAAGACAGTAATTTTTATAATTTACTATGTGAGGGGGTCAACCCCCTTACAAGGTTATTGTTTATAATTTGCCTAGATCAAGTTCTTCGTTAATTTTCAATGATTCAACAAATTTTTCCATATGGCTGACCAAAATAACAGGTCCGTGAAAATTATTAATTGCTTCGGCGATTAAAGGCAAATGACGAAAATTAATGTGATTGGTCGGCTCGTCCAAAATCAATAAACCGGGCCGCATTAAAACAAGCCGAGCAAAAGTCAAAAGTCCTTTTTGCCCTTCGGATAATTCGCAAATAAGATTATCCATAATATCCCCTGTTAAAAGAAATCCGGCCGCCACTGTTCGCAAATGTTGGGAATCCGAATTGTCAAACACAACATTTTTCAATGAATCAAGTACGGTTTCCTGAAAATTAAGATTTGAGAAATCCTGGCTGTAATAACCGATTCTGATATCGTCGGCGATTTTGACACCCTCGTGTTTTTCCGAAACCAGCGAGCGCAAAAAAGTGCTTTTGCCGATTCCATTCGGCCCGACCACCGAGAGATGAATTTTTTTATTAATATCTTTTTTAACTTTTTTGACAACCAGTTTATTATCTTTAAAAATTTTGACAGATCTGATTTCCACGATATTGCCGATTAAATCTTCCTGCACCGGAATTGAAAATTTTCTGATGACCCTGTCTTCTTTTCTGACATCAACCATATTTTCTTCCAATTCTTCTGTTTCTTCGCGAAGCTTGCTGGCCAATTTTCTCATCTTTCCACCTTTATTGGCGAAAAAATTAACTTTTTCTTTGCGATCAAGAATTTGTTTTTTTAATTGAGCGTTTTTCATTTGTTCTCTTTCCACTCGCTTTGAAATTTCCTCAACCACTGAATAATAATCTCCCAAATACATTTCTGTCTGATGCGTAAAAATATCAAGATAAATTACGCCCTCGGTAAAACAATTTAAAAAATCAGCGTCATGAGAAATAACAATCACGGTTTTCGGATACATAATCAAAAATCCCAACAAGTGATCAATGCCTTCTTTGTCCAAATTGTTGGTCGGTTCGTCCAATAATAAAATATCAGGATTTTTAATCATGGCAAAAGCCAATAATAACCGAGCTTGTTGGCCACCGGAAAGATCGCCGACTCGCCTCTTCAAACTGATCGCTCCGCTGCTTTCTTCGGGGCCGATGGACATATTAACCGCATCCATAACTTTGGCTATCTGACTGCGCAAATCAGCCGGCACAATGGAAAAAGCTTTGGAAAAATAATCTTCTATGCTTAAATCCAAATCACTTCTGTTGATAGTTTGACTGGCAATACCTACCGTAGCACCCAAAGAAACCGATATTTGACCGCCCTTCGGTTTGATATCTCCTTTAATTAAATTAAAAATCGTGCTTTTCCCCGATCCGTTCTGACCCATTAAAGTTATTTTCGCGCCTTTTCGCACGCTAAAACTGGCCTCGTTCAACACGGGCTTTTTATGGACATATTCAAAAATAACTTTATCAAAACGCAAAACTACTTCTTCAGCCATAAAAAATTTAAATTATATAATTGCAATGCTTGATTTAATAGATTAGCAAATTTTTAAAAATTTGTCAAATATTTTTAACAAAATGAAAGGCGGATGAAAATCTCATCCGCCTTTCCGAGGTTCAATTAAAACTTAATTATTTTATCAACGGTTCTTGTTTTACTTCTTTCTTAACTTTCTTTTTTCCTTTAAGAATGAAGTAGCCAATAACACCGAGTATGATCAAAGTCACTATTACACCTAACCACACTTTACCGGTTCCGAGAGATAATACATTTGCCATTGAACCCAACAAACTTGATTTCGCAACTTTTTTAGCAGCAACAGTTGCGGTAACAGTATAAGCTTGAGTTGTATCGTCGGCAGCGGTAACAGTGTAAATAACTGAATGAGTGAAATCTTGCGTCATTCCGGAAGCCGGGCTGACCGCCACTCCGTTAATAACGATGGTCGGAGTAAGAGCGTTAACCTTGGTTCCAAAAGGAACGGTTACGGTAATGACATGATTTGTTTCATTGATAACACCCGCGCCTAAACCTTTAAAGCTGAAATCAGTGATTGCTTTAGCCGGATTAGCGGCAACGGTTATGGCAACAGTATAAGTTTGAGTGGATTTATCTTCAGCCGTGACTGTGTAAGCGATCGGATCAGAGAAATCCTGAGCCGCGCCAGAAGCCGGGCTGACTGATTTTCCGGTTGTAGTAATCATTGGAACAAGCGCGGTGACATCAGTGCCATAGGGCAAGGTGGCCACGATTGTTTTTGTATCTTCATTAATAGCACCTACGACCGCATAAGCTGCAAAGTCAAACGAAGTAATAGCTTTGGCTGAATTTACAACAGGAGCAGGCGTGGTTTCTTTTTTTGTTGAAGGAGTTGTAGTTTTCGGAGTTGTTTTAGGAGTTTCTTTCACGACAGGAGCCGGAGCAACAGGAGTCGGTTTGACAACAGGAGCGACATTATAATTTCCGGCTACGGAAGTATTAGAAACTGAAGTTCCTTCACCGATAATATCAACACCTTTGAAACTGATTGAAGACGGTTTGGCATTTTCCGCTTTAACAGATACAGTCATTAATGTTCTATCCGACACTGTACAACTCGGTATACCGATTAAGAAATAAGGACTTGAACAACTTGGAGAAGATAACGCTTGCAAACCACTTGAAAGAGTTATGCCCTGACAAGTTAAATTGTTAAAAACCAAAGTACCTTCAATGGTGCAAACCTTATCACCGGCATTATTAAGTCCTACGGTTGCGTTAAATACGCTTCCGGCAGTTTTGCTGACGTTTGTCGGAGAGACGTACAAGAAAGTACTGGCAGCATCTGCTGTTCCGATAAAACCGGCAACCGACAATAAGAGGACAGTTGTCAATAATACAATTTTCATTTTTATATTTTTCATATTTTTCATATTTATAATTATTTATTTATTCTTATAGAGACCAATTTAACATTAATAATGAGAAATCATATTTATCGACTTTGCTGTCAGTATTGACATCGCAAATGTTTAAACCTGTCTGTCCCCAATTTGCCATCAATATTGAGAAGTCATATTTATCAACTTTTCCATCCTTGTTAATATCACCTGTTTTAATATTTTGAGTAAAGGCTACGGTCACAGTATAAGTTTGCATTGCGCCGCTCTCGGCAGTGACTGTGTAAACAACAGGATTGGTGAAATTTTGAGCAACACCTGAAACTGGAGAAATTTTTGCTTTATCAGAAACCGTGATAGTCGGCACTAAATGAGTTACGTCTGTGCCATAAGGAGCAACCAAAAGAACTGTATAATTTGTTTCATTAATAGTGCCTACGATTGGTTTTAATCCATCAAAACTGAAAGCTGTGATTGCCTTGGCAGAGCTGTAAGTATAAGAACTTCCACCGCCGCCTCCGCCTCCACCGCCGCCTCTAACAGTTATGGTAACAGTATAGGTTTGAGTGGAATTATCAGCAGCAGTAACAGTATAAGTTACCGGGCTGGAAAAATTTTGAGCTACGCCAGAAGCGGGATTAACCGTTGCTCCGGCAGAAACCGTGATAGTCGGAACGAGCGCGGTCACAACCGTGCCATAAGACATGGTTAAAGTGATCGTGTGATCGGTTTCGTTAATAGCCGCTGCTTGATCAGAAATAATAAATGAAGTAATTGCTTTAGCTGAACTGGTGGCTGCGGCAACAGTTACCGTGTAAGCTTGAGTAGAAGAATCAGCAGCAGTAACAGTATAAGTTACCGGGCTGGTGAAATCTTGAGCAGTATCACTTAATGGATTAACAAATAATCCGGTATGCACGATGGTCGGCACAAGCATTGTCACGTCTGCGCCAAACGGCATAGTCAAATGAATATTATGAGTAGCTTCATTG
The DNA here is from genome assembly GCA_028716665.1 of Patescibacteria group bacterium. Taxonomy (NCBI): domain Bacteria; species Patescibacteria group bacterium. The sequence goes on along the minus strand of JAQUPP010000002.1, from coordinate 225,740 downwards.
ATAGTTGTAGTACCTACTTGGTTAGGAATTGTAAAAGCAGTAATTGCTTTGGCCGGATTAAGAGCCACAGTAACATTCACAGTATAAACTCTTTGTGAAAAATCCGCGGCCGTGACAGTATAAGTTTGCGGAGTTGTAAAATCACGAGCTATACCGCTGAATGGATTAACAAATAATCCGGTATGCGCAATGGTTGGAGTCAACATTGTCACATTGGTTCCAAACGGAACAATTACTGTGATAACATCACCGTTAATAACACCAACAGCTGCCGGAGTTAATTCATTAAAAATGAAAGATGTAATTTCTTTTTCAGAACTGGTGGCGGCGACAACAACCGTAACAGTATAAGTTTGAATTGTCATATCAGCCGCAGTAACAGTATAATCAACCGGAATTGAAAAATCTTGAGCAGTGCCGCTTATCGGCCAAACTGATTGTCCGGTAATAGTAATGGTTGGTGTCAACATTGTCACGTTAGTTCCAAAAGGAACAGTAACGGCAATAGTGTGATTGGCTTCGTTGATAACGCCATTGGCTTCCGGAGCCACAAAACTGAAAGCAGTAATCGCTTTCGCCGGGCTAGGAGCCACAGCAACAGTGACAGTATAATCTTGAGTTGTCATATCCGTGGCAGTGACAGTATAGGTTACCGGATTGGTAAAATCTTGAGGTATGCCGCTCAATGGATTAATAAATGATCCGGTAATAGCAATGGTTGGTGTCAACATTGTCACGTCTGTTCCAAAAGGAACAGTTAAAGCGACAGTGTGGTTATTTTCATTAATAACACCAATAACATCCGGATTTAATTCATTAAAATTAAAAGATGTAATTGATTTGGTTGGATTGGCTGCGACAGTTACAGTCACAGTATAAACTTTTGTGGAAGAATCGGCCGCAGTAACAGTATAAGTTACCGGGTCGGTAAAATCTTGAAGTATTCCACTCCAAGGACTGACTGTTGCTCCTTCGGAAACCGTAATTGTCGGAGTAAGTAAAGGAAGTGTTCCAAATGGGACAGTCACGGCAATATCAGTTCCGGTAATAGCACCTACGCCTTCCGGGAAACTGAAAGAAGTAATATCTTTGGCTGAACTGGTGACAGTGAATGTAGGAAGTTTGGAAGGATTACCTTCTGGATAATTAAAATGCGCAATATTTCCCGCGTAATCTTTAATATCAAGTTTTTTTACTTCCCAAATTCCAAGCTCGCCATTTAATGGAATTAATAAATCACAAGAGAATTCTGAGTCTTGAGTGGTGCACTCAACTGTTTGATTTCCTGACGGACTGGCAATAGTTACTTTAGCAAATTCAACACCCGATCCCACATCATGAGCTTTGACAGTTGCGGTGACAGAATTTCCTATATGTATAATTGATGGATTAATTGTCACGCCATCAGGGTTGTTCTGGTCATTATTAAGATATGGTAGTGTATCATCAATTCTATTAAGAACATTTACGGTAACGAAATAATCTTGAGTATCACCGGAATCAACCGCAGATGTAACTGTATATTTAACTCGTGGATTAGCAAAATTTTGAGTTATGCCCGATTTTGGTTCAACTTCATTACCCTTAATAATAACGGTTGGGGTGAGAGCAGTTACCTTCGTGCCATGAGGCATATTTAAATTAATAGTATAATTATTTTCATCAGCTTCATTTATAGTTGTATCGCCTACCTGACCTGGAATAGTAAAAGAAGTAATCGCTTTATCAGTACTAGCCGCCACATTAACAGTGACTTCATAATCCTTGGTTGCATTATCTTCCGCAGTCACAGTATAAATTACCGGGTTAGCAACTGAATCGGTAAAATCTTGAGCAGTACCGCTTATCGGACTAATAGATGATCCGTGAAAAACGACGGTTGGCGCAAGTGTAAGTAAATCCGTGCCAGAAGGTACAGTTGCGGTAATTTTATGAGTTTCTTCATTAATAACACCGGCAACCGCTGGATTTAATCCTTCAAAAGTAAAAGAATCAATATATTTGGGTGAATTATAAACATTAAAAGTTGTGCCGGACATGGCAAAAATACCCGGATCGGTTTGTTCGGAATAAGAAGTAGACGCGCCTCCATTATCTACAATATCAACTCTTGCCACTTTCCAAAGTCCTCCTTCATTATTAGGTGAAATTGATATCGGACCAAACCATGTTGTTCCCTGATGCATAGATAAATCATTTTCAAACTGAGTTCCTCTTGGATCTTCCACGATTACTTTAACAGAACTTGCATCACTGGCATAAACAGTTGCCAAATAAGGATAAACAGTACCCCCTATTTCTACGTTTGTAGAAACATACACTGTGTTAAATTCAGTTAATGCAAAAGCAGGCAATGGAGAATTGCCTAAGATAATAAAACTTGCTAAACAGACTGTGAGAAATAAACTTAACTTTTTCATATTTTTCATAATGATAAACATTTAAAATAAATTAATTATGCGAAATAAATTATATTTTCTTGATTTTACATTATTGCTATAAAGAGCTTTAAATCTATGTTATAGGTCTGTCCTTTTATTTATTTATATAATATATCATAAAAATGAGAATTTGTCAAGCCCCCTTTTTGGGGATAAAACAAAAATTAACATTTTGTCAACCCCCTCACATGTGGAAAATTATAAAAGATATTAACCTTGTGTTGCCCGCACTCGCTCGGAAAAGAAAATAAATTTTCTTTTCCCTCACTCGCTTGGCAATAAAAATTGATTGTTTCTTATTATTTTATATATATACTGATTTTATTTTAATTAAGAGACTTATATTTAAGGAGGTAATAATTTTTAAGAAAGACAATAATTTTCCTTGTGAGGGGGTCAATCCTTCTGCTGTGGATAAGCTATTCCCCCACTCTTTAATAGTCCTTTCTAAAGAATAAAAAAGGCAGGTGTAATTTTACACCTGCCTTGTGATTGATAAGATCATCTCATCAATATTATCTTCTTCGTAACCGTAGCTCCACCTACGCTTACGTTAATAAAGTACATTCCGTTCGATAACTTCTTGTTTAATTCGTTTGTCCCATCCCAACTTGAGCTCCCTATGGTTTTAACCAGTTTACCGGCTATATCATACACTTTCTTTATAGCTCTTTCCGGAGCTTGAATTTCAAAGTTAGTGGCTGAAACGGTCGGAGACACTGTTACCATTTTTTCAATTTTTTCTTTTTCTGCGACCCCTACTGCTTGTTTAAAAACATACAATATGCCGCTTAAAGAATTGATGCGGAGCGTCTTATTGGGACCGATAGACGGGCTTCCAAGAGGTCCTTGTTTGGTGTCATATTCCCATAACAAAGTTCCATTTTTGGAAACTGCCAAAACTTTGCCTGCATCATTGCCGACGTAAATTGTTCCATCAGCACCAATGGCTGGGGAAGAAATTGTGATCGGACCTGCTAAAGCATAGTTCCAAACAGTGCTACCATCAGACAAAAGACAAGCCGTAATTCCGTTATCTCCGCAATAAATAATCGTGTCTCCAAATATTCCTACACTTGAATAACGAATTTTCGGCGATGATTTTTGCCAAAGTCTCCCTGATTCATTTATGCAGTACAGACTTGAAGGCCAACTCTGTGTTGGATAAGTCCAAACTAGAACTTCACCATGAGGACCAATTGTTGGTGTTCCATGAACACCCGTTGGTTCACCTGTTAAGGCTGTATATCCCCATTTCATTGTTCCGTTTGGATTATAGACATATAAAAGAAAATCATAATAAGCGGCCGGATTTGAGAGAGTAGCAACATAAATGTTACCACTGTCATCAACTGCCGGTGAAACGCTTTTATCATTTCCTTTGTCTAAAGTTACGGTCACCCAGCTAAGTCCGGTATCAACAAAACACCAGAGTTTATTATTGGCGTAAACATAAATATTTCCGCCGAAAATAGTTGGTGCCGAAGGGTTGGCTCCCAAATAATATGACCAATTCTTTGTGCTGTCTGTCAGATTCTTTTTAATCAAAGAATCTTTAGAGCAAAAGAAAATCGTACTATCATGGACAGCCACTGACACTTCTGTTCCATAACCGGTATCTATTTTTTGAATCAGACCTCCCTGAGAACTTATTTCATACACACCCTTTTGGGTGCCGAGAAATATTCTTTCATCACCATTAAACGAATCACTGATCGGTGAAGAAAATAATCCGCAGGTGGTCCCTAAATTTAAAGACCAACTGACATTATTTGTCTCCGGTCCGGCTGGTCCACTTCCATCGTGTTTTGCATTTCTTTGGAACATTGGCCAGGTACCATAAGCCATCGAGCTGCAAAGAATTGCAGCTATCGCCAAAAATGAAAAGACTTTTTTCATCTTTTCCTCCTTTTGTCTTTTGTAAAGACCTTCTTTCTTCTATCCACGTTACCCTCGTGTAGGGAATATCCATAAGTTATCTTTATAACTCGGATATTATTTAATATTATAATATCAGATTTTTCGGTTTTTGTCAACCCCCTCACATGGGGAAAATTATAAAATTACTTGTCTTTTGTTCTTTTATATACATATCTTAAGATTAGATGTTTATTTTAAGTTTATACTTAATTAAATCGTAATTTTTAAAAAAGACAATAATTTTCCTTGTGAGGGGGTCAAGAGCCCTTTTGGTGGACAAAATCCATTATAGTAAAAACGAGCCGAAAAGCTCGTTTTTACGCACTATTTTAAATAATATATCAATCAAATTTAGCCGCGATCGGCATTCTACGGCCCATACCGAAGGCCTTATTGGTTACTTTTAAACCGGGCGCCGCCTGTCTTCTTTTGAATTCATTGCGGTCAATTTTATGAATAACCCATTTAACTATTTTTTCGTCAAATCCTTTTTTAACAATATCTTTGGTTGAAAGTTTTTCTTCAACATAAAATTCCATAATCGGATTTAAAATTTGATAAGGCATAAGATCTTTCTCGGTTAACTGATCCGGTCTTAATTCCGGCGAAGGTTTTTTTTCTAAAACTTCTTTCGGAATTATTTCTTTATTTCGATTAATGTAATGAGCCAATTCATAAACTTTATTTTTCGGCAAATCGGAAAGGACTCCCAGTCCGCCACTCATGTCTCCATATAAAGTGCAATACCCGACAGCCAACTCACTTTTATTTCCGGTAGAAAGAACCAAATAACCATTTTTATTTGAATAAGCCATTAAAATATTTCCGCGAATTCTGGCTTGAATATTTTCTTGCGCCACGACCACTTTGTCGCTTTTCCCGAAAAGTTTTTTCAAGGCAATTAAATAAGCATCATAAATTTTAGCAATAGCAACTGTTTCAAGATGAGCGCCTAAATTTTTCGCTAATTTTTGAGCGTCTGTTTTGCTGCCCTTCGAAGAATAGGAAGAAGGCATGCTCACGCCAAAAACGTTTTTTGAACCCAAAGCTTCCGCGGCCAAGGCGGCGGTAACACTGGAATCTATTCCTCCGGAAAATCCGAGAATCACGCTTTTATAACCGACTTTTTGGACATAATCTCTAAGACCTAAAATCAAAGCTTGATAAATAGTTTCCATTTCCAAATCAGGTTTGTAAACCATCGTCTGATTAAATTTTGTCGTATCAACAATTTTGACAATTTCTTTAAAAGCCGGACAAATATCAACTAACTCCCCTTTTTGATTAACCACCATACTTCGACCGTCAAAAATCAATTCATCATTGCCTCCGACTTGATTAACGTAAAAAATCGGAAGTTTATATTTTTTCGCCTGGTCGTGTAAAATTTTAAATCTGATTTTTTCTTTTCCGGCATAAAATGGCGAAGCGGAAAGATTTAAAAATAAAGACGGTTTCATTTTCGCCAATACTTTCAACGGTTCTGATGAATATTCCTGTTCCAACCATTGCAGACCGGTCCAAATATCAGCGCAAATGGAAATACCCAATCTTTCTTTTTTAAAAGTGCACATTTTTATTTCGGAGGTCGGTTCAAAATATCTCGGCTCGTCAAAAACATCTCTTCTTGGCAAGCAAGATTTATGTTGTTGAAAAACTATTTTTCCGCCATGAACCAAAATAGCCGAATTATAAAGCTGATTGCCGGTCTTCGCCTTGCGAGTCGTGATATTGCCGAAAAGAATGCCTAATTGAGGATATTGTTTGGAAAATATAATAACCTCTTGATTGGCTTGTTCGGCTTTTTCAATAAACTCTTTTTTTTCTAAAAAATCGCGCGGCGGATAGCCGGTTATAAAAAGTTCGCAAAAAACAGCCAAATCGGCCTTCTCTTTATTCGCTTGAGACAAGGCTTTTTTCATTTTGGCTAGATTTCCTTTGAAATCCCCGATCGTCGGGTTTAACTGACAAATGGCAATTTTCATATTTTTTAATTATACTACTTTTTTAATATCATTTCAATCTCCTTGCCTTTTTCTTTTGTTTTTTTAAAACCAAGCGACTGATAAAGATTAATGGCGGGATCATTCAGCTTATTAACCTCTAAAATCAAACGTTTGAGTTTCAATTTTTTAAAAGCAATATCAATAAGATAATTCATGGAAATTCTGCCTACGCCCTTACCACGATATTCCCCTTCTCCGATTAAAATAAAAACTTCTGCTCTTTTTTCTTTCGTATCAATTTTTGATAAACCCATAAAACCAATAGGTTTATCATCGTTTAAAATCGTAAAAAAATTCTTACAAGGATTATTTTCGTAATTTTTAAACCACACCTTTTGTTTTGCCAGTGTCGTAGGTTGTTTAAAATTATCAAAAATAAAATTAACGACTTTTTTATCATTAAGCCATTTGAGTCGAAACGGTATCTCCTCCTTGGAATGCGGACGAAATTTAATCATATAAAAAATTTAAATTAAATCAACCACTTCTCCAACGATTTTATTAAAATAATCCCTAAGGTTTGCGTAACTGATTCTTTTCCCGACTTCTGCCAATGGCACCCATTCCACCTTATCGCCTTTATACTCCGGTTTGATCTCGCCGGATATTGGTCTTAATAAATACATATAACAAATAATTTCTTCATTGCTGTTAGTATTAAAATATTTAAAGGGAGTAATTTCTTTGATAATTTCTGATTTTATTTCACCTTCTTCCTCCACTTCTCTAATAACCGTTTGTTGAACAGTTTCGCCGTGTTCTGTATGGCCCTTGGGAAATGACCAGTCTTCATGATTGCCGCGATAAAGCATCAGAATATAAATTTTGCCATCTTCTTTTTTAGCAACAATTCCTCCGCCCTTCATCACCGAACCTTCGTTATCTTTTACTTTGTTTTGTAGCGTCATATGTATCATTTTTATTTAAAAAATCTTTTAATTGATTATTTATCTATTATTAGAATAGCATATTTTTTCACTTTTGTCAATTTCATTAAAAAAGTTCTAATTTCCACAACGAGTATAAAAAAATAACCGCTTGAATAAGCGGTTATTTTTTGGCTCCCCTCTCGGGTTTCAGAACGCTTTCGCATCTAGACCACGCAAGCGTTCCTGAGGGTCGGCCTAATGATTCTACTGACAGGGACGGGTCGGATTCAAACAAACAAAATGAGACAATATAAAAGGAAATTATGGATGTCTCGTTTTTTGAATTTTATCAGAATACTTTGTTAGCCATTTTCCAAAAACTATTGGCTTCCATTCTTGATTTATTAAAGAAATAAATTTATCTACTCCATACCCCATCGTTGCTCCCGCTATTCCGCCAATAGGACCACCAATTGTCCCTATTAATCCTCCTGTCACTACACCTGTTAACGATAAAATACTTTTGCCAAATTTTTCTAATTTAGCTTCCTCTGCCACCTCGTTATGATAAGCAATTATTGCATCCCTATCTCTTTCTCCTTCACACTGTAGCCATTTCCTAAACTTCAATGCTTTTTTCCGGATTTCAAGAATATCCTTAAAGGTTATTAAGTTATTATTTACCAAACCCCTAATATCTGGAAATTCTACTTCTTGATTTAATTCTTTAATAATATTCAAAACTTTATCATTATTCTTTAAGTTAATTTCAGATAATTTATTATTGACTAAACTGCTCATAACTTCTCCCAAACATATATCCGATTCTATAAGCGACGCTGTTTTAATTATCCTGTTGCAATGAGCAATTCCATGAAGTGGAATCCCTGGATTTATTTTAAATTTATTATTCGTTTTTTTATTTAATTCATCAAAATTAATATTCCAGGAAATATTAATTTTTTCTCCCATTTTATTTATTTTACTACTTATAACAGGTGGTTTTCCGAAATCAAATTCTTTATATAATTCATCAACAAAACTTTGAACAATAATATTACAAGTATCTACTTTTTCGTAATCAGCTCTAGCATTTTCAACTGCATCTTTGAATTTGTCTGCCCTAAATTCAATGACTTTATTTTCAATTACTCTATATAGTTGTTGTCTTTCTCTTCCTTTAATTATTTTATTCAATTCATCGTTATATAAAACTCTAGAATTAAAAATATCTTTTTCTTTTGATTCTTCGTCCTCAAGATTCCAGATACTATAAGTATTATTTCTAGGATCAAAAATAGGAGATGTAAAAAAAGAATGATAAACAAAATTTATAATACCCTCGTCCAAAAGTCGTAAAAAATCTTTATATGCATCCTGTTGTTTAAACCATTTTATAATTTCATTAAATAAAAAGTTTTTAGAAAGGATATCTATATTAATAAATATTTTTTCATAATAAATTAAAGATTCACATATTAATCCTATATCTATAATTGATCCTTTGAGTTTTAGTTTAGGCGAATGATAAAGCCATGGCTCAATAGGAATAATTGTTGTTGTATGTTTATTCATAAAATTTCAGTTTATAATTTGCCTATTTTAGAACATTTCCACAAGCTCCTGCTCAATTTCTTTCTGCCACTTAAAAATTACTCTTTGTCTATTTCTCTCTGTATCTCCGTAAACTCATTTTCGACTTCTGATAATCTTTTTCTGCAAACTTTTATTAGCTCTGCTCCTTCTTTAACTTTTTCTAAACCAATTTCAACATCTACTTCTTCTTGTTCATTAAACCATTCAACGATATTATTTAACCTACCTAATGACTCTTTTAAATTAATTTTTGGATCTGTCATATTTTTATATTAATTATTTTTAATAATTTTGACCTCTGAATCAAATACGCCCTCACTTAATCCAACGCTAACAATATCTCCTTTTTGTATTTGACTGGTTGTTTTCAAAATTCGACCATTTTTTGTTACGATACTATATCCTAATTTTAATTGTCTTTTAGGGTTATTATTGATGAGTTGTTTTTGATATGATATTAGTGATTCCTTAATTTTATTTTTAGCATCTATAAATCCTTCAAAAATTTCTTTTATAATGGAATCGGATATGTTATTTCTAATGCCTGATATGGAAAAGTTTATTTTTCTAAATACTGGTATAAGAACTCCATTAATTCTTCTATCAATATCAACCATCTGATCCTTAATTGATTTAAAGCCAATTTTTAATGATTCTTGGGCCTTTGAAAAATCATTAAATATTTTTTGGAAAGTATTTTTCATTATATCCAAACTGTCTCTAATATAATCTTTATTTTCTTGAATTGTATTTTGAAATTTTCTAAAGACTTTTTGTTCTGATAAGATTATTACTGATTCTGCTTTCTCCCATGATTCATTTAGATAATTGGCAACGGCTGTGGGTGTAGAAAACATCATATCAGACGCCAATGCCAAAAGAGAAACATCTTTTTCGTGTCCAATTCCAACTAGAACTGGGACGGGGAAACTCGCTATTTCTTTAATAAGAACTTCATTATTAAATGGTAAAAAAGATTCCATGGAACCTCCACCTCGAATAATAACAAGAACATCAATATCTTTATTTCTAAATGTTTTTATAGAGTTTAATAATTCTTCTGTTGCCAACTGACCCTCAACTCTTGAATCTATCAAAGATATTTTATATCCAAATCTTCCTATGTTAGTAGAAAAATCTGCTATCACAGCACCACTTTTCGAAGTAATTAAGCCAATCTTATTAGGATATAAAGGAATAGGTTTCTTTCTTGCTTCATCAAATAAGCCTTCTTTTTGTAATTTCGCTTTAAGTTTTTCATATGCAATTTTTAATGCCCCTTCACCAACTAATTCTACAGACGAAGCTTTAAATGATAAACGGCCACTGGGTTTATAGATATCTGGACAACCACTTAATATAATCTCCATTCCTACTTCAAATTCAACTCCGTTTAATTCGTAAACATTTTTCCAAATAAGGCAGTTAATAACACTTTCATCTTTAGAATCTTTTAAAGAAAAGTAAACTACTTTGTCTCTTATATCTAAACTACTAATCTCTCCTTGAATTCGCGCTGTATCTTTACTCAATTGATTATTAAGAAAATTAAGATAGTCACTAACTGAAAATGGCTTACTTTCTTCGTCTTTTATAAAATTATCCGCAAAAAATTCCGGCCCTTCTTGCCCTCCATTAACTAAAGCCAATATAGCTTCACCATATTTATTATATTTTCTATCACGGATACCTTTTATCAAGAAAAGAGCTTCTTTGTCTTTTGGTTTAAATTGAGCAATAGCTTCTATGACAGCATTAGAAAAAACTCTAAAAACTGGGACTCCTTCTGCCTCAGCTTTCGCTTTCCGCCAATCTTTTAATTTTTGTAATAAGTTATTATCCATTTTTTAGATTATTCATTCTATTATTATACTTTTCTATCCACGAACAAATACCAATACATTTTTTAGTCAGTTCAGTAAAGGTCTGTATTGTAAAATTGATTTAGTAAGGCAGGACAGCTGTCCGTACACTTATTTTTTATTATATCATAATTTGACTTTTTATCAATCAATTGTTTTTCTAATTTAAAACAAGTTCTAACTTCCACGATGGATATAAAAAAATAACCGCTTAAATAAGCGGTTATTTTTTTGGCTCCGCATCGTAGAGGACGTTAGAACCATAATTCAAAGACAAACTGGATATGTTTATATACCGGATTTGAATCCGAGAAGTTAGTCTACCCCACCGCGTTACTCACTATTGTTTTAAATAAACAAAATAAGAGAAGTACTAAAATAATGATTTAGTTTCATTTTGATGAATAATTTTATATTTTTCATCAAAGAAAACAGTCCTACATTTATTACACTTAAGCCATTTTTCAAAATGATAAATCCTCCGCATTTTTTTGGGGGTCATTTTGCTGTTTGCCCAATAAAGAATTCCACCACAATTTTTAGGACAAGCATCCCCTTCTTGGGGTTTTTTCTTAATTTTAGATTTAATGATATGCTTTTCCTTTTCTTTATCTATTTTCTTTGTAAAATTATATTTAGGGTAAATAGATTTAATAATACCCGCTTTAATAAGTGGTTCTTTCGATAAATCATCAGCTTCTTGATTCTTCTCTCTCGTCACCCATTGAATATTATAATCCATACCCTCTAAATATTTTAAGGCTTCATCAAGTAACTTTTTTAAATGTAAAGCTGTTTCATGGGGCATCCATACCGTCTTTTTCTTTTTCCATCCCCATTCTTTCGCAACAATACAACACACCATTTTACTATCACCATAAATCATTACCTTTTCTTCAATTCTTAATTTTTTAAGAGCTTTTATTCCTTCGATCAAACCATAATACTCGGCCACATTGTTTGTCATTCCTTCTCCTTTGCCTATAATACCTGAACCGCGCTCAATAATTTGATTGTCCCTCTTAATTAAATAACCATAACTTGCAGTACCACCGGGATTTACTGGCTCGCAAGCACCATCAAAATATATTTCGATCATAAATTTATTTTACTATTTTTTTAAAATGATTTAAACTCCTGAAAAGGATTTTTCTCTGCTCTAATTATATCCCAATCAAAATCGTATTTTTCGTTTTCGCGCCATTCGGGTGGTTTGATACTAAATATAAAGGAATCTTTAGAAATTATTTTACCCAAATCATCTTCGTCATAACTCTTTACAATTTGGTAGGGATTAAAAATTTGAACACCATATTGAGAAAACAAAATTATAAATAACCCACAGATTGAGTCAAGTAAATTACCCAAAGAAGCTAAATGAAAGTTTTCTTCCCTAGAGTGTTTTACATTATTGTAATCTTGATACCAAACTAGTATACCACTCTTGCTCTGTGCCCAATTTCTAAAAGGGACGCAACCACCACTCATTCCCCTACCATTGTTCCAAAAATTTATTAACACTTCATAATCAGATAATTTTAATACAGGTTCTAACTTTTTGTAATCAGTCATATCCCACCATCTCCCAGTTTTTACATATCCATTTGCCTTTAATATTGCCTTCATATTGGACTCTAATTCCGTGCAAGTTCTAATAAATATTTCGTATAATCTATGAGAATAAACCGCAGTATTCTCATCACTTGGATCAATATATTCACAAATTTTTTTAAAATCTTCAATTATTAAATTAAAGGCCCTAATCGGGGAACTCCAATCCAAAATGTTTCTATAATCAATAACGTAATCCCCAAAATATCCATCCTTCTGTTTATTTGGCCTAAACATCTTATAAAATGGTTTTTGTATATTCATATGTCTTAAATTATTTAATTATTTTTTGTTGGCCAGTCAGCCATAAAACACTTATGACTTTTTATTTTTTACATGTATCCATCCATACACATACCGAAATAATTGTTCAGTAATACTTATCATAGCTTGTGCAGCTTCAGTGGCGTGTTTCTCTGGGATTGTTTGTTTATCTGAAATAACAAAATCAATAACACCGCCTTCATCTAATTTCTCTACTACACTCAAAATATGTTTATCACTGATGTGCACAAATTTTGATGTTTCTTTGTATAAATTTAAAACCCACGAAGTTTCTTTTATTTCTGAGAGTGACATTGCTAAGTAATTATCCGTCATTTTATTCCCCTTTAAGTCTTTTAAATTATTTGTTTGCTCTCCCTTTATCTTTTTAAACGAAAAATCATCTGAATTTTTCACAATAAAAGCCGCGTGCATCTGTAATAGATTGTCTAGATGTAATCGAATAAGCGGGGCTGCGCTTAAAAAATTATTCTGTCGCACTAATGTACAAAATCCCGTTGTCAACAAAATAGACCTCTTGATTATTCCAAGAATAAACAAATCAAATGAGTATAAATTACCATTATTCGCTTGTAGCATCTCCTTGGTTATCTTGATGTAACTTTCTTTTAAAGATTCTAAATGTTTTAAAGAATTTTCTATGGTCATATTACTTAATATATTTTTCTATTGTTTATTCAGTTACTTTCTTGATATCATCAATCTTGATACTTTTTATACAAGTATTATCCTCGCCCCATACTTCAAAGGTTATATTATTAAAATTGGCATTTAATTTTAACGTTGTTTCTAATTTTAAACTCAGTTTTCCTTTGCTATCTATTATACGATTTAATAAATTTTCCTCAATTAAATCTATTTTAGGTTGTTTGCCAAATTCGTTAATTTTGGGCGGTTCAAAATTTACTAAATTCGCCTTAATAATAAATCTGATTGTTTCATTATATAAATTAGATTTTTGTTTAATTATTTTATCTATATCTTTTCCTTCCATCCCTAATAATTTACCTAATCCCACTATTAAAGTTTTTTTAACAATAGGATTATATTCTTTAATTTCATTAATAAAAATATTATCTAATGGACCACCATGTAAAAGTTTGCCCCTTGCTTTTCTTATATCTTCAAATTTTTTATCGTTAATTTTTATCTCATCAATAAATAATTTTTTAATTCCGGTTGTAATTGGATGAAGGACTTCACCGCATTTTTTACATTTTAATTTCCTTTCCTCCTGAGGAATAATAAATAAATCACATAATAACTCATTTATAGATTCTAATCCAGTCCAAAAAGCAATAAATTTATCAACATGTTTTTGCTCAAGGTACCCCTTTCTTAACCAAGATATAGCCATTTCCGTTCTTTTGTCTTTATTTTTATCAAGAAGGTTAAATAATTTGCCGAAGAAATCTTGATCAATCACTGCGATATTTCTTTCTCGTATAGGAACATATAAAATTTGCTTATATTCTCTGATGGGCAAATTAGAAGAAGCATTATAAGATGTTATAAATTGGGGAGATGCTGAGGCAGATGACATTGAGAGATCAATTAAGTTTAAAATGTTTTCTATAAAAACCTTCGATTTATTCTCAGCATCGTTCAAGGAGTCTGCTTCAATATAACAATCAGAAGAAAGACCTTTATCATGATCATAGAAAGATATTTCATTACTACCTAGCTTAAATTTCAACCCCAAAATCTTACCTGATTCTATATTTCTACGATTACCAACAGAGTTAGGAGTTTCTATAAAATATCTTGTAAAATATATTTTTGTCATATTTATTTTCTAAACTTTGTTTTCATTATAGCAGATTTTTGTATTTATTCAATTTAAAGAGGTGAGATTTTATCTCACCTCTTTAAAGTAAACCGTATTATCTTATTTTATTCTTATCTATTTTTAATAGCCACCGAATTCTACCGCGTTAATTTCTTCTGTTTTAGCTTGTCCGCCAATTACAGGATTTAATGTTACGCTAAAAGTTATATATCGTGTGCGTATATAATCGCCTTCTCTATACTCTGATGTAGTAAAGTCAAAATTTTCTTTAAAAACTTCATAGCTAGAATTTACGGCGAACGCCTTAACTTCTGTGCTCCAATCATTTCCGAGATTAAAGAATAGTTTATAATTGCCATCTAATATTTTATTAATATCATAAGTACTATTAGCTTTTATATATACTGTAAGAATCGATTTATTGGTTGTGATATCTACTAGTTTAGCTATAGCATCTAGGCTCGTCCCATTGTCTATTTTTAATTGTCCCAATCCATTAAAATAATAAGTATTTTTGGATAGAGGTGTGCCATTGGGCAATGAAATATAGTTTTTGGGATCTTTGATTTGAGCCACTGGAGTATCACTCAATTTAATCGATGAATTCTCGTTGCTTGGAATAACCGAAACTGGAGTATGACTATAAGTTGTATGCGTGTTATTTTTTTCTTTTTGGAGGCTGATAAAAATAATTAACAGTAGTAGAGCAAGAATTGGAATATATTTTTTAAAATTATTCCATTTTATTTTTTTAAATTTATTGCTTAGTTGCTTAAAATAATTTTTTAATTTTCTATTAATCGAGATTTTTGCGCCTTGATTGACAGTGTGTGATGTGTGTTTTGAATTAGAATAAATTCTTTCAACCAAAACCCGCCGACAATAAGGACAAATGTCATTATTGTCGGTGATAGAATTTTTACAAAATTGACAGTTCTTCATTTGTTTAAAAGTTATAATGCTAATTCCCCTAAAGATACCAGTACCAATTTCATTGGTGCGTCATCACCTAAAACTACCACCTTTCCATACCACTAAGTTGTTCGTAATGTCGAATTTGTTCTGGCGAAATTGATGAATTAAGTTTGTTTATTGATTTAATTAACATTTTTTCATCAATATTTTTTTCCAACTCTAATGCCACGTAAGCCGCATTTTTAACTATAAGTTCAATATCGGTACTCGCATAATTATTTGTCATCTTTGCTAATTTTTCTATATCAATTTCTTTGCCACAGGGTCTTCCTGAAAGAAAATTTATAAATAGTCCCTTTCTAGCATCAAAATCTGGCGCAGGAACATATATCTTATAATCCGTTCTTCCGCCTCTAAGTATTGCTAAATCAATCATTTCTGGCCAGTTTGTTGCATAAACAACAAGAATTTTCTTCTCTCCAATATTATTTAGTTCTAGTTTAAATTGGTTAATTTCTTCTTTTTTTATATCCGCACTAAATGATAGCTCTTCTGTTTTTGGTATAAGTGCTTCGGCATCATCAATAAATACAATTGACGGTGCTTGTAATTTTGCCCTTTCAAAAAGTTCGGCAATCTTATTAACAGCACCGTGAACATAAGGAACTGCAACCGATGAGGGTTTTAATTCAACAAAGTTGTATCCCAATTCTTCTGCCAGTTTGTTGACAATAAATGTTTTTCCGCATCCGGGTGGTCCGTACAGTAAAATACCGTTTGGAATTGAGAGTCTGTATTTCTTAAATTTTTCAGGATTTCGAAGTGGTTCAATAACTTTTTTAATTAAAAAAGTTTTTAATTTATCCATTCCAGCGACACAATCAAAACCTTTTGTCGTAGTTAGATCTTCAATAGCTGTTAATAATTGACGATTCGAATAATCCTTAACAATAACACCAGGTAATTCCTCTCCTTCTTTTTTTATTCTAACAAGGTCGTATTTTTCGCGACGATCAAATATCTCGTTTGGTTTAAGATTAAAAAATAAGTATAAAAAAGATCCGTCAGATAACGCATATACTTCGGTAAAGAAAATTCGCTCAATGCGATTTTTGACGGTTAACCCGTCTTTGACTTTGAATCCATTATAGAGAATTGGTTTCGTTAATGTTGTCATAACTTTATCTATTAAGTGTGCAATTATTTCTTAAATAATTATTATGGGCTTCAATTTGGGTATTATATCTTTCAACCCGCGAATTAAAATTTGCCTCGTCTCGCTTATATGAAGTAAGTTTAATATTATAATCGTTCACCGTCTCATTGTATTGATTAATCTCATATTGCGATGAGTATTCATCCACATAAGAACTATCAATTTTATTTTTCAAACGATCAAGCTCATTACTTTTATATTCCAAGTCATTTCTGGCGGTATCTATTTGCTGTTCACTTTCACTGGGAGTAAGTGCGACTGCTCTATCGTAGTTATAACTTAAACATCTATATTCACCTATCACAACCGTATTACTATTCGACGACACTTGATTTACACTAGGTGGTGTATAGCTTCCGGTATTAGTATCATTCTTTGAGTTACTATTTGAAAAAATAACCCAGCCAAAGAATATAACAACGCCACCTATTATTAAAATATTTTTCCATTTATATTTTTTACCAGAGCCGGAATTAGCATTAGCCTTGTCTTTATCGTAATATCGCCAGTTTGGTTCGCTACCCTTAGGAGATTCTAGCTTAGGCGGTGTAACTCTAGTCGGCTCCTTTTTATCAAGGAATTCAAGGTCGATATCCAAATGTTTTTTATCATTTTCCATGTATTTATAGACGATTAATGCATGCTTTAACTAACCCTGGTATTACAACCGCATTTGGCGTCGACATCGCTATTGTGGTAAATTGTTGACTCACTCCGTTTTTATCTTTCCATAAAACTACCATTCCGGAACTGAACTTTGGGGTGTAAATAGTATCCGTCCAGTAAACTATCTCTTTCTCGCTCTTGCCAAATAGCTTGGATTTGGTTTGTGAATATCCTTGTTTGGAGAATTCAATACGACCAATGGTTATGGGTTTATCGCGATCAAAAATTTGATCGACCATACTTTCTATAATATGTGACTCAATTAGTCCCTCTGAAAGCCCAATCAACTTTCCCCACACCTCTTGCATTGTTTTGTGACCAATATAGAGGGTAGTTCCAAATGAGAATGAAATAGTCTCATTTGGCGAAGCAACCATGTAACTGAACGATTGTGAAGCCGGAATAAAGTTTATTGACTGCGAATGGGCATGATAAGAAATACTTGTCGCGTCTTTATAGAATATTTTCTTGTTATTGTATTCAAGATAGTTATTCTTAAAAATAACCGTACCTCTCCCAAACGTGCCCGGTACGTCTATGGTAAGAGAATTTTCTGCATCGTCTTTGATATTTTTTTGGATTTGTTCGAGTTGACCTTGAAGTTCGTATTTCAAGGATTCCATACCAGCGAACTTAATTGCTACCTCTAAAAGTCCTCGAGATTTATCAAGCTCGCTTAAGTTATTGTGTAAATCCAAAGCAATAGATCGTAAGGCATTAGCCGAGCGATCCCGCATTATTTTGGTCTGACTATCGTCATAGAGTCTTAAATCAATCAGTTGATTGAGTTCCTTCTGTATTGTAGTAATAAGCCTCTTGATTGTTTCTGACTCTTCTTTATCAAATATACTATCCTTACTCACTTCCATTTTTTCAAGTTCATCAACGGCATTATTAATCATTTGGTATGCTGGTTCTAAAACGTTTTTTTCTATTCGCTCACCTTTTACTGAAAAAACTTTTTGAAATTGACTAATATAATCTACATTTTTATGGGTTTGATATAAATCCGTATAAATATCGGCCAGATAACTTACTACATGCTTTTTGAAATCAAAAATAATATCTTCGCTGGCAGTTTGTTCATCATGAAGTTTGTAGACTTCAGAAAAAAAAGTCCAAAATTTATCTGAGTCTATAAGTTCTTTCCATGCAACTAAGGAACTTCTTAGATAGTCTTTATCATCCTCGGCAGAGAGTACAAGGCAATACAAAATAGCAAGATTCTTCTTATAAGAGAAAGCTTTCGTACTTTGACCTTCGGCCACATTCTGCCAAGTGCGAATGGCATTCAAGTAATCTTTAAATTTAAACAGACCCAGTACCTGCTCATCGACGCTATCTGCTATCTGAAACCAAAAGAAATATTCTTTGATCCGTTTCTTGGAAGCTTGGAGTCGCTGCAGGGCATCTTTTACTGCATCCTCTGTCCGAAAATCTTTAAACAATCCAATATCTAAATCGTAGTCAGGAGTGTCATCAGCCTTAAGACGATTAATAATCTCCTTTGAGCGTTTAAGAATATCTTTCTCACTAGCAGAAGTATCTAGTCCAAGGATGTGATATGCGTTGTTTTTGAGTGTAGATGACATATGGTTTAGCGGGTAATGCCCGAAAGATTATCTTTTATTTTTTCTTGTACATCAGACGGGAGTAACAGCGACAAATTACGGACGCAACGTTTTATCTCATCGACATCACCAAGTTCAATCGCTCTTTTGCCCTTTTCAATATAATACTTTGCTTCTTTTTCATTAGTAAAGTCTGGCTTGCTATCAGTAATTTTTTTAAACTGATGAATCCATGTGGCCGGGTTAGAATAAACGGCTTTTGAGCGAAGTTCGTTAATTTGTTCATTGGTCCGAATCAAAAGAGATTTATCATTATCGGCTATTGCTTTCTCTCCTTCTTTAATGAGCTTATTTAATTGATCATTGTTTATATCTTTGTCTTTTTCATCTGCGTAGTCATTGATGATCGATTGTGTATCTTGAATACCATCTTTAAATTCCTTAACCAGTTGAGGCATTTCCTTTTCTTTTTCAATTTTATCCAACGCAATCTTAATATCTTTAATTTGTTTATTCGCTTTCATTTTTTCATCTTCGTCTATGGAAGAATTATTAACGCTCGTTTGGGCGGATTGAATATCATTATCAATTGTTTTTCTTTCATCGGGCGACAAATTTTCAGAGACAACCTTTGCTCTTTCTTTTTGAATTTCTAAATCCTGTTCGATATTCTTAAGATCAATTGTCTCATTGTGAAAAGTGGAGCGAGCATTAACAGTAAAATCAATCAGTGGAATATGAGCAGTAACAAAAACTTCTTGTGATTCATTCATCACAACAGTTATTTCTACCGGAGTTCCTTCGGGAAGATCATGGGGTAGATCCTTGCCAGGGATACCCACTTTGCATAAAAATCCATTACGATCTGGCATATCGGATTCTCCTTCAACCACTATAATATCAAGATCATTCTCTTCGCCCTTCTTTAGCTTTCTTGATGTTTTATACACATATAAAGTTTTTTTAATAGGAAGTATTGACCCTTTATCAAAAACTAGGTCACAAATATTAAAAGCCACATTCCTCGTATAATCCTTTTGAACCACAACTATTTTTACCGAATGGGACAAGGGTATACCCGATATCGTCTGACCCTGAGTAATGGTAAAAGAATCTTGATCAACTGGAACAGAATTACCTTCTTTGTCAAAAAGATAAATCCAGTAAACATTAGACTTATTCGGCTCGACAGAAACTGTGTCAAAAAATTTACCGCCTTTTAGTTTTTTCTTTGAACCGTTATAAAAGCCACTGTCAGATTGAATTTGTACATAATATTCATCCTTAGCATCTTTGAGGTCTTCTATGATTCCCGCGATCGTTGCCTCTGTGTCAGAAGTAACGGAATCGTAATTTAGATCAATAGAAAGAGTTCCTTCTCGGAGTTTTTTACCATCATTTTCTTGGAATTCCTTTGGAATCTTCTGGCCGATACCAAACACGCAAGCACCTCTCGCAACGACAGTTAAAGGATCAACAGACGCATCAGCAGTTATTTTGAGATCATTCTCTATTCTTTCTCGAATATATGGAATCTGAGTCGGACCACCAACGAGAATCACTTTAGCAACAGAACCACTCTTAATGCCGGCATCTTTCAGGGTTTTCCTAGAAAGCTCGATAGTGCGGTCAACCATTGGTTTGATAAGATTTTCAAATTCTTTTCTCGTAAAATTAATGGAGAGAAAAATCTCCTTATCCTCATCGTCCTTCCCGACATTTTCTACCACGATTGAGGTTTTATTATATTCAGAGAGTTCTATTTTAGCCGTCTCTGCAGAGAACTTTAATCGAGAGAAGGCACTTATATACTTTTCATTATTCCTGTTGAAGTTTTTGACGGAAAACTTCTCTAAGATTTTTGGTACTATTATTTTATCGACAATCTCTAAATCAAAGTTTTTACCACCAAGGAAATTGTCACCGTTATGGCCAAGCACTGAAAGCGCTCTGTCTTTGGAAGCAATTAATGCAACATCAAATGTGCCACCACCAAAGTCGTAAATGAGCCAGTTTTCATTCTTGATATTTGTGGAGCCGTAAGCAGCAGCCGCAGCGATAGGTTCTTGTAATAAAACTACGTGTTTAAATCCGGCAAGATTACCAGCCCGTTTAGTTGCCTCCGACTGTAATACAGAGAAAGCGGCTGGAACCGTAATTACGGCGGCTACAGTATTAAAGTTTGGATATTTTCTTAGAATGTCCTCTTTTAGGCTCTGAAGGATTTCAGCAGATATTTCTTCCGGCCCCATGTCTATATTTACTCTCTCGAAGTGAAACTTCTCTGAAGAGCCCATCAATCTTTTTACTTCCGGTTTGTAGTTTTTTACGTCTGCAGATCTATAAAAACTCTCATAAGCCTTTTGGCCAACTACTTTATTTTCATCTCTATTAAAGCCAAAAACGGACGGCGTATATTCCACGCCCCCCGCCCTTTTTATGATTTCGATGTTACCGTTGTTATTGATGGCAACAGACGAATTGGTTGTTCCAAGATCAATACCTATTGAAATGTTTTGTTGATTAGCCATATTAACAAATTAATGATTGTTTATTAAAATAATTTTTGCTTTACGAACAACCTGGCCCTTACACATAATAGTTGGCTCGATTATTTCTTTTATGATTGGCTCAGGTAAAGAAGAATTTTTTTCAATAGACAGGATATCAAGATTAAGACCGTCGTTATATTTTGTATTTTTATAATCCAAGATTTCAATATCGTATTTTGAAAGATACCGTTTCAATTTTTGAACTGAATTATCTAATCCCATAAGTTGTTGTTCTGATAAGCTTGAAGCGGATTTTGCGATACGCTGTTCAATGCGCCATATTTCAACCGCAAGATCAGTAATCTCATTCACCTCGGCCGACACGTTTATAAATTTAGGAGTTACTGCGTACTTAATTTCCTCTCTAATTTTTAAATGGAGTTCATTAAATTTTACGGATATATTATCTTTATGAATTATTTTTATGAATATTGAGAATAAAATGATAATAAACAGAATTGTTAAAAATAAAACCGACGAGAAGATAATAAAATTTAAATTTTGCAAAATATAGTTGCTCATAATATTTATTTTATTAAATCATTAAGTAAAAACTATAACGACTATTATAAATTTATATTATCACAAAATTTGAATAAAACAAGGACTTTGACTGGAGCTGGACTCGAATTTTTGATCATCATATAACCCAGTATTTACGTTGGGTTCGATTCCTATTCCCTACCGGGGTTGGGACGGTTTTGAAATATAAAAATAAGGGTTTTAAAACCCTTATTTTTATTGACCAATTCCCTGACGGGGACGGGTCGCTTTCACAAGAATATTTGGCTCCGGCGGAGGGAATCGAACCCACAACAAGCTGGTTACACTTATCCTAGAATTGCTTCTAAGCGTGGACTATATCATTCCCGTAGAATTTAATAAAATATTAAATTCTGTGCGGGATAGGGCGCTTCGCCTACATCAACAAGTTGATCGGCTACTCCATAAATGGATAGTCTCTACACCTTCCTTAACTTTATAGGTTAAGGCTTGGCTCGGGATTGCCCCAGTGGGGTTTCCCCGATTTCACCCTATTTTTCTACCCCGAATTACTTCGGAGGGCTGCCTTTTTTTGACAGCCAGCTGCTCTACCATTGAGCTACGCCGGAATAAAAATTGCTAAAACAATTTTACAAATAACAAAGAACAAATAACTAATAACAAAATATTATTTCTTTAATGATCGAGTAAAAGCGCTAATTTGTCTAGCGATATTCTCTAATTGAAACAAATATTTACTATGATCTTCCTCATTAATATAACAACTATCCAACATAAGATCAAGGCAGGCTACAACCTCATAAAGAGATGCTATCGCTTGATTAAGAAAATGAGCAAAATCTTTATCAGACTTTCTATATGAACCCTCGGCAATATTTAAAATAATTGAATTAATTGCTCTCTCAATTTGAGGTATTAAAATATATTTTTCTGCAGATGAAATTTTTGGTAATAAATTTCTTTTAATATCCAATCTTAACTTTCTCGTTTCATTATAAATATTCCATTTCTGAAAGCGAAACATAGTTATTGGTGGTTATTAGTTATTCGTCTTTTGTTATTGGTTACTAATTTGCTCTGCAAATTAGTAATAGTCTTTAATTTTTTCAATACCCTTGAATTCTCTCATTCGCTCCAATGCTTTAGATTCAATTTGACGAATTCTTTCACGAGTAACACAGAAAACTTGCCCCACCTCTTCCAAGGTATGGGCGGCGCCATCGGTTAAACCGAAACGCATATCCAAAATTTTTCTTTCGCGCTGAGGCAAGTCAACGACAATTTCTTTAATATAATCTCTTAATAATTTCAAGGCGGCGGAACGATCCGGAGTTAAAGTTTTGACATCTTCAATAAAATCTCCCAATTCCGTGTCGCTGTCTTCGTCGTCGCCAACTGTGGTTTCAAGCGAAACCGTTTCTTGAGAAATTTTCATTAAATATCTTGACTCATCAATCGGAATGCTTAATTCGCTTGCCACTTCTTCCGGAGTCGGCTGACGTCCAAGTTGCTGAGCCAACCAGCGAGTGGCTTGTTGGAATTTGCTTAAAGTTTCCACCACGTGAACTGGAATTCTGATTGTTCTTGATTGATCCGCCAGAGCTCTAGTGACCGCTTGTTTAATCCACCAAGTGGCATAAGTGGAAAATTTATAACCCCTTTTCCAATCATATTTCTCCACGGCTTTGAACAAACCGATATTGCCTTCTTGAATCAAATCTAAAAAACTTAGTCCATAACCGGTAAATTTCTTGGCAATACTGACAACCAAACGCAAGTTCGCTTCTATTAATTTTTGAGATGATTTATGATCCCCCTTATCTTTAGCCTTCGCATATTCCACTTCTTCGCCCGGGGTTAATAATGGAACGCGTCCAATTTCTTTTAAATACATTTGAATTGAATCGGATGAAAGCTGGCTTAAATCAAACATTAATCCCCCATCCTTTCCTGATTTCTTTTCTTCTTTTTTATGAGGTTTTTCCAAAAATCCTTCCGGAGATTCAATGATTTTGATTCCCATTCTTTCCATATAATCCAAAAAGTCTTCATATTCATTCAAATATTTCTCACAGCGGGGAAAAGTATAAAAAAGTTCTTTTTCTGTCACAAAACTTCTCTGTCTG
The DNA here is from genome assembly GCA_028716665.1 of Patescibacteria group bacterium. NCBI lineage: Bacteria > Patescibacteria group bacterium. The sequence continues at coordinate 201,811 of JAQUPP010000002.1, read as the reverse complement.
CCCTTATTGATTAATGCCTGAGCTTCTTGTTCCGGCCATTTTATTCGCGAAGCATTATCTTGATGATCAGAATTATAAACTTTTTTGGAAGCCTTCTTCACTATTTTAACTGATTTTTTCTTGTTGATTTTTTGTTTATGATTTGATTTCATTGATTTTTTTTCCGCCTTAACGGAATTAAAAATAAAAAACAAAATATTATTTTTCTTAATTGCCGGTCGAATTATCCCATTCGTAAACGTCGCTTCCGAACATCTGCCATAATTGTTTCCACTCTCCGCCAGCCATAAAATCTATTTCTTGAATGCCCAAATTGACGGCATTTTTGATATGACCGACTGTCAATAATTTGCCTAAATTTTTTATACTTGAATCATGTCCGCCCATAATAACAGTATAAACACCCTTATGGAGAATGGCAAATTGCGCGCCGTATATCTGATTTAATTTTTTAATAACAACCATGTGCAGCTCCCCTTTTTCCTTAGTCAAAAGAATTAAATTTAATAAACTCTTGCTAAAACTGGGAGTGGCAAAAAAAGAATCATCTTTAAATCGCCCTAAATTATAACGAGAAATAATATCAATAATATTTTCTTCAAAATTATTTTCCAAGTCAGCGGTAAAACCTTGAACCGACAAACCGTTAAGATCGTATTTAAGATTTTTGCGATGTTTTTTACCAAAGCTTTGCAAATAATCTTCAAAAGAATTAAAGCCTGTCAAATTCAAGTGATAATAACAATCATCCGGATGAACTACAATTTTGAAAGAAGGGAAAAAATTCTTATCATCTTGATTAAGATATTCCAGATAAGTCCTGTCTGGACATTGTTTCAAAAATTCAGGCAAAAGCTTTTTATCTTTTAAAAATAATTTATTTTCTTCCGGCAAATCATCGCCGATGAAAGAATAATATTTTTGATCCGGATTATACCATAACGGCAAAATGCCCAAGATTTCATCTCCTTCGTAACCAACGATAAAATATAACGGATAATTCGTACCCCTGATAAAACAATCCCTGACTTCCCATAGATCCCACAGGCATTGATTAGGACTGAACATCTGCCATAATTCTTTGGCTTCTTTATAATCACTGACTATTTTAAATTTCATGAACTTTATTAAATTTTATTCGTCTTATCAAAATTAAACTTTAAGAATGGTCGCAAACATTTATTTCATGCGATAATTCCGTAATTTCCCTGATAATTTTTTCAACCATTTCTTTATCTTTATTTTTTTCCGCTTCTTTCAATTCCAGCATCACTTTTTCTCTTCTTTTTTCCAAATGCCGTTTTTTTAAAATGCGGAATAAATTATTGAATTCTTTTTCTATTTCTTTGTCTTTTTGGCCGGCAAATTCCTTTTCAATCAAAAAAAACAAAAAATCAATATATTCCGAATCTTTGTCTTTGAATTCTTCCTTAATTTGATCAACTTCAATTTTATTATTCTTAATATAACATTCTTTTATGATTTTGGCAAGGGTTTGAGCCCTGGGCCTAATGAACATATCAAAAATCAATTTGCTCGCTATTTCTCCTTTTTCCGGATATTTTAAAATCAAGCCGAGCAGCATATCGCCTACTTGTTCTTCGCTTGATGGTTTTTCATTGGCTTCCGAATTATCTTTTTCTTTATTTTTTTGTGGCAATTTAATTTTTTTCAAAGCATCGTGTAAAGAAATTTCGGAAATATCCAAATCATTGCTGAGTTTTTTTACCCAGAGGCCTTGTTCAACCGGACTGCCCAATTTGGCGATAAAAGGCAATAAAATTTGTGAAACTTGCTTTTTATTTTCAATACTTAAAATTTTTGAATCCGGATTAACGCGAGCAATGGCCGAAGAAAAATAATATTCCATAATCGGCAATGGTTCTTTAATGGCTTTTTGCCAAATCTCCGGTGTTTTCCTGATACATTCGTCAGGATCTTTTCCGGATAACAAATGAAGAATTTTAACATTCAAATCTTCTTGAAGCAATAAATCTATGCCTCTTTGAGTGGCATTTTGACCGGCCAAATCAACATCAAAAGCTAAAATTATATTTGGCGTGTAACGTTTTAAAAGCTTGATCTGTTCCGAGGTTAAAGCCGTGCCCGAAGTGCAAACCACATTTTTGGTGCCGAATTGATGGCAAGCGATCACGTCCATATTCCCTTCAACTAAAATAACAAAATCTTGGAGTTTAATTTCTAATTTGGCCTTATCCAAACCGTATAAAACGCGGCTCTTGCTGTAAATTTGAGTTTCCGGCGTATTGATATATTTTGCCACTTCTTTTTGTTCATCGACGGGCCTGCCCGCCGTATCCGCCAGCTGGTCGGAGAAGGCGGGCATAACTCTTCCCGTGAAACCGACCACTTGGCCGAAAAGATTAAAAATCGGAAACATTATCCGACTGCGAAAACGATCATAATATGAAGATTGATGAGTTGACTTGATAATCATGCCTGACGCTTCAATCTCGGCCGGCTTATAACCTCTTTTTGAAAGAAACTCCAAAAGCAAATTTCCTTTTTCCGGCGCAAAACCCAATTGAAATTCGGCAATGGTTTTTTGATCCAATTCCCTTTCTTTAAGATATTGACGGGCTTTTTCCGCGGAGGAAGATTCCAAAAGAATTTTATGATAAAATTTTGCCGAAATGGAACAAATATCCTGTAATTTTGTTTTTTGGCTGACTTCGGCCTGATTATATTTTTCAATTTTAACTCCGGCGCGCTGAGCCAAAATTCTCAAAGCTTCCGGAAATTCCACCCCTTCTATTTCTCTGATAAAACCAAAAATATCTCCTCCCTTGCCGCACCCGAAGCAATGCCAAATTTGCCTTTCCGGAGAAATAAAAAATGACGGCGTCTTCTCGCGATGAAATGGACAAACCGCTCTGAAATTGGCGCCCGCCTGTTTGAGTTGGATATATTCGGACAGAACATCAACAATATCCAATTTAGATTTTATCTCGTCAATGACGCTGCTCATAATTTTTATTTATTTGTAGCATTCGGATACATTCGCAGATTCGGATTATTTTAATTCATTTTCAAAACTCTTTATTTTATTAATTCTTCTTGAATATTTTATATTTTTCAACGGTTTGGTTTTTAACCAAATTTTAATTATTTCTTTGGCCGATTTAGTTGAAGTAATGTGTCCGCCCAAAGTTAAAATATTGGCTTGATTATGATCTGCCGCGTGCTTGGCGGTTAATTTATTCCAGGCCGGCATGGCATAGATTCCTTTTACTTTATTGGCCGCCAAGGCCATTCCTTGACCGGTGCCGCAAAATAAAATTCCTTTGGAATTTTTTTCTTGAGCCACTTTCTTCGCCACTTGATAAGCAAAGTCCGGATAATCATCCTCTGAATCAAAAATTTGATTACCTAAATCTTGATATTTAAAACCTGAATTTTTTAAATATTTTTTTATTTCTTCTTTTAATTTGAATCCGGCGTGATCCGCCCCTAAATAAATCATAAATAATATTTTTTATTTTAATTTTTTAAAGTTATTTTTTACAATCTGCCGGACAAGTTTCTTTTGTTTCCGCGCAAGGACTCCCTATTTCCTTGCAAACAACTTCTTGACATATTTGATCTCCGCATAAATCAACACATTTATCTCTTTCTACCTTGCATTCTCCGCGAAAAAATTCCCATTCATCGCACTCGGTGCCATTCGCGAAAACACAAACTCCATACTCGCCTGCTTCATTTTTTCTTATTTCCAATGTTCCGTTTTGTTCAACGCAATATTTTGAAGCTGGATTGACCATTCCGGTTTGCGATTGGGACTGATTTTTAAATTGCTCTTGAATTTGATTTATTTTTTTCTTTTGCCAATAACCACTTTTCCATAAACAACATAACAAAATTATTCCGGCAATAACCGCAATAATTATAATGCTAAAAATTAATTTTTTATTTACTTTCATAATCTAAATTATTTACAATCTTTTGGACAAGTTTCTTTTGTTTCCGCGCACGGGCAACCGACAGTCAAACAAACTACTTCTTCACAAATGCCGTTCCCGCACTGGTCTTCGCAATTTTTTGCAGAGCTTTGATGTTTAATGCTTTCATACCAACTGCTGTCAAATCCGATATTTTTACAAAATTCTTTTGATTGGCAGCTTATGGAACTGCATTCGGCGCAAGGCGGACAAACTACGCAATCAGTTGGACAATTTTCCACGCTGTAATCAGTGCATTTTTGGTTTAGTTTATTAATCTGCGTACATTTATAATTTTCACATTTTATTTCCAAATTGGCTGCAATTCCGTTGCAAAAATCCGGACACTGTTGATTTGTGTTTACAAATTCTTTTTGTCCATAAAAACAGTTATCGGTTGTTTTATTTTTCCCGCAAGCGCAGTCTAAATCTTGCTCGCAATAATTCGGATTTTCCGCGCCGCACTCCCCTCTAAATAACGCCCATTCCTCGCATTTTGCGCCGCTTGAAAAAACACAAAGACCGTATTGGCCGCCGGTTAAATCAGTTTTTATTTCTAAATTTCCGCCTTTATTAACGCAATTAACCGAAGCGGGATTTGCCAATCCGGTTTGCGGCTGTGTTTTCGGTAAATTCGGTTGTCGATATTGATCTGATATTTTTTGTATTTTATTAAAAGAAAATAGCACAATACAAACTGCGATTACCATTATTACAATCAAAAAAATTAAGATTGTTTTATTGTTTAGTTTCATATTAATATTATTTTATAAAACTCTCTCCTATCGTTAAAAATTTAAAATTCAAATCTTGTGCTTCAAATTCTTTTTTCACGCGCTCAAAATCAGCGGGATATTTCGGATTGTCATAATGGATCGGCACAACTAATTTGGCACCCGTTTCTTTGGTGAACAATGCTGCCTCATAAGGACCCATCACTAAACCGTGATCGCAAACCGGCACGAATAGAACATCACACTTATAATTATTATTAAAACAAATGGTGTCGCTGGTTTGATAAACTCTGCAAGCACCATCATCAATTATATATCCGACATTTTCTTTTATTTCTTTATCGCCCTTAAGAAAAGGGACATAACCGTGAATCGCCTTTACTGCCTCAATTTTAATATCATCGCAGTTTAAAATATCACCTTCCTTTATAATTTCTGATTGAATTTCCGGATAAGCGGCGGCAACTTCTTGGGTGGTATAAAACTTTGTTTTTTTATTTTTTATAATTTCTTTAATAGCATCAATATGGCAATGATCCGCGTGTTTATGTGTAATCAATAAAACATCAACGTCTTTCCATTCATTATTTAAAAATGATTCCTGGTATTGAATATTTCCGGGATCAATTAAAATCCTTTTATTTTTTGTTTCAATTAGAACACAAGATTGCGCAAATCGCGTAATTTTCATATTAATATTATTTTAACACTAATAAAGTAATAATGCTAATCAGCCTGCTTTTTCTAATTATATCACAAATTAAAAAAAGGTCAAATTTTAAAAAATAGCCCCTCTAATCCGAAGATGGAGCTATTTTATAAATTATAATTATTTTTTCTCAATAAATTCTTTAAATTTATTCAATGCCTTTCGTCTCATACTGATGGAATTTTTTTCTTCTCGGCTGATTTCGGCAAAACTTTTATCCATGCCTTCCGCCTGAAAAATCGGATCCCAGCCAAAATTAGTTTCCCCTCTTGGAACGACAATTTCTCCTTTTACCGAGCCCTCAAAAAAATATATTTCTTCCGGACTTTTGGCGTAACCGACAATAGTTTTGGCCTCTGCTTTAAAATTACCCCACTTTTCCGCGATTTTAAATATGCCTTCATTCCCGATCGTCTGTAAAAACCATTTTATCAACGGACCGGGCAAACCATTAAGACAATCCAAATAAAGCGATGTGTCTTCAATAATAAATTCGCCTTTTTGATGTTTTAACGCTTCCAATAATTTTTCTTTAACAATATTTTTTGCGTCAATATCCTGAATTTCCGTCAAATTAATATCCAATTGTTCAACATCATTCAATATTGATTTTACTTCAGCGAATTTATTTTTATTTCCGGTAATAAAATAAAGCGGCATAATTTTAAGGTTTAATCAGCCAATTGAAAAAATTAAACCTTCCTTTTGCTGAATACAAAAATATAAAGAATTTCAAGTATTCCCAAGGTATTAATCACTAAGAGTGCCACAAACCACCAAATATCATTTCGTCTGGCCGCCATCCAAAGCGCTATTCCCTTCCACGGCAAACACCAGATAATTATTAAATACATTGCCCATGGATTCTGCGTTAAAAATTGTACCATAAATTTTATTTAAATTAATTAATTATTTAAATTATAACATTAAAGATTTTTCTAAAATATTCAATCCTTTTTCGGCTGTTTTTCTATCAATATTTAAAGCCGGAAATAAAGTGAATATCGTATTACCAAGTGATGAAAATAAAACACCGTTTTTTTGCGATTGAGCAACTATTTGATTAGCGTAATTTGGTTTTTTAAATTCAACTCCTATTGCCAATCCTTTGACATGAACATTGGCCGGATATTTAAATTTCATTTTTGAAAGCCGTTCTGTAAAATATTTGCTCATTTCATTTATATTTTTCTCCAATTGTTTTTTATGTTTCAAGATATATTTGATATTAGCAATGGCAATTTCTGCGCTTAACGGATGCCAACCATAGGTTGAATAAAAACTGAATTCGTATTCCATTGATTTTGCAATTTCTTCGGTTGTGATTGTCGCGCCCAAACCGCCATAACCGCCGGTAATCCCCTTTGCCAAACACATAATGTCCGGTTCTAGGTCAAAATATTCTGAAGCAAATAATTTTCCGGTTCTCTCAAAACCGGTCGCCACTTCGTCCATAATCAGTAAGGTACCGTATTTTTTACAAGACGATTGCGCTCGGGTCATAAATTCTTTTTCCGGAATTATTACGCCGAGATTACAAATAATCGGTTCCATAATCAGAGCAGCAATGTCTTTTTGTTTTAATAATTTTTCAACTTCATCAGCCGCTTTATCGTCCAAGGGCGGTTTTATTTTATAACAATCCGGCAGGAGATTTTTATACCAATTACGAAAATCAGAAGACCCGACGCTCATCGCTCCGATTGAATGGCCGTGATAGCTGCCTTCAATGGAAATAAATTTATGCCGTTTGGTGTGCGACATAGCCGCTTGAAGCGCGATTTCCACCGCTTCCGTTCCGCCAGTCGCGCGAAAACTCTTTTTCAATTTACCCGGTGTTATTTTTGCCAACAATTCTGCCAATTCAGCCCATGATTTATACAAATAATTCGGATTAACATAGTCCGGCCCATTATATTTTTTTATTTTCTTTTTTATTTCTTCGTTCCCCCAACCGACATTTCCAACGCACCAACCCATTAAAAAATCTATGTATTTTTTCCCTTTGGAATCAAATAAAAAATTCCCATCTGACTTTACTATTTCAATATCGTCGGGCGGCAAATCTCGTGATAAAAATTTTTTATCCATTTCTTTTACTTGCATAATTTTGGAAATAAAAATTAAAGATAAATAGAGACGCGTTAATTCCATTTATTAAAATCTTCAATAGTATAAGGAATATTTAAGATATTAAATAACTTTTTTGCTTTATCAAGAAGCTCATTTTCGCGCTCCATTTCTAGCTGCTTTATGATTCCAATTGCAACAGCAATTCCGTGAGGAATTTCAAGTTTTAAATCTTCCTCGATTCTATCAGAAAAATCATGTCCTCCCCTTAGAATTTTTCTAGAACCATTCTCATTTTCTTCTACGTCAACATCAATACATACATTCTTCAAGGCTGCTGCCCAAAAAATGGCTTTTTTTAGTTTTTTTATGTCGACAAAAAAATCTTTTCCTGAACGAAGAATATAATCATAAAGTTTAGGACTCTGAAACAAACCATGTTTTATAATCTCAACAAAACCAATACTGATTTGTTTTTTGGGAAGCGACTCAAGAAATCTCTTATCAAGAAAAATCGCGTTTGGTTCGTAAAACGACTTATAAAAATGTTTGTAGGCGCGATTATCGGAAATAAAATTTATTCTAACTTTTCCTCCTGCGCCATCAGCCATTGCTATAACAGTAGTCGGGAAAAGAATAAGATTTGCTGACAATTTTTCCGCAAGATAAGCGCCGACATTAAGAAGCAAACCCCCTCCAATAATGACTAATGTTAAATTTTGTTTTTTATTCAAATCATGGTTTTTTATCAATTCATCAAGAAAAGGCTTGGTCTTAACTTTACCCTCAATTGATTTAAGAATGATTGGACTGATATTTTGTTTTTTAATAAACTCTCTGACAAATGATTGCTTGCTGACTGATTCATCTATAATAAAGATATGATTTTTCGTTAAATTGTAAGTTTTATTTTTTGTAAGATTTTCCAAAGCCAATGGACTAAAAGTATAGCCTGAAATTGCTTTTGCCCTAGGATGAAATTTAGGAATATGAAAAATTATCTTTATCCTGTTTAGTTGAGATTCATTGATTTTCTTGAATTTACCATCAACAGATTTGGATTTTTTTATTATTTCTTGATAAAACTTCATAAATTATTAAAATTAATGTTTCTTTTTTATCGCCATCACTTCAATCTCAATATCGCAACCCTCTTTTACGGTTTTATTAATTTCAACCAGCGTACTTACGGGCTTGGCGTTTGCAAAATATTTATTTCTCACAGCCGAAATTTCTTTAAATTTAGAAATATCAGTAACGTAAATAACCGCTTTTACCACATCGTCAATTGAGGCATTGCCTTCTTTAAGAATAGCTTGAATATTCTCAAACACAAATTCCGTCTGTTTTACTATATCGTTCGGCGCGACCGCATTTCCATCTTTGTCCATGGCGATTTGGCCGGTTACAAAAATCATCTCGGAATCGCCAATATCAATCTTTAGGCCGTGCGAATACGCACCCATGATGTGAGTAAAATTTTTTGGATTTAAATATTGTTTTGTCATAAATAAAAATTATTTTTTAACCCTAAACATTTTACCGTGTCCTGGAATTATATAATCAGCCAGTTTTAGTATTTTTTTACGGGAGACAATAAGTTTTTGAAGATTCATATGTTCCGGATCGTTATCCGGTTTACTGATATCTATTTCTTGCTTTTCATTCTCCAACCACCAAAAAACATCTCCGGCAACAGCATAAACTCCTTTTTTTGTTTCAACAATTAAGGAACAGTGCTCTTCCATATGGCCGGGCGTACGAATTACTTTTAGGTCAGTGTTAGGAATAATTCCATTGTGTTTAATAATGATATCTTTTTGATAAATATAAAGTTCATCAACTATTTTTGCCTTTTCAAAAATTCCAGACAGAAGCGAATGATCAATATGTCCGTGAGTTAAAAATACAAAATCAATATCCGAAGTTTTTAATTTTTCTTTCTTCAATGCGCTTAATAATTTTTCTCTGTCAAAACCGGGGTCTGCAATGATATTTTTTCCATTTGATTTTATAAAAACAACAGAAGAATTCGCCAACCAGCCATTTTTCAATGGTTTTGCGTAACCCTCAATTAAAATTTTAATTTCGGTCATAGTATTAAATTATTATAACATATTTACAAAATCATTTTCTTTTTTTATCGCATTCATTACATTAATATAGCGTTTATACCAAGTACTTGGCTTTGTGCCCCCGCCCGCAGATATTGTTGATGTTCTGTTTGAAAATAAAGATTTAATATCCGGAAGTTTTTTTATTCTGTATTCATTCATTTTGCGCACGACATCAGATAAATTATCGCTTCTTGCATCTCCTATTTCCACATATACAGGATCTTCTTGAAAAAACCAATCACAACTTAAACCCGTTCTTTTATCAATAATAATTTTTCCGACATTATTTATGTGCAGGCCGGGTATTATTCCCTGGCAAAGAGTTCTCTTGTACGGATAACCTAAAATTTTATCTATTTTTGTTTTTAATTCAATTAAATCGCTATCGTTTATTTTAAGATCTTTATAATTTAATTTAGCTCTATGCGTATATTCCATTTCATCAACACACGGAAAAATATTATGCTTTTTGCAAAAATTAATAACATCGGGGATTGCGTCAAAATTCAACTTTGTCGCGACAATGGAAAAAGCAAGATTTGTTTCGTTATCCGAGTTGACTTTTATGAAATTATCTTGAATAAGCTTATCCACGAAATTATATATTTTCTTGCTGGCTCCTTTTTTAGATAAAATTTTATCAAACGTCTTTCCGTCAAATGTGTCTAACTTGAGTATAATATTGGCATTATATTTTTTTAAAAGTTTTACGTCTTCTTCTTTATAAGCCAAACCATTGGTGAAAAAAGAAACCTTGATATTTTGATCTTTTAAAAATTTAAGAATGTCAAAAAAATTATTTTCTTCTCTTGGTTCTCCCAGACCGCAAATAAAAAGCCATTGAAGTCCCAATTTCTTGAGTTTTAAAATCAGTTTCTTTATTTCCGGAAATGTCAATTCGCCGCGATTTGCCATACCTGACTTTGAATCGCAATATAAACATTGACAATAACTGCACTTGGCCGTCAATTCAAGATAAGCTGTGGGAATTTTGCCTTTGGTATATTCTTTTAGGGCATTATCTAATATTCTAGGGCTCCATGGATAATATTCAAGCTTTTTCATGATTAAGATATGACTTAATATTAATAAATTTTACTAAAAGAAGCAAATTTATATTATTTTTTTACAATAAGAAACACAAAATCTCCGATTTTATCGTTGTGAAATAAATTTTCTTTTGGCCATAATTTAATATATTCTTTTATATTCATTCCGCTGGCTTCTATGTCATCTTTAAAATACTGAAAATCAACTTTATATTCTTCGTGGCGAATTGCAGTAAGATATTGTTCGTTAAACAAAGCAAATAATTGATTTTTACTGAGCTTCTCAGCTTTCATCATATATTTTATTCTTTCAAGGTAAAATTGAGTACTACTATCAACTGCTTCAATTTTATTAGAAAAAGTGTCAATAATTTTTTCATAAACAATTAAAATACCATCGTTTTTAAGATGAGAAAAAATATTTTTAAGAAATACTCTTTTTTTATTATCTTGAATATGATGATAAGACGAAGTAGCGAGAATAATATCAAATTTTTTATCAGTTTTGAATAAAATTGAATCATTAACAACAAAACCAAACCTATTATTTTTTAATTTCTTTTTGGCGAACTTGATAAAATCAGAATTTATATCAACTCCAAGATATTTTATATTGTTTATTTTTGTCAGCCATTTTCTTGGAAAAAGGCCTGTCCCACAACAAAAATCAAGAATTTCAACAGATTCTTTTTTGTTGGCAATTTTTTTGATTAAATCAAAAACTTTATTGAAATTTATTCTTTCAATTCTGGTATCTATATAGTCATCATAAATTTGAGGATCCATTTCGTACAAATTTAATGCCATAATTAGTAAAAATTAAAAAATTTTAATTAATAACCGCTATTAAAGTTCTTTCTTTGCCGAATTTATTATAATCTTGTTTTGCAAGATATAAGCTAAAAGGAATAAATTGTTGGTCAATTAGGCGTTTCGTTTTTTGATAAATAATTCTGAAAAATTTTTTGTGTTGTACTGTAGCTTCAAAACCATCGGAATAAAAAATGATTAAATCTCCTTTGTTCAATTCAATTTCTCCAAAATTCATAAACTTTTCACCTGCACTCTCGCCCGTTAAAGCGCCATAAGAAACACATTTATCATCTATGATTTTTTTAATGTTGTTTCTATATTCCGACCTGATCATTTTGCGATATTTAGGCATAGCAAAATTGAAATCGGATTTTTGCAGATATTGTTTTTCATATTCTTCAAATGGCTTCATCCAGTTTGGAGTTTGAAATTTTACCTTGCCATGTTTATCGTAAATAATTATTCCACAATCACATATTCCACCCCAGAATAGTTTATTGCCATGAATTATTCCACCAATAGCAACACAGCTGAAAAAATCATTTACCAGATAATCAACTTTTTTAATATACTTCTTGTTTAGTTTAAAAATTTCTTTATTCCCGAAAATAAATGCGTCTCTAACATTTTTTATTGAAAAGCTTTTGTTTTTTAATGACTTTATAAACGATTCACAAAAAATATCCGCTGCTAATTTTGCACCACTCGGATTCGGATATTTTTTCAAAGCCTCTTCGTATGACAATCTGGTAAAATCTTTTGAAAAAATTGGATCCCTTGTTACTCCGTCAGCAACACAAAAAATTTTTCCATCAACCAGCATTGAATCTTCGGATGGCATGAGATGGCCGTATAAAAAATTCAGTAAGGATATTTTATAAATCATAAATTAATTTCAACTTTATTGCGCCTAACTTATTTTTACGCCTATTTTTCCAACTTATCTATAAACTTGTCAATTCTTTGCGCGTGAAGTTCATTGTTGTCATCAAAATACAAGTCCAAAATGATTTTAAGATCCATTAATTCTTTATCCAAATTTTTGTAGCCGTCTGAATTTTTGGACGCGTCAGTGGCCTTTAAATAATTATCTTTTTCCAAACATTCGCGCAAGTGATCCAATAACGCCAATTTGCAGAAATATTTATTGGACCATATACCCTTCTTTAATTGAATGATTTTATTTTCCATAATGTAAAAATTTTATAATTTATTGATTATTTTTTCGCGATAAAACCGCCGGCTTGAAGATTCCATAATTTGGCGTATAAGCCGTCTTTCTCATTAATAAGATTTTCGTGCGTGCCTTCTTCAGAAATACTCCCCTGCTTCATCACTATGATTCTGTTCATTTTGCGAATAGTGGAAAGACGATGAGCAATAACAATTACCGTCTTGTCTTTCATAAGATTATCAAGAGCGTCTTGAATCAAGCTTTCCGAATAAGAATCCAAGCTTGAAGTGGCTTCGTCAAGAATTAAAATCGGAGCATTTTTAAGAATAGCCCGGGCAATGGCAACTCTTTGCCTCTCTCCGCCCGAGAGTTTGATGCCCCGTTCGCCGACATAGGTATCATATTTTTGAGCCAAACCTTCTATAAATTCGTCGCAATGAGCAAGCTCAGCCGCTTTTATCACTTCGTCATCCGTGGCCGATGGCTTGCCATAGCGGATATTTTCCATAATCGTGCGATGAAAAAGGAGCGGATCTTGCGGCACTAAACTAATCGCCTCTCGCAAACTTTCTAGCGTCACATTATGAATATTTTGTCCGTCAATCACAATTTCGCCGCTGGTCACATCATGAAATCTCAAAAGCAATCTGATAAAAGTTGTTTTTCCGGCACCTGAAGGACCGACTAAAGCCACTTTTTCTCCGGCTTCAATTTTGACATTTATATTTTTCAAAACTTTACGATTATTATTAAAAGAAAAACTGACGTCATTAAAGGCCACTTTGCCGGAAGAAACGCGGAGGGGTTGCGCTGTTGGAATATTTTTAATTTCATGAGGCAGTTTCATAATTTCAACCATTTCTTTGGCATCGGCATAGCTTTCATAAAAATCGCGGATAATACGGCTAAAATCCCATAAGGTCCCGCCAAGACTGATGACGTAAAGTTGCAATAATATAAAAGTGCCTACGGTCACAACGCCTGCTTGCCAATAATGAATGGCAAAATAAAAAATAAAAAATTCCACCAGCAAAATAAGACCAGATTGGATAGCATCAAGCCAATTGTGAATATTCCAATTTAAAAGATTTATTTCTTGCTGAGCGGTTGTCGCTTTTTTTAAATATTTAAATTCGTCTTTATGACGATTAAATACATCAATATTGTTTTGATTGGTAATAGCATCAGCGAGAACAGCGGTAGTATGCGAGTCCGCTGCGGCGGCTTTTATTCTATAAGGCAGGCGCCAGAGCGAAAAAAAATAATTAACAGTCATATTTACCAACGCCCAACATAAAATCAGAATGGCTAATCCTGGCTTGATAGTCCAAACGATAATAACCGTACCGGTAATGCGGATAATGAGCGGCCATAAATCCCAAGTAATACGATCAGCCAAACGCTCAAAAGCCCGCGCGTATCGACTTATTCTCTGCACTAAAGCGCCGGTAAAATTATTAGTAAAAAAACTGTATGAATGATACTGCAAAGAATCATAGGCTTGCTCGCGTAAAGTGGCCATTGATTTTATTTGAAAATACCCGTTTGCAAATGAGCCAATGCGCGCGCCGAGCCATTTTAAAATATTGAGACCTAAAATGATTAAAATAATATGTATAAGTTGGGGCGCCAAATCGGCTTTAGCTTGAGAGGACATAATTTTTTCTCCCGAAGTTAAGGCATCAAATAAATGCTTATAATAAAGAGGAATAATTATGGCAAAAACGTTTTGAGCGCCAATGCCAATAACACTGATTGCCAGTGAAGGCCAGTTTCGGCGTACACCCTTCCAAATTGAATTAAATACGTCTTTAACGTATACTTTTGGATAAATTATATTTGAATGTGTTGATTTCATGCTAAATATTCTTTTTTTATTTACACTTACTCTCACAGTTAAACAACTTTATATTATCATTTTCATTAGCGTCTATGCATTTTTGAACGCATGATTTGCACTCTGTAAATTGAGAATTTTCTATTTGCCGGCATTCGCCATTTTGAACGCCGCATTTGGCATATTGCAGACATTTATCCCCGATTAAGTATATTTCCGTGCAAACATCAGGCGGATTTGAACCGCATTTTATGTCCAATCCATGACAATTTTCCAATGAACAGGCGCCCGGAGTGCAAGTTATCGGCGACAATTCTACGGTTGAATCTTCTTCAATGGTTGGATTATATATTCTCTGGCTCATAATATTCTTTTGGTTATCCATAAAAAAACAGGTTGCTGAAATAATCGGCCGTCCGGAACCTTCTTGAATAAAAGCAATATGCCAGCCGTCGTCTGTTTTCTGAGTTTTAATGGATTTTGGCGGCAACTGATTGCTTGGATATTCTTTGAATTCTGGAAATTGATTTTTTATTATTTCAATCGCAACAGATTCGCTGATTGTTTTTGAAACAGGAATTTGATATTTTCTAATAAACCAGCAACCGATCCCCGCACAAAATAAGATAACAAAAATTAAAATAAGTATTTTATTTTTCATAATATTTTAAAATATATTAGTTTCTTTGATAAATTTTTTCGTAATCTTTTTCACTTCAATAGCATTTTTCGCCCCCATCAGCAGAACTCTTAAATCTTTCGCATTGTCAAATCCACTGATATATGCTTTGAAATATTTTTTTATAGTATTGAAACTTTTTAAATTTTTATCACTATCTGTTTTATACATTTTTTCAAAAAGCTCGACGTGTTTTACCATGCATTCGAGCCGCTCCTGAATGCGGAGCATTTTTTTTGAAAATAACCACGGATTTGCCAAAATTCCCCTTCCAACCATTACTCCGTCCAGTCCGGATTTTTTTGTTTTTTCGCGCGCTTCATCCAATGTATTTATATCGCCATTGCCGAGAATAATCGTCTCCGACGCGTAACAATCTCTTAATGCTGCGATCTCAGGGGCAAGCTCCCAATGCGCGGCAATGTTATACCCCTCTTTTTTTGTGCGAAGATGGACAGTCAGCGCGGCTAAATTTTCTTTCAAAAGAATCGGAATCCATTCTTTAATTTGATTTTTGGAATAACCGATTCGCGTTTTTACGGAAATTGGCAGATCCCCTGCTCCTTTTTTTGTCGCTCTGATAATTTGTTTTGCCAATTCCGGATTTTTGATTAATGCCGCTCCGGCACCTTGTTTCTCAATATCTTTGTCCGGACAACCCATATTGATATCAATGCCGTCAAAACCGAGTTCGCGTATTATTTCAGCCGCCTTTTCAAATTTTTCAGGTTTGGCGCCGAATATTTGAGCCACAATCGGATGCTCTTTTTTATTATACCACAAATCCACCAACAATTGTTCTTTGCCCTTTGAAGTTAATCCTTCCACGGAAACGAATTCTGTCAAAAAAATATCCGGCCGACCGTATTTTAAAAGCATTTGCCGAAACGCCGCATCAGTGACATTTGCCATCGGCGCGATAGCCATAATTGGTTTTTTCAATTTTTCCCAAAAATTTTGTTTCATAATATAACATACCTGAATAATATAGAAAATGTCATTTCTTGAGAAGTGACATTTTCTATATTAACAGATTAATAAATTTACTGATCGTCTTAAATAATTATTTAAGACGGAAAGAAGCTTTAATTGTTACCATCACGTCTTTTTCAATACTGGAAGTGTCATAATTGCCGTAATCGGAAATATCAACCGAATTGGGCGTTAAAATTTGCACCACGCCATTTGAAGCCGATATGACGCTGCCAACGTACCTGCCTGTGCCTTCGGCAATTTTTTCAGCCCTAGCTTTGGCATCTTGAACCGCTTGTGTTAAAAGCGATACGCGAAGATCTGGTAATTTGGAATAATAATATTCCAATGATTGAACTGAAATAATAGCTCCCTGCTCAGACAGAGTCGGAATTTTTTTGGAGATATCGGTTATTTTATTAACATCATTTGATTGCACGGTGATTATCTGGCTTAATTGATAACGAATTTGACCGGTATTATTTTGATCCCACACTTGATTCATGGAAACCGGTCCTTCCACAATATCAGTGTCGGCCACACCTGATTTTTTTAACAGATCGCGTGTCAAAGCCAAATCATGGGCAATATCACGATTACCCGAAGATAAATCATTGGCATAAACAATACTGGAAAGATTGATTATCAATTTAGCCTGATCTGAGGTCACACGTATTTTAGTCGAACCGGTAACGGATAATGCGTCTGTGGAATTTTTTGATTGAGCGAAATAATAAAATCCGCCGAATATCAATGCACTGATTATTAGGGCGACTCCGAGAATAACACTAACATTTAATTTTGATTCAGTCATAATTTTTTTCGATTAAATTAAAAATAATACGTTATTAAAAACGGGGGGAGATTCGCTTCTCGCCGCTGCTGCGGCTCGAAACCTTCGTCCCCTCTTCGGGGACTGCGGCCCGCGGTTCGAATCATATTTATTTATATATTTGTATATTATTATTTATTTTTTAATAAATAATAATATTTAAAAACGGAGAGGGGGGGATTCGAACCCCCGATACCTTGCGGTATACTTGCTTTCCAAGCAAGCGCACTCGACCACTATGCGACCTCTCCTCATCTATCTAAACTTTATTTATATTTTATTTACAAAAAATAATCTTTTATTTAAAATTCTTCTTCCTTGTCCTGTTTTATAAAATAACTCTTGTTGTTGAGCTGCTTTTTTATCACTAAATGCTTCGTAATAAACCAATTCTAACGGCAATCTATTTTTAGTTGCTCTCACTTCACCACTTTTATGTTGTTTAATTCTCTCTTTTAAATCAGAACTAAATCCAATATATTTTTTACCATCTTTTTTGCTTTGTAAGATATAAACATAAAACATAATAATTTTCTACTACGCTCAGCCCTACTCAAATTATTGAGCAGGTTGAGCGAGCCCGCTCGCATCGCCGAGCGGGTGCGACCTCTCCATAACATTTCAATTATAACATAAATTTTATAATTGAAAAGGACGTATATCTTTGTATACGTCCTTAATTTCCAGATGCGCCAGTTATGGCTACAGCTTGCAAGTATGCAAAACTAATAGCCAACAGTCCAGGCCAAAACTACTCCAATCTTGCTTGGAGAGATAAAAGATATTTAAAATTAAAGATCTTTTATCATCGGTAATCTAAGTATTTGCCTGCTCTTATGCTCGGTCACATTATTTGAGAGACCGATTCTCTGTACGAGAGCAACCATCAGCGCCATCGGTCGTTAGGGTCTGCTTAGACTAACCTTCCCCTCCTGGCCACATCAATTATTTTCCAAAGAACTATTATTTTAACAGTATAATCTATTTATTTTTAATGTCAAGCCATTTTTAAACAATATTTAATCGTTTTTTTATTTCTCCCAATTTTTTCTGAGTTGCCAATTTACCCAATGAAATTATTTTTTCCGCCAATTCGTATTCCAATATGTTAATTTTAGCCACCTTTGGCATAACAACAACAATTTCTTTTTCTTTTGAAAGTAAATTCTCCAAATTTTTACTTTCAACTATTTCCAAACTGCGTCGTAAAATGCCAATAATATTGATTGAATAGACATTTATTTTTTGCACAGGAAACTGAGTATTGGAAACAATTATCAAATCGCCTCCCAAATCACGCGCCAAATCTATGGGCAACGGATTACTGATTCTGCCGTCAATTAAAATTTTATTTTTAAATTTAACCGGCGAAATAAGCCCCGGAATAGCCATGCTCGCCAAGATAGCTTTAATTAAGGGTCCTTTATTTATCACCACATCAGTCCCCTTATTTAAATCAGTGGCCACGGCATAAAATGGAATTTTTAAATTTTCAATTCTTTTTTTACCGACAATATTCGCAATGTATTTTTCTATTTGGTCTCCCTGAATTAAACCTGTTTTATTGGGCCGGGAAGTAAAAAATAAAACTTTTTTAAATTTTTTGATTTGCTTCGCTGTTTCTCCTATTTCTTCAATACTCATGCCGGCTGCGTATAAACCGCCGATAAATGCTCCCATACTCACCCCGATTATTGCGTCCGGTTTAATTCCTTCTTTTTCCAAAACTTTTAAAAAACCCAAATGCGCGAGTCCTCTCGCTCCCCCGCCGCTTAAAACAAAAATTATTTTCGGTTTTTTAAAATCCATTATTTCTTATTTATTTTTCTTTTCCGCCCGAGGCGGATCGGCCTTGGGCCGAATATTTTTCTCGGTCTTTAAAATATCCATCGTAGTCTTAACCACCGTATCAGGATTAAGAGAAATGGAATCAATTCCTTCTTTAACCAAGAATTCGGCAAAATCAGGAAAATCGCTTGGCGCTTGGCCGCAAATTCCAACTTTTCGTTTATACTGATGAGCAATTTCAATAATTTTTTTAACTAATCTTTTTACCGCTTCATTTCTTTCGTCAAATAAATGCGCCACCAAAGCCGAATCTCTATCAAGTCCCAAAGTCAATTGAGTCAAATCATTTGAGCCGATTGAAAAACCGTCAAAAATCTTGGCAAATTCCTCGCCCAAAATAACATTGGAAGGAATTTCGCACATCACATAAACCTTCAAAGGTTTAATGCCTTTTTTATTTTTACGCAAACCGTATTGGTCAATAATTTTCAGCACATCCTCCCCTTCTTTAACGGTTCGGCAAAACGGCACCATTACAATCACATTGTCCAATCCCATCACTTCGCGAACTTTTTTAATCGCTTGGCATTCCAATTCAAAAGCCGGTTTAAATTTTTCTCCGTAATAACGGGAAGCCCCGCGCCAGCCGATCATCGGATTTGCTTCCGTCGGTTCAAACAAAGAACCGCCGACTAAATTCGCGTATTCATTGGTTTTGAAATCAGAAAATCTGACAATTACGTCTTTTGGATAAAACGCGGCGCCGATATGAGCAATGCCTTCGGCCAATTTATCAACGTAAAATTTAACTTTATCAGAATAACCAATGGTAATTTTATTAATTTGTTCTTTTATTTTTTTATCTTTAATTTTCGAATAATGAATAAGCGCCAAAGGATGAATTTTAATATAATCATTAATAATGAATTCTTCTCGCGCCAAGCCAACGCCGTCATTTGGAATCAAGCCAAAAGCAAAAGCCTGCTCCGGATCGCCGACATTCATCATAATTTTTGTCTTCGGTCTTTTCAAACCCTTAATCACGGTTTTTTTAATTTTAAAAGGCAGCAAACCGTTATAAACAAAGCCCTGTTCCCCTTCGGAACAAGAAACGGTTATTTTTTGTCCTTGATGAATTTTTTGAGTGGCATTCCCCGTACCCACTACGCAAGGAATTCCCAATTCGCGAGAGACAATCGCCGCATGGCAAACTCTGCCGCCGGCATCAGTAACAATGGCTTTGGCGATTTTCATAATCGGTACCCAATCAGGATCAGTCATTTCAGTAACTAAAATTTGTCCGGGTTTAAATTTACTGATATCTTTTGCGGTTTTAATAATATTAACTTCACCTGTGCCGATTTTACTGCCAATTGCCACGCCGGTTGTTAAAACACTTCCGCCCGAGGCGGATCGGCCTTGGGCCGAGAACTTTTTACCTCTCGCTAAAGTTCGTGAATTTATTTCCTTTCCCGATAAAACATATTCTTCCAAAACATCAAGAGATCTTTTGGATTGGATTGTTTCCGGTCTTGCCTGTAAAACATATAATTTTTTATCGTGACCGTCTTTCGCCCATTCCATATCCATTGGCCGCTTATAATGTTCTTCAATAATAACCGAGTAACGCGCCAATTCCAAAACTTCTTCATCAGTTAAAGTAAATTTATTTTGTTTTTCAAAAGCAGTGCGCAAATTTTTTGTCGATTTATTTCCTTTATTGTCATAAGTCATTGTCCATTCTTTCAAACCTAATTTCTTGCTGACAATTGGCTTAAATTGGCCTTTATTCAACGGTTCATAAACTATAAATTCGTCTGGGCTGACTTTTCCTTGCACGACATTTTCACCCAATCCCCATGATGAATTTATAACCGTCACGTCTGCAAAACCGGATTCCGTATCGCAAGAAAACATTACTCCGGAACAAGACAAATCACTACGAATCATTTTTTGCACTCCGACTGAGAGAGCCACATTAAGATGATCAAATCCCTGTTCTGTTCGATAAACAATAGCTCTGTCAGTAAAAAGAGAAGCAATACATTTAAGTACTGCTATTAAAAGTTCTTTTTCGCCATGAATATTTAAAAAAGTTTCTTGCTGGCCGGCAAAAGAAGCACCGGGCAAATCTTCAGCGGTGGCAGAACTTCTTACCGCCACATCCACATTTTCCACGCCGTATTCTTTGGAGAGATTTTTATAAAATTTAACAATCTCCGATTTTAAATCTTGAGACAATTCTGATTTTAAAATTAACTCTCGAATCTTTTTACCGCGAGTCATTAAATTTTTCATGTCCTTTACATCAAGGCCCTTTAAAATTTCTTTGATTCCTTTTTTGAGACCTGATTCATCCAAAAAATACCAATAAGCATCAGATGTGGTGGCAAAACCATTTGGTATTCTAATCCCTTTTTTCGTTAATTTCTGATACATTTCTCCTAAGGAAGCATTTTTACCGCCAACTCTGGGAACGTCTTTAATGGTTAAATCTTTAAAAGGTATAACTAATTTTTTGGTCATAAAAAATATAATTTAATAAAAAATCAACAATCTCGTCGATCTTGCGAGTTAAAAAATACTAAAAACTTTTTGAGTTAGATAATTTTAATCTTGTCGGCAAAACGATGGATAAAAGGCGCGGTAAAAAGACGGCCTGAGATAGATTGAATAAATCCGATTACTGAAACAATAATACAGAATATCCAGCCGATAAAACCAACAACCCAACCGATAAACGGAATAACCCAGATTAAAGTAAAGATAATCTCGGCCACAAATAAAACCATGCCTTGACGAGCATGAATATTGACGCCTTCATCTTTTACTTTTACCACGAGAGGGACAAAACAAAAAACACCGACGTAAGAAATAGCGGCTAAAAACTTGCTTAAAAGACTGGTATTTTTAGTCGTCTCAATCGCAGATTTAATTTTCTCTAAAGTTTCTTTTTGGTCCATATAATTTTTATTTAATTTATTAAATTATTTAGCTTATTTACTTATCAGCTTACTAGCTTATTACTTATTCTAATTATACCATATTGCCAATAAAATGAAAAGAAGAGGCGTAAACCTCTTCTTTTCATTTTATCTATCTAATAGTCCGAGGATTGTGCCGCAAAAAAAGCGTTTCGCAGGTCGAGCGGGCACGGTCTCCGACGAATGTCGGAGGAGCGAGACCGAGAACGAGCTGCGATTTTCCCGCTGGGGAAATCGACAGTGTCTTTTTTTGTGGCCTGTCCAAGGACTAGTACTCCCCGCCCATTCCTCCCATTCCGGGCATTCCGCCACCCATTCCGTGTTCGTGCTTGCATTCTTCTTTAACAGGTTTATCGGTTATTACCGCTTCAGTGGTTAAAAATAAAGTAGCAATGGAAGCGGCATTTTGCAAAGCCGTCCGAGTCACTTTGGCCGGATCAACAATTCCCGCTTCAATCAAATCTTCAAATTTATTTGTCGCGGCATTATAACCCATATTACCTTTTGTCTCTTTTGCCTTTTGAGCAATCACCGCGCCGTCTTCACCGGAATTAATGGCAATTTGACGAATCGGTTCTTCCAATGCTCTTTTTAAAATTTGCAGTCCGATTATTTCATCGCCTTCAAGTTTTATTTTATCCACGATTGACAAGCATCTTAATAAAGCCAATCCTCCGCCGACAACCACTCCTTCCTCCACGGCCGCTTTAGTGGCATGAACCGCGTCTTCAACTTTAAATTTAATTTCTTTCATCGCTGTTTCGGTTGCGGCTCCAACTTTAATTACCGCCACGCCGCCTGATAATTTCGCCAATCTTTCTTGAAGTTTTTCTTTATCAAATTCAGAAGTTGTTTTTTCCAATTCTCTTTTAATGCCGGCAATTCTGTTTTTAATCGCTTCTTCTTTTCCCTTACCGTTAACAATGGTTGTTTCTTCTTTATTGGCAATAACTTTTCTTGCCTTGCCAAGATCGTTTAAATTTACATTTTCCAATTTTAAACCCAAATCTTCAGTAATAACTTTACCGCCAGTTAAAGCAGCAATATCGCCAAGTGTTTCTTTTTTGCGATCGCCAAAACCAGGCGCTTTGACAGCCAAGACATTAAAAACTCCTCGTAATTTATTAACCACAAAAGTGGCCAGAGCTTCGCCTTCAATTTCATCAGCAATCACCACTAAATCTTTTTTTCCTGATTGAGCGATTTTTTCCATAATCGGCAAAATTTCACTCACGGCTGAAATTTTTCTTTCAGTGATTAAAATATAAGGATTATCATATTCAGCTGACATTTTTTCCGGATTGGTAATCATATAAGGAGAAACATAACCGTGATCAAATTGCATTCCTTCAGTTACTTCCAATTCCATATTAAAAGATTGAGATTCTTCCACGGTAATAACTCCGTCTTTGCCGACTTTTTCCATTGCTTCGGCAATAATACTGCCGATTGCTTCGCTGTTGGCCGAAATTGAAGCCACTTGTTTAATTTCCGCTTTAGTGGAAACCGGTTTGGATATTTTTTCTTTCAATTCTTTAACCACTACTGCCACGCCTTTATCAATGCCTCTTTTCAAGGCTAATGGATTGGCTCCGGCAGCCACATTTTTTAAACCGGCGGAAATAATGGCTTGAGCCAAAATAACCGCGGTGGTCGTACCATCACCGGCTATATCATTGGTTTTTGTCGCCACTTCTTGAAGCAATTGCGCGCCGACATTTTCATATTTATCTTCCAATTCTATTTCTTTTGCCACGGTTACGCCGTCATTGGTGATAATCGGCGAACCGAAACCTTTGTCCAAAATAACATTGCGGCCAACCGGTCCCATAGTCACTTTGACTGCTGCCGCCAATTGATCTACTCCTCGCTTTATAGCAGCGCGAGCTTTTTCATCAAATAAAATTTGTTTTGCCATATATTTAAATAATTATTTAATTAACGCGACAACTTTTTCGTAATCAACAACTAAAAATTCTTCCTTGTCTATTTTATATTCGTCCGTACCGTATTTTTCAAATAAAATTTCATCACCGACTTTTACGTCAATAATTTCCCGTTGGCCGTTTTCCAACATTTTGCCCTTGCCGACGGCTATCACCTTCCCTCTGACAGGTTTTTCTTTATCAGCTGTATCCGGCAAAATAATGCCTGATTTGGTTGTTTCGTTTACTTCAATCGGCTTAACGATTAACCGACTGCCTAATGGTTGAAGTTTTGTCATAAGTATAAATTTTAAAATAATTATTATTTATATTTTATCTTTTTATTCTGATTAGTCCGGAACAAGGAATGATTTCAATTTTTTGTTTGGCAAGTTTATCTAAAAATAAATTCAAGCCCAGCGAATCTGATGAAATATGCCCGGCCACGACTACGTTAATGTGTGCTTTAATAGCTTCTTTAACATGTTTTTCGCTGAGATGCATGGCCACCACCGTACCAACTCCGGCCTGAGATAATTTTTCGTAAATTTCGGGCGAGCCTTCGGTACCGCCGGTAAGTTCGGTTAAGGCAATTTTTCCGCAATGATTTTCCGATTTGCCGGTAAAAAGCCTCGGCCCGACTCCGATTTTAATCGCCTCTTTATATTCAGGAATGCTTTTTAATAATTTCAATAAATCTTCAACAAATTCCGGTTTTTCTTTTTCTATTTTTTTCTTGAGAAAATCAGCCACTAAATTATCGCACGGAGTATGAACACACATAAAACCCATATTTAATAATTTTGCCGCATCCACGGCTTCATTGTGATTAGCTGAAGAAACCCCTCTACTCACCTCTTCCATGCGAATATGAATTAAATTCTCGGCAATATTAATCGGCACGCCGTAAAGATTTAAAACGTCTGCCTGAAGTTTCATCACATCGTCCAGCCCGGCCAAAGCGCAACCATCCGGATGATGCGCTAAAACCAAATCAATATTACCCAATTTGTCGGCTAGTAAAAGTTCGCCTATTTCCATATCAACGCCGACTAAAATTCTTTTAATTTGCTTTTTTGCCTGCCCTGAGCCATGAGCTTGTCGAATGGTCGAAGGGTCAAATAAAATACGCGAATCGGAATACGGATTAGTCAATCTTTCTTCATCAAATTCTTCTTTTTGATCCTTAGACATTGCCTCGTATTTTTGATTGATTCTTTTCATTATTTTTTCAACCATTTTTTTGCCTCGCAAATCCGCTTCAATGCCCATTTTAATGGCTAAATTGTAAATTTCTTTTTGAGTCATAAATTTATTTTTTATTAAAAAATTTTTTAATTCTTTCCGCCTCTTCTTCTACTACCCTGCCTTCATATTCGCCGCTATGAGCCGAAGTGCCTTCATAACTGGGCGCTTTCTGATCCAAATGAAGATTAAAATATCCATTTTCTATATAAATATGAAAACGCGGATAATGATAGCCGCGCAATCTGCGAATATAACTTGTTTGACCGCTTCTAAAATCTTTAATTTCCGCGTAACCGGTTCGCCTGATAAAAACAACCGGATTAATGGAATCGTCTAAATCAATTTTAATACGCATAAAACAATACTAAATTACTTTCCTAATTTTTCTAATTCCGTTTTCACTTTTTCTAGTTCTCCCTTTATCATACTTATTATATTTTCCAAGACTTCTGTTTTAATTTTTGAATTTTGAATTGTATTGATAATTTTTTTAATTTTCGGCATCGCAGTGTGCTCAATTTCCACTTCTATGTCCGAGGTAAATTTTTTATCTATTTCGCCCGCCCCTAAAGATGGATAATTAAAATTTCCTATTTCGTTATTTCCAATTTCTTTTTCTGCTTTTTGGGGCGCGCTTTCTGTTACACCGTCTATCTTTTCTAACATTTTTTCTAAAACTTCTTTTCTCTTTTTTGGATCATAAATTTCTTCAACAGAAGCCATTATTTCTGATATTCCATTTTTTACATCTAAAACGTCTTCGTCTCCCATTGGTCCCATTTGTTCTCTCTTGTTTGAGGTTAAATTTTGAGGTAGATTGTTTTCTTTCCTCATAAAATTAAATTTAATTTATTATTTTCCTCTATATTTAAATATATCCTTAAAGTTTAATATTGTCAACCCCGCTCCAATTCAGTATATGAAGTAAAAAATAGAGGGTCTTAGAACCCCTATTAACTCTCAATGAAGGTAGATATTTAATATCCTAAATATTGCTTAGTCAAAGCTAAAGAAATTCCACCCCAAAGCAAAGAAAAAATCATCATTAATTTCCCTTCAGCTTGAAATTTTTTCTCCCGCCATAAAGCAAAACCGTAAATCAATCCTGCCGGCAAAGGATTAAAAATAATAATCAATAAACCGATAATCATCCATTTTTGTTTGGATATTAGAATCTTGTCCGCGTCTTCAATTTTTTGCGGCATAATCAAATTATTATGTTAAAAAATATTCTTACCCGATTACTTTAAAAACTTTATCATCGTAAATATTAAAATTTGTAACTATTGGCATTTAGATAACGTATCTGCCTCTTGTCTGATCGCCAATAACCACTCCTCTATCCAAGGTAATAACTCTCTTTTTAAAGAAATTAACTATTTCCCGATTATGGGTTACCAATAAAATTGTGGTGCCAAATTCATTGATTTTTGTCAAAAGTTCAATAATATCGCGAGTAGTGATAGGATCAAGATTGCCGGTCGGTTCGTCGGCCAATAATATTTTTGGGCGATGAACGAGCGATCTGGCAATAACCACTCTCTGTGCCTCGCCGGATGATAATTGTCTCGGAAAATAATTAATTTTATTCTCCAAACCGACAATTTTTAAAACTTGTTTAACAATCGGTTTGATATTTTTATAGGGCGTGTTAATCACTTCCAAGGCAAAGGCGATATTTTCATAAACCGTTTTTTTAGATAAAAGCTTGAAATCCTGGAAAACTACGCCAAGCTGCCGTCTTAAAGTCGGTATTTCGGCCGGCCTGACTTTGGTAATATCCCATCCGCCGATAATAATTTTTCCTTCGTCTGCTTTTTCTTCTGCGGTTAATAATTTTATGATAGTGCTTTTCCCCGCTCCTGATTGACCGACAATGGAAACAAATTCGCCCGGTTTAATATGAAAAGAAACATTGCGCAAAGCGTAAGTATTCGGCCGATAGAATTTAGTAACATTAGCAAATTTGATCATACCTTAACATTATAGCATTAAAATAGTTATTTTTCTATCCTCTGAAAACTAATTTAAATAAACTTGGATAATTCTTCCGCCAGAACTTCCACGTCTTCGCGTGATTCCTTTATTTCTTTTTGTTCTTCTTTGAGAATATCTTGTTTAACATAAGGATGAGCTGAAATATCTTTTTCATATATAAATATTTTATCTATTGATTGCGTTCGATCATGAAAAGCAAGCCCTCCCTTGCCAACATCTCCGTATTTAATTTTTTTATTTAAATAACCAATATTATTCTGATAACCCTCATCTTTAGGTGAATTTTGCATAGAAACAGCAGCTATGTCAAAATCAATTTCTAATTGTTCTAAAATATTCACTAATTTAGATATGCTCTCACCCGAAGAAATAAATTCCGTGACTAATAAAACCTTACCCAAATGATCTTTTTCATTTTTTATAAAATTTTTAATACCATCAAAAATTTTTGATTCATAAGTTATATGGCGACCGGAGGCTAAAAAATAAGTTTTTACCGGAGGCTTATTCAATTCAGTTCTTTTTTTATCGATTAAACGCCGTAATAATAGAGAAACTTCTCGCCCGCTGATATCATCTGAAAGAATGGTGTCATAATTTGGCATTTCTTTTTTAAGCTCTTTAACTAAATGAATGAGCGACTCAAATAAGCCATCTCCATAAATGGCTTCTCTAAATCGAGGAGTTTTTATTTTTTTCAAGATAACACTTGTATCAATTTTTTGTTCATCCTCTCTTTTATTCTTTGTTTTTTTCAAACTTTTTGATTCAAAAAAATCAAATTGTTCCATTGAATTTGGCATATTTTAAAATATAAAAAATATTCATTTATGGAGCCCTCTGTCAGAATCGAACTGACGTATGCGGTTTACGATACCGCTGTTCTACCACTGAACTAAGAGGGCTTATTTGGAGTAACGGGAATCGAACCCGTTTCTTCACCTTGGCCCCGCAAAAATTTTGCTTCGTTATGAGCGGGATACCAGAATCGAACTGGCAGTTCTTCCTTGGGAAGGAAGCGTATTACCACTATACTAATCCCGCAAAATTTAACGGGGTAAAGAAGATGACATAATACCCCTTATACTACGCTCGCAAAATTATCAAATATGCTTATGGCGAAATTCGCCTGAACGAAATCGCGGAAAAGCCTTAGAAAATTAAGGAGTTTTATTGAAAAATTCATCTGTTTGACGATCCCGCTATAGTCGGGAGAGGAGTTATGAATTTTTAAAAATAAAACGAGTATAATTTTCAAGGATTTGGAGCGCTGAGTGAAGGCGGGTTTCGCCACCATTCGTTATCAATTTATTTCATGTTTGTTTTTAATTTTCCCAAGGCGCACCATTTTTCCCAAAATGGAACTCGATCAATAATCAATTTTCCTTCAAGATGATCCATTTCGTGTTGAATGACTCTGGCCAACAATCCCTCAGCTTTAAATTTTTGAATATTATCAGTTTTAATATTTCTGTTTTCTATTTCAACCCAAGAAGGCCTTTTTATTTTTAAACTCACATTTGGCAAACTTAAACAACCCTCTTCGCCTTTGACCAAAATATTTGATTTTTGAATAATTTTTGGATTAATTAAAACCAGAGGCCCTTTGCCCGCATCAATTACAACCAACTGCCAATTAAGACCAACTTGAGGAGCGGCTAACCCAACTCCCCTGCCATGATACATTGTTTCCAACATTTCCATGGCGGTTTTTTTTACCTGGTCGTCGATATTTTTTATTTCTTGGCATCTTACTCTTAAGATAGAGTCGCCGAATTTTTTGATATCCATTTTTGACATAGAATCATTTTATCAAATTTAACTAAAAAAACAACCCCTTAACGGGGAAGTTTTTTTATTTGTAAAAAATAAATTTTAAATAAATTTTAATCTTTTAATCATTCCCCTTCTCAACTGATTCTTGGGTAACATATTGTAAACAGCTCGATGTAAAACATCTTGCGGATTTTTTACAAAAATCTTGCCCATTGTTCTCGTTTTCATACCGCCCGGATAACCACTATAATGATAATATTTTTTCTGAGTTAATTTTTGACCGGTAATTTTAACCTTTTCAAGATTTTTGACAACTACAATGTCGCCTTGGTCAAGATACGGAACATATTCAACTTTATGCTTACCTGAAAGAAGCCTGACAGCTTCTGTCGCCAAACGCCCAATCGCTTTATCTGTGGCATCAATTGTATGTATTTTACGAATTACATTTTTCATAGAATGATATCAAATTTATTTAACTAATTCCATAAAAACCATCTCCGCAGCGTCTCCGCGGCGTCGGCCGATTTTTATAATTCTTATATAACCGCCTGCTCTTTCTTTATATCTCGGACCGATTTTTTCCAAAAGTTTTTTGGTAACTTCAATATTATTAAGAGAGGCAATGATTTTTCTTCTGGTAGCCAAATCATCAGTTTTAGCCGAAGAAATTAAACGTTCAATTATCGGTCTTACTGCCTTGGCTTTTGCTTCTGTGGTTTTAATTTTTTCTTTTAAAAGAAAATTAATGGCCATAATTCTAATCAAGGCCTTTCGCGGACCGATTTTTCTAGATAGAATCTTTTTTTTATTTCTATGCTTCATACCAAAATTTTATTTCGATTTTTTCTTAGATTTTACGGCAGTTTTTTTCTCTTTTTTCTCTTTTTTATCTTTAGTTTTTTCTTTTGTCGCCTTAGTTTCCATTATCAATCTAGAACCGTCAGTTAAAGCGGAAAATTGTTCAGTTAATAATTGGCTGGCGGTATAAAAAGCTTCCTGAGGAGTTAGAGCGCCATTTGTTTCAATGGTTACTATAAGTTTGTCAAAATCAGTTCTTTTGCCGACACGGACATTTTCTATATTAACCGCCACTTGCACAACAGGAGTAAAAATTGAATCAGTAACGATTATTCCCACTTCTAATCCTTCACGGCTTTTCTCTTCTGAAGAAATCCAGCTATATCCTTTCTGTACCCAAATATCCATTTCAAAATGAATTTTTTTGTCTGTTAAAGTGGCAATAATCAATTCTGGATTTAAAATTTCAACATCAGCACAAGGCGTAATATCGCCGGCGGTTACCTTTTTTTCTCCGCTTGCTTTAAGATTCAATTTAATCGGTTCATTGGTATCACTTAAAATTTTAAGGCGTAATGATTTCAAATTCAAAATTATATCCAAAATATCTTCTGAAACGTCCGACATGGCGGAAAATTCATATTTCGCGCCCTTAATCTTAACTGCGGTTACCGCTGCTCCTTCTAATGATGAAAGCAAAACGCGGCGTAAGGCATTTCCCCATGTGTTTCCATAACCCGGATAGCAAGGTTCGACAATAACAGAACCTTTATTTTTATTTTTTTCGTCAGCTTGATATTCAATTTTAACTGGCAAAGAAATATTTTTCATAATATATAAACTATCGATTATAAAACTCAATAATTAATTTAATATCAAATTCTTTAGGAAGATCTTCCGGCTCCGGTTCTTTAAGAATCGTAACCTTAAGATTCTTGGCATCAACGTTAAACCATGATTTTAATCCTTGGTCTTTTCTTGAATTTAATTGTTCGCTGACTTTATCGGTAATTTCCTTTTTCGGCCGAGGAGTGATGATATCGCCCACTTGTACTTGATAAGACGGGATATCAACCGCTTTATTATTAACAAATATATTGCCGTGAGAAACTGTCTGACGGGCATTTTTTCTTGAATTAACAAAACCGGCCAGATAAATAACACTGTCTAATCTTAATTCTATCAATTTCATGAAATTGACTCCGGTATCCCCTTTCAATCGTTTGGCTTTTTTAAAATAATTTTTTATTTGCTGTTCCAAAATATTATAAGAACGTTTAAGGCATTGTTTTGCTCTTAACTGAACGCCGTATTCTGATAAACGACCATAACCCTTAGGGCCATGCATTCCCGGCGGATATTTTCTTTTAAGCAAAGGACATTTCGCTGCATTACAACGATCACCTTTTAGAAAAAGTTTTTTGCCTTCACGACGACATATTTTACATTGAGGACCGAATTTCATATTAAAATTGTTTTAAAATTTAAGTTATACCCTTCTTACTTTTGGCGGGCGACATCCATTATGAGGAGTCGGAGTTGTATCTTTAATAGTTGAAATTTCAAGGCCATAAGTATAAAGAGATCTGACCGCTGCTTCTCTTCCCATTCCAACTCCCTTAACAAAAACTTGAACTTCTTTAAGTCCGTATTTTTGAGCTTTTTCCACCGCGTCTTTAACAATAATATTGGCGGCATAAGGAGTCGCTTTTTTTGGACCTCTAAAACCCAATTTACCGGCGCTTGACCAAGATAAAACATTACCCATTAAATCAGTAAGAGACACAATTGTGTTATTATAGGTAGCCTGAATATAGGCCTGGCCTTTTGGAATTTGTCTGACAGCCTGACCCTTTTTAATCTTTTTAACTTTTTTATTTTTCTTGGGTTCTTCAGCTGTTTCTTTTTTAGTTTCTTTTTTTTCTTTTGCCATATAATTTTATCCTTTTTTAGTAGCTTCTTTATGTCCGCTGGCCATAGTTCTGCGTACATTGCCACGAACTGTTCTTGAATTAGTTTTTGTTCGTTGACCACGAACAGGAAGATGACGAGTATGTCTAATACCTCTATAACAACCTACATCTCTTAATCTTTTAATATTGGCCACGATAGCGCTATGTAATGCTCCTTCCACTTTAATACTATCTATAATACTTTTAAGCTGTTCAACTTCTTGAGCATTCAGTTCTTTAACCCGCTTATTAGGATTTATTTTTGCTTCTTTTAAAATTTTATTTGAAGTTGTTTGACCAATGCCAAAAATATAGGTTAAACCTATTTCTATTCTTTTGTCTTTTGGTAAATCAACGCCTTGTATTCTTGCCATAAATTTAAAATTTTATCCTTGTCTTTGTTTATGTTTCGCATTTTTACAAAGCACATAAAGCCGCTTTTTTCGGCGGACGACTTTGCATAATCTGCACATTGCTTTTACGGATGATCTTACTTTCATATTATGATTACGAATTATTACAAATTAAACAAATATGCAAATCGCTACCAATATTTGTAAAAATTTGTAACTCTAATAAAATTTGTAGTGATTTGCATTTAGTTCCTATACACTATTCTTCCTTTAGTTAAGTCGTAGGGGCTCATTTCAATTCTTACTCTATCACCAGGCAAAATTTTAATTTTATGCAAACGCATCTTACCCGATAAATAAGCTAAGATAACTTTTTCGTTACTTAATTGTACACGAAAAGTAGTATTTGGCAATGACTCTGTAACCATTCCCTCAACTTCTATAAAATCTTTGGACACTTTTTGAATATCTGGCATAAATAAATATTACTATTATTCTATACATCTTAAAAATCTTGTCAAGCCCCTTTTAAAGTTTTCCCCAACAAAGGGCAGTACCTCTAGATGGGTATAAAAGAGACAAAAATCCTGCTTGGAAAAATGGGCATTCTTCTATAACAAGGGGAATAAATTTTAATATTGATTTTTTGAAGACCGGGCAATTCATTAAGTTTTTCTTGAGCTTGAATTCGCGGCTTAAAAGACAAGCTTTGCCTGATTTCACTGAGATTATAATCATAAACAACTTTTTGTGAAATAGCCAGCTTTATCTTCCCTTCGCCTTTTGAAAAATTTTTATCAAGAATCTCAATCCCCCATTTTTTAGGATCCGGATCAAGAACACGCTTATTATTGCCCAGTAAAAAATTTATTTTATAATCCACCAAATTAATCAAATCTTTTTCTTTAAAAACTATTGCCTTGCCGCTTTCATTATCTTGAAGTCCTTCCAAAGTTTTATATCCGGGAAAACTTTTTATGGTTGAAACGGGAATAATTTTGGCGCCAATAGTATCCAAATTAAAAATCGGGTTATCAACTTGAGTATCCAAATTTATTTCAAAATTGGCAATTAACGGTTCGGAAGCAACAGTCAATTGAACCTTGGACATCGGCAGCCAAACGGACAAAAAAATCAAGGCTAAACCGATAACGCCGAAAAAATAAAATTTAAAAGCAAAAGAAAAAAAATCTACCTTCACCGAATCGTCAATTTCCAATGATTTTCTATTTAAAATCGACATATTGTATTTCTTCTTTCAAATCAAAATTAAATTTATTTTTAACTGTTTTCTTGACTAAATTGATTAAAGCAATAACATCTTTGGCCCTGGCATTGCACAGATTAACTATGAAATTAGCATGTTTCTCACTGATTTGCGCTTGGCCGATTTGCTTGCCTTTTAAACCGCATTTCTCAATCAACCAGCCGGCTGAAACCGTGCCTGATTTCTTGAAATTTTCTAGCTCGGGGTACTTTTCTGATAATTTCGCCAGCCCGAGGCTGGTCAGCCTTAAGCTGAAATTTTTAAATACGCATCCGGCGCTTGGATAACGGGGTTGATTTGGAGATCTTTTTAATAAATTTTCTTTTATCAATTTTTTAATTTCCTCCTTGTCCCCTTTCTGCAATTTTAATTCAATCTCTAAAATAATATCTTTATTTTTTTGAAAAATACTTTTCCGATAAGCGAATTTTGCGTCTTTGTTTTTTAAATTTTTTATCTTGCCGTTTCTCAAAACTTTTATCTTTTCCACTGATTGTGAAATAGAATGACCCATGGCTCCCGTATTGCCGTATATTGCGCCCCCAAGAGTGCCCGGAATGCCTGCCGCCCATTCTAGTCCAGTTAAACCGGCCTTAATTGAAGTACTGACTAATTTGGCCAGTGATGTTCCAACTCCGACAACTAATTTATTATTTAGTAATTTGTAATTAGTAATTAGTAATTTTATCACCAATCCGTTAAATCCCCTATCCGATATCAATATATTGCTCCCGCCGCCCAAAACAAAATATTTAATTTTATTTTTCTTGGCCCATTTCAAACCCCCTGCAACTTCATCAACATTTTTGGCTTCCAAAAAATATTTGGCCGGTCCGCCAATTTTAAAACTGGTCAAAGGCGCCAAACAAACATTTTTCTTAACCTGAATCATGTTTCATATTCTATCAAATTTTAAGAAAAAGAAAAGGAGCGAAAGATGTTTTACATCAATCACTCCTTCTATTATTAGTCCTTATTTTAAGAAAACTCCCGGATAATACCCCCTATCTTTGGGATGGTAAAGATTCGTGGCGCCCATTATTGGCCTTGAACACTCTTTTTCCTCTGGAAGAGTTATTAATTCCCAACCCTCTTCTGTTTGTATAATACAGTCAATCTTGTCCCCACCCATCTTCTCATTAGAAATCTGAAGCTGAAATCCCCCTATATCGGAAATACGAACTCCGGTGATAGTACCAACAAGAATTTGGTAATGAGAACCATATTTACACCCAAAAACAAATCTGAAACCAATAAGATCGGGCATAGTTATCGGAAGGCCAGAACTTAAAAGGCCCTTTTCGGCCGCTCTCATTCCATCATAAAAATTTTCTTGGATTTCCGTCATTCTTCCCCCTTTTTTTAATTTTCTTTCCAAAACATGTTTGGAATTATTAATATATTAGCATATTTTTTAGCTTTTGTCAAGAGTAAAAAATTTTAATAAAAAAATAAAAGCGGGTGAGATTTTCTCACGCCGCTTTTTTTATTATTTCCCATATTCTGCGATAATACAACTGGAAATATACTCCGAAGACATACCCCATTCTTTAAATCTTTCTTGAACTTTTTTTTGCACCCAATCATCAATGAATTCGCCATTCACCTTATTATTATCGAGATAATTTCCGCTGTAGTCAAAAATGACATCCAGGGTTCCTTTTTCTTTATTAACTTCAAATCTAATTTCTTCCGGCGGACGATTACCTGAGTCTTTCATGATCCGAAATAAATCTCCGCTTAAAACCGGTTCTTCGATTCTCGTGATAATTGCATCTGCAATTATCCTTTTTTCTTTTTCATATCTTTTTATAACCCTATTCTGTTCTTTCTGAATTTTGCGAATTTTCCGTAGCTGCCTAACGGCATATACTCCGCTATTCATGGTTTTCCTCCTTTTTTAATTTTCTTTCCAAAACATGTTTGGAATTATTAATTAATAATATAGCAAATTTTGAACACTTGTCAACCCTATTTTATAATGTTAAAATAATTTTAATATGTTAAAACTTTATAACACTCTCACTCGCCAGAAAGAAGAATTTAAACCGATTAAACCCGGTTTTGCCGGCATTTATTCTTGCGGCCCAACGGTTTATTGGTATCAGCACATCGGCTGTTTAAGAGCTTATATTTTTGCCGATGTTCTCAAAAAAACCTTAATTTACAATAATTATCAAATCAAGCATGTTATCAATGTAACTGATGTTGGACATTTAACTTCTGATGCGGACACAGGCGAAGATAAAATGGAAAAAGCGGCTGCCAAAGAAGGGAAAAAAGCGGAAGATATCGCCAATTATTATTGGCAAATTCTTAAAGATGATTTTAAAAAATTAAATATCTCCGAACCCGATATTTGGTGCAAGGCAACCGAACATATTAAAGAACAAATTGAATTGATAAAAAAATTGGAAGAAAAAGGATATACTTACAAAACTTCTGACGGAATTTATTTTGACACTTCCAAATTAAAAGATTATGGCAAATTGGCCGGACTCAAAATAGAAGGGCTTGAGGCAGGTGCGAGAATTGAGATGAAAGAAAAAAAGAACATTACTGATTTTGCTCTTTGGAAATTCTCCCCTTCGACCATTCGACAAGCTCATGGCTCAGGACAAGCGAAAAGGCAGCAAGAATGGGAAAGCCCTTGGGGAATTGGTTTTCCGGGCTGGCATATTGAATGCTCGGCTATGAGTATGAAATATCTGGGAGAACATTTCGACATTCATACCGGCGGTGAAGAACATATTGCCATTCATCATACTAATGAAATCGCCCAAAGCGAAGCGGCCACGGGTAAAAAATTCGTCAATTATTGGCTGCATATAAGATGGCTCTTGTTTAAAGGCGGAAAAATGTCAAAAAGTAAAGGTGAAATTTATACCCTTTCAGAATTAAAAAATTTAAATTTTCAATCTTTGGCTTTCCGTTATTTATGTTTAAACACTCATTACCGTTCTCCCCTATCCTTTGATTTGGAAAGTTTAACTGCGGCTCAGAATGCTTTGAATAATCTTTATCAAATCGTGGGAAATTTTCCTAAACCAACTACCATAATTAAAGAAGTTGAAGAAAAATTTGACCAAGCCATTAACGATGACTTAAACACGCCAAAAGCTTTGGCGGTTGTTTGGGATTTATTAAAAGAAAAATATCCTGATGAACAAAAAATGGCCACTTTATTGAAGTTTGACCAAGTTTTGGGATTAAATTTGGATAAAGTAAAACCGATAGAAATTCCGGAAGAAATATCTGCCTTGGCCAAAGAACGGGAAGAATTAAGAAAACAAAAAAAATGGTCGGAAGCCGACCAAGTTCGCAAAAAAATTGAAGATTTAGGATTTACGGTGGAAGATGCTGAGCAAGGATCAATTATCAAGAAATTATCCTAAGCTTGGATATTTTCTTTTGAAACTTTTCCAAATTCTTTCCTCTATCTCCTCTCTGCTTAAAAGCTTATTATTTGAAGCGCATTCAATCAATAAAAAATCTTTAGGGAAAAATTTTACGATTTCCAAATAATTTTTTTCCGCTTGCTGCAAGTGTTTGATATCCTGTTCATGGATATCTCTTTTTTTACCGTGCAAATATTCGCGCGCTCCTTTTTTAGCCACTAATTTATAAGCCACCTTGGCCGGCACGTGAAGAAAAAAATTGATATCCGGTCTGGGAATGCCTAAAATTTCATATTCCAAATTATTAATCCATTTGAAAAAATTATGCCGAGTGTTTTTATTTTTTATTTTAACACCCTGGTGTCCCAAATTGGAAGCTACATAACGATTGGCTAAAATTATATTTCCCTGTTTTAACCATTTTCTAACTTGCGCGGAAATATCAAATCTGTCCAAGGCATAAAAAAGAGAAGCTTTATACGGTCCGACTTCTTTCCATCCGCCGTATTCGCCGGTTAAATATTTTTCCACGAAATAAGCAGAAGACTTCCCGTATTGCGGAAAGTCCACTGTTTTTATATTTTGACCTGATTGTTTTAATCTTTTAAGCAAACGATTAAATTGTTCGCTTTTGCCCGAGCCATCAGTTCCTTCCAAAACGATGAATAGCCCTTTCTTCTTCATAAATTAGATACTAATCTTTAATCCCGGCCCCATGGTTGAGGCAATGGACACTGATTTGATAAAATTACTTTTCACTCCGGCCGGTTTTGATTTTCTGACCGCGGACAAAAATGCTTCCATATTGCCTTGAATTTTTTCTTTATCCCAAGAAACTTTTCCCATTGCTTGATGGACATTTCCGCCGGCGTCATTTTTAAAAGCCACTTTGCCTTTTTTCAATTCACCGATAATTTTAGAAATATCTTCGGTAATGGTGCCGAGTTTTGGCGTTGGCATTAAACCCTTTGGTCCTAAAACTTTTGCCACTTGAGCCAAACTTCTCATCATATCAGGATGAGCGACGGCTACGTCAAAATTGCATTTACCTGTTTCCTTGATTTCCTTGATCAATTCTTCGCCGCCAACCAAATCAGCTCCGGCGTCTTTGGCTTCCTGAACGTGCTTTTCAGAAACAAAAGCAACAATTTTTTTTGTTTTTACCGCTCCATTTGGCAGAATAACCGAGCCCTTGGCTTGCTGTTCTGTTTTGGAAGGATTAATACCCAATTTAATATGAATATCAATCGTCTCGTCAAATTTGGCGGATTTCAAACTTTTAATAAGATCTATAGCTTCGCCTAAATTATAAGCTTTAGAAGAATCTGTTTGTTTTTTTATTTTTTGATAACGTTTGCTGTACATAAAATTAGCTTTTTAGGAATTAGCTTATTAGCTTTTTAGTTTTTCACCTCAATGCCCATTTGTCTGGCTGTGCCTTCAATAATTTTACAAGCCGCTTCCAAATTATCAGTATTCAAATCCGGTAATTTTATTTTGGCAATTTCTCTGATTTGAGCTTTGGTTACTTTTCCAACTTTCACTTGCAATGGTTTTCCTGAACCTTTCTCAATACCGGCCGCTTTTTTAAGCAATTCCGAAGCGGGAGGAGTTTTGAGAACAAAAGAATAAGTCCTGTCTTCAAAAACAGTAATTTCCGCCGGAATAATGTTGCCGATTTTATCTTTAGTGGCGTCATTAAATTTTTTGCAAAATTCCGCGATATTTAAACCGTGCTGGCCTAATGCCGGACCGACTGGCGGCGCGGGATTAGCTTGTCCTGCCTGAATTTGAAGTTTAATAACGCTTTTTATTTTTTTAGCCATAAAATTATTATATTTTTTTAATCTGTAAAAAGTCTAATTCAATAGGAGTTTCGCGGCCGAAGACGGAAATCAGAACTTTTAATCTTCCTCTCATTTCGTCAACTTCCTCTACTCTGCCTTCAAAACCCTTAAACGGTCCATCATTGATTTTAACAGGAGAACCGATGCTGATATCAATTTTATATTTGGGTTCTTCAACACCCATTCTTTTCTGAATATTTTTAAATTCCGCGTCAGACAACGGAGTAGGCGTAGTGCCCGAGCCGATAAAACCGGTAACATTCGGTGTATTTCTGACCACATACCATGAATCATCGGTTACATCCATTTCCACTAATACATAACCGGGAAACATTTTTTCAATCACCACTCTTCGCTTGCTATTTCTTATTTTAATTCTCTTTTCAGTGGGAATTAAAATATTAAAAATTTTATCGTGCATGTCCATTGAGTCAATTCTTTGCTGCAAGTTTTCGGCCACGTTTTCTTCGTATCCGGCATAAGTATGAATGGCATACCAACGGCGGCCTTCTTGTTGAATTTGCCTAGGCATAAATTTATAATATCACTTGTAATAATTTGGTTAAGAAAAAATCAATCAAACCTAAAAAAGCAGCGAGGCCTAAACTTATACCAATAACCAAAATAGTGTGGTTTGTGGTTTCTTTTCGTGAAGGCCAAGCCACTTTTTTCAGTTCGCTAATGGAACTTTTAATATAATTGCTAAATTTATTTATCATACTAATATTATTGGTTTTTAAAATGACCCGGCGGGTCTTATTTATAATAACACTCATTTAAAAACATGCAAGTGGATAAACTGGCTTTTTAGCCTGTAGGCTAAAATTTTTAATAAGCTAGTTTCTAAGGCCTAAAAAGCTAATAAGCTACAAGCTAAAAAGCTGTTTAGATATCCAAATTTTTAACGGCTTTGGCGTGGGTTTGAATAAATCTTTTTCTCGGTTCAACGTCTTTGCCCATTAAAATATCAAATATCTCGTCTGTTTTGGAGGCGTTTTCCACTTCTATCTTTTTCAAAATGCGGGTGTTTTTATTCATGGTGGTTTCAAAAAGTTCGTCCGGATTCATTTCACCCAAACCTTTATATCTTTGAATGTTAAAATTTTTCGGCGCTGATTGCTTGGGCGTATCCCCTATTTTCTTTACTTTAAATCCTTTGCCCACTTCTTCCGATTTATCATTTCTCTCTTGTTTTAAAAATTTATCTTTGTCTTCTTCATTGTAAAAATATTTGGAATTACCGCCAAATTGAACGCGATACAATGGCGGTTGAGCGGCGTAAATAAATCCCTGATTGACCAATTCCGGAAAATAACGATAGAAGAAAGTCAAAAGAAGCGTTCTGATGTGCGAACCGTCTACGTCCGCATCAGTCATAATAATAATTTTATGATAGCGCAATTTTTCAATTTCAAATTGTTCTCCGATATTTGTTCCCAAAGCGATAACCAAAGATTTTAATTCTTGATTGGAAAGAATTTTATCCAAACGCGCTCTCTCAACGTTCATAATTTTTCCGCGCAATGGCAAAATCGCCTGATACATTCTGTCGCGAGCCATTTTACAACTTCCACCGGCACTGTCTCCTTCGACAATGAAAAGTTCGCTCAATTGAGGATCTCTCGAAGTGCAATCAGCCAATTTTCCCGGCAAAGCCAAGCTTTCCAAAACGCCTTTTCTTAAAATTGTTTCTCGGGCTGATTTGGCCGCTTGTCTGGCCTTGGCCGACAAAACGCAACGTTTAATAATCGCTTCCGCATCTTTGGGATGTTCTTCCAAAAAATCTTTGAAAGCAGCGGAGAAAATCGTATCAACCGCCGTTCTCGCTTCAACATTTCCCAACTTGCTTTTGGTCTGGCCTTCAAATTGCGGATCTTTTAATTTCACGCTGATAACCGTGGTTAATCCTTCGCGAACATCATCACCTGTCAAATTGGCATCTTTTTCTTTTATATAATCTTTATCTCTGGCATAGCTGTTTAATACTCTGGTCAAAGCTGAACGAAAACCGACCACGTGCGATCCGCCTTCGGGAGTATAAATATTATTGGCAAAACCGAGCAAACATTCTCTGAAATCATTGGTGTATTGAAAACCGACTTCCACGAAAATATCTTCCGCTTCTTTGGCCACGTAAAAAACATTCGGATGCAGCGGTTCATTGGTTCTATTTAAATATTGAACAAACGAATATACGCCGCCTTCAAAATAAAAAGTGTATGATTTTTTATTTTTCGGAGACGATTCGTCGGAAACACTGATTTTTATTCCGCGTGTCAAATAAGCTTGCTGGCGAAGATGATTTAAAATTGTTTCAAAATTAAAATCTGTTCTTGGAAAAATTTCCGGATCAGGCTGGAAAGTAATGATTGTTCCGCTCCCCTCTGCTTTTCCGACTGGTTTGACTTTTCCGGTTGGAATTCCCCGTTTATATTCTTGCGCCCAAAGTTTTCCGTCTCTCTTAACTTCCGCTTTTGTGTAAACTGACAAAGCGTTTACCACTGAAACTCCCACCCCGTGCAATCCGCCTGAAATTTTATAAGCTCCTTGGTCAAATTTTCCGCCGGCATGAAGTTTGGTCATAACCACTTCAAGCGCGCTTTTACCCGTGCCTTTGTGAATATCAACCGGAATACCTCGGCCGTTATCCGAAACTCTGACTCTGTTGCCTTCCAATAATTCAATGCTTATTTCATTGCAAAAACCGCCCGTGGCTTCGTCCAAAGCGTTGTCCGCCACTTCCCAAATAAGATGATGCAAGCCGGTTAAATCGGTTGAACCAATATACATGGCCGGTCTTTTTCTAACCGGTTCCAATCCTTCAAGAACGGTAATTTGCTTGGCGCCATATTCTTTAATATCCGCCTTCTTTTTGTCTTGAGGAGTTATTTTGACTTCCGTCTTTTTGTCTGTTTGTTTATTTTTCATCAGTAATATTATATCACAAAATTAATTTGTTGACAATGACTTTTTTGAAATTTTACCCTGTCGTACTACTCGCTATTTTAATAAACTATCAATTAAACTAAAAATAAATCCTATAACTATTAAAATAATTCCAAAATTTAAACAACGGGGGCACTTAATAAATAAGGCATAATATTTTTTATTTTTATATTTTCCTTCGTTCTCCGTCCACTCATTTTGATCTTTACCTATAAAAAGGATAATCAATAATGTACCGATAAAATTAAAAATTAATCCAATCGTACCTATCATATCTTTATTTAATTATTTTTGTATATTGGCTCATTATCCAGCCTGTTTTATTAGCAGTATAATTTATTTTATACCAACCGGTTTGTTTTTCGATCACTTGATATTCTTTCCCGTTCAAGACTGAAATAATAATTTTTCCGTTCGCATTGGGTAAACTTCTAACTCGCAAACTCGGGACATTAATCTTTATCTTGATACCCTGATTTTTTGGCACTATATTTATTACTTCTGAAATTGTTAATTCTGAGCCCGTAGGATAAACATTTAATATATTCGCATCAACATCAATTATATTTTTCCATTTATATCCTCTGCCTAAAAATACCGCAGCACTCTTAATGGGACGTTTTTGATTGTTATAAATTAAATAAACACCGGCAGTACCTTTTATTCTGACCAAGGTTCCGTCCGAAAGTGAACCGATATTTTCTTGTTTTTCTGGCGATGTATAAATACATGATTGTGTAGTTGCAGGCGACAATACGCCCCCATCGCAATTTAAAATTTTATTACATATTCTAGTTTGAGCACCATTTGAAGAACAACTAGACCAATTACCACAAGACCAATTATTTACTATGCAGGTAGGAATATAAGTACAAGTTTGAGTTAAAATAGGGTTGCCCCCGGAACATCCACTTGGAGAAGAAGAAAATACCGTCCTTGATTGCACACCGCTTAAACCGCACTCACCCCAATTATTGTATGTGAAATCAGTACAAGTAAGTGCTTGATAATTACAGCTGATTGTTTCTGTAGATGGATGAGTAACTCCCTCTTGGCATTGCCCTATTTTATACCATGTTTTTGTTTGCTGACCGTTATTTGGACAAGCCGTTGGAGTTAAAAGAGACGTCCAATCGTTTTCTGAACAGGCTGGTGTAAGATTACAAGTTTGTATTAATATAGGATTACCGCCAATACAGCTTGCAGGCTGTGACGATATTATTGTTCTGCTTTGTTGATTATTAACACACGCGCCCCAATCAGAATAAGTCCATGAAGTGCAGGTTGGTGGAGTGTAAATATATGTGCAAGATTGAGTCAATATTGGATTTCCATTAGAACAACCATTTGGAGAAGAAGAAATTATAGACCTTGTTTGCTGACTGTTGTCTAAACACGAAGACCAATTAGAATAAGTCCATGAAGTGCAGGTTGGTGCAACATAAGCACAGGATTGAGTTAAAATAGGGTTGCCACCCGTGCAACCGTTTGGTGAAAATGAAGTTACAGTTCTATTTTGTGTCCCATTAGATTGACAAATATTCCAATCGGAATATACCCATGAAGTGCAAACTGGTAGAACATAAGTACAAGTTTGAGTTAAAATAGGGTTGCCCCCGGAACATCCACTTGGAGAAGAAGAAATTATAGACCTTGTCTGTGAACCGCCCTCAGAGCAAGAAGACCAATTAGAATAAATAAAAGAATTACAAGTAATCGGCACCGTCGGTATAACTATTATTTTGGTTTCATCATCAATTGGAATAGAATACAAAATATTTTGATATTTAACCTGATAATCAATTGAAATTAACTTGGCATTATATCTTGTAGACCA
The DNA here is from genome assembly GCA_028716665.1 of Patescibacteria group bacterium. Taxonomy (NCBI): domain Bacteria; species Patescibacteria group bacterium. The sequence continues at coordinate 158,746 of JAQUPP010000002.1, read as the reverse complement.
ATCATTTGTCATACTGAATGTGAATTCTTTGTTATTTGTGTTCCAATCATTTTCAAAGATTCCTTTAGAAAAAGAAAAGTATAAATCATCAGAATAATTATAAAACTTAAAATAAATAGACTTAATTTCAGTATAATCAAAATTTGATGATAATATTTTAAACTTTAATTCAATTGGCTCTCTATCCCCTTCGTTAAATATTAATGGTGTTATCGCATATTGAACATCATTTTTATTTAGTTGATAATCATTTATTTCTGCACAAACTTGATTGACAAATGCAAAAACACCAAATATTAAAATGATTATTGTAATTTTAAAAAATGAGAATTGTTTTTTCATAGATTTAAATTATTGTTGATTTTCAAGCTAAAATTTATTTATTGAGAGTGACAGAACGATGTTGAAATGCGAATAAAAAAGCTTAACTATATTAATTAAATCCTAAAAAATAATTTATAGATTCTTAGTTTATTCTGGGTAAATAAAATTTTAAAATTTTAATTATTTTTTTTCTTTTATCGGAAGATGATAAAAAACTTAACACCAAATTTATATATTCATTTTTTGATAATCCTACCATTCCCTGTATCTCTCTAACAAAACCCTTATACGGATAAACCTTCAATATTTCTATAATTTCACTATTATTATCTGGCAAATCACTTACAAACAGGCTATCTAATTCAGAAAAAATAACACTTTTAAAATTATCATAATTCTTTTTATTTTTTACCAATCCAAATTTTTCACCTAAGTGCCTATGTTGTCGATCTTTTGAAGCAGTAAAAAATATTTTCTTTTTATTTTTTTTATAATTTTCCTTAATTTTTGAGATAATTTTTTCTTTTTCTTCTGGTTTCGACAAATGATTACAGACCATCTCAATTATTTCTGGTATCAAAAAAAGATTTTCTACCTTATTTAATTTAATACTAAATATTCCTTTTTTATGCCATGATTTAATCTTTTCTTCAGAATGAAAATCCCTGTCAATAAGCCCATAAACCTTTTTGTCGTGAAGATTAGGATTCTTTTTTAAACCCTTTACCGATTCAATTACTTCTCCACAAGAGCCGCGAGGAATAACTGTAAAATTATCATAGAATAACTGATAAATTTGTATATCTAGCGAACCCTTCTCACCTTCAACAAATAAAATTGATTTTCGACTTCCAAGTATTTCAAGATAAAGATTCTCAGGAATTATATTATTTGGATCAATCTCTTTCCAAATCCATAAATTATCTTTATAACTCTGGACCCAAATGAGCTTACTTGACGACTTACTAACTGCGAAATCGAGATCATGGGTTATATAAATAAAAGTACAGTCACTTCTATATTCTTCTAATTTATTCCACAATCTTGTCATTAAAGCTTTATGTAGATGAAGTTCTGGTTCATCAATAATTAGAATACAGTCTTTTTCAGCAAGTAAAATTTGAGAGATTAAATACAGGCCAACTTTTTCGCCGTCACTCATCTCTTGCCCAGAGAAATCATCAGCTCGAACCCTATCTTTCTCAAGTTTTAATGCTCGATAAGGAAAAATAGAAATCCAACAATCAATCACCTTCTCTTTTATTGATTGTGGAATTTCTACCCTCCCTCTAGACTCACGCGAAGATGCTACGTACTCTGAATCCCTCCTTGATTCTTGGGCAAACAATAAAATAAGTACTTGCTGATAATCATTTTGAGGTGAATTAGAAGGTTGATTTTTATAAATATTTTTAAGTTGATTATCTGCAGTCTCAACGTCTTGCTTTTCTACTAATTCACGCAATGTCAAATATCTCTGTGCAGAAATTCTTTTTGTAGGAGTATTTATTTGTTCAAGCATTGCTCCGAGTCTTGTTTTACCAGAACCATTTGCCCCAATAATAACCATATTTTTTTCAATTGTTATGGTTTCTTTCTCACTACTATTCGATTTCTGAATTTGAATATTTTTCATACTATTTTGAACCTTATATTTCTTAACTCACTTATTCATTAAATTGTGCAATAATCCATTTATATTCATCATCATTTAAAAAATAATATATTTTGAAAACTTATGCAAAATTTTAATTCAAACTGCTAGAATTTGAGCGATAAAAAATTGTCAATCCGGTAGGGAATAAACTACATCTTTTTCTTTCTCAAATACGCGGGAATTATTTTTTCTTAAATAAAATTATTTACCAACAAATATCCACGTCTTCTCCGATTTTTTCTTTTAGATATTCTTTAACCTCCTCTATCCCGCCGATTTGATCAATTAATCCGTTTTGAAGTGCCATTTCTCCAAGCATAGTTGAACCATCAGCTAATTCTGCCACTTTTTTAATATCTAAATTTCTATTTTCCGCTACTGATTTTATGAAATTTTGATATTGGATATTGACGTCACGCATTAAAAGGTCTTTTTCTTCTTGTGAGAGTGCCCTATCCGGGTCGCCGGTATCTTTGAATTTTCCTGAACTAAGCGGAATATAAGTCACTCCCTCTTTTTGATTTTGTTGAGTATAGTCTAGATAAGACATGGTAACTCCTATGCTGCCAACGTTAGAATTTTTAGAAGCAAAAATTCTGTCTGTACCGGTTGCCGCAAAATAAGCAGCCGAGGCTCCAATATCTCTAATTAAAGCAACTGTTGGCTTTTTAGCATTTTTTAAAGCATTACTGATTTCTTCCGCGGCTACTCCTGAACCGCCGTAAGAATCAATTTCTAAAATGATAGCTTTAATACTTTCATTTTTTTCTGCTTCATTGATGTAATAAACAATATTGTCAGAAGAGGTTTGATCTTCCAAAACATTTCCGTCTTTATCAAAATTATTTGATGGAATATAAGTCACAAATTCCCCATGCAATTGAATGCCCGACACATTGCAATTATTTTCTTCCACTTTTTGCTCAGTAGGTTCATTAGCTGAGTTATCTTCATTGGAGCCAAACTGATAGTCAATCGCATCCAAGATTATTATGATTGAAGCGAAAACAACTATAAATATAGCAATATATTTTAAAGTTTTTAAATCTCTTTCGCGACTCCAAAGTTTAAAAGTAAATCGTTTTTTTAATTTTTCTTCCATAGATTCATTTACTTTAATTTAATTAAATCATCGTAGTCACTATTCATTATTTTTATTCAATTATTTATTCTCCAAAATGAGGATCAATTTTAAGTGCCTTTTTATACATTTTTATCGCTTCTCTATGATTACCTAATTTATCTAAGGCATATCCTTTTCTAATATAAACATCGGCATTCTGAGGATCAATTTTAATTGCCTGATCAAACATTTTTATCGCTTCTCTGTAATTCCCTAATTCATTTAAGTCACTTCCTCTAAATTTGATTGCCTGACAGGATCTTTCTATCACTTCTTGATATCCTTTATTATAAATCCAGGCAAATTGAGGGGCAATTTTAATTGCCTGATCAAACATTTTTATCGCTTCTCTGTAATTCCCTAATTCATTTAAGGTCCTTCCTTTACTGTAATAGGCGGCGTCAAATCGAGGATTAATTTTAATTGCTTGGTCATACATTTCTATTGCTTCTTCGTAGTGTCCCAATTTTTCTAAGCCTATTCCTTCATTGTAATAAGTATCGGCATCTTGATTTAAAATTTTTGCATGCATATGACTGACGATTAAATTAGTTTTTAATTTTTTTCATCATATATTAAAATTTCTCTTCGTGGACTCATTAATAGGTATCTTCTTGTCATAAAATTTTCCCCGCCTATAACCCTTTATATTCAATTGGATTTTTGTATCTTATTCGGGCCATATTTATTTTAAATTCTTTATAGTTGTTGGCAGGCCCCAACACATTATCAGCATGCCAGCTAAAATTACTAATACACCAGGGGAAATACTTGTTATATAAAGTGGTATATCTTTAAAATCAGCAACAACCCTCCATTCTCCTCTTGCTCCTATTTTTATTAAATCAACTCCTTTATATAGAAAAAATAAAGAAATAATTGTATAGCAAATTGTTATTAATAAGCGAAGCCACCCATCACTTATTCTATTTGTTAGGCTCATATTTTATATTATAATTAATTTATTCCCCTTCTATTGTTCTATCGCGGTTTATTTAAGGAATAGTGCAAGATAAATTACCCCTTTTTCTTTCTCAAATACGCGGGAATTTCCAATTCATCTTCCGACAATTCGCTGTTTGAGGTTATCCACAATGGCCTATTGTAATTTTAACATTATATGCTATATTTTAATTAATCGCGCTCAATGAATTTATTCATTGAGATACACATAAATCCGAGGAATTACTTCCTCGGATTTATTTTTGTAAAATATCTCTTAAATTATCAATTAAACAAGCATAAAAAAGATTACTCTTTATCTCTCGATATTCCTTCCCTAAATGATCAGAAGCAAAAACTAAAATTACCTTTTTACCTTTTGCAATTAAATCCGCTGTTAAGGCAGAATAATCACCATCCCCACTAAATAACAATAATGTATCATAATTATCTTGAGCATTCAAAGCATCTCTAGTTATTTCTACATCAAAATCACATTTCCGCCTTCGAACCGGCAATTTTAAATTTTCTTGAAGCCCGCCTATTTCAATATTCAAATTTTTCAAATCAATATCCAATTCTTCAATTAAGTCAAATATTTCCTTTAAACTTTTCTCACTAGACAAGTTAAAAGATTCCTTGTTGTTACCAACGCTTGTTTCAGACAAATCATTGATTTTTTTAATCAACTCATAAAGTTTATTTGAAATATTAGAATTTGTATTTTTCACATTATCTAATACATTAAATAAATCTTTAACAATTTTCTTAAAATGAGACTGTTCTTCCAGCAAAACTGGTATCCATTTAACTTCTTTAAAAATAGGAGTAAATCCGATGTTTTTAATTTCTAATTCAAAATTTTCTGATTTTGGCTGACCCTTTTCTACTCCATAATAAAATCTTTTATCAATAATTTTTGGTCTATCAAAAAATTTAAATAATTTTTGAGGGCATACTTCCCATTTTAAAGTTTTTGACCAACCCCAAACGTTTGCCCAATCAATAATAAGTAAAGTTCTTTTTTTTATTTTTAATTTAAATTTTTTATTTTCCATATTAAATTTCTATCCCATAACGCGGATTATATGTTTCATCAGTGAGTTGAATATCATTAATTCTATCAAATGAAAATCTCCTGATGCCACCTTTACTAATATCCCAAGCAAAAAGACCGTCTTCGCCATCATCATGACTGAAACTATAGGGTTCTATATATCGCCACCCCTCGCTTGTACCATCTTTCTCACGATAAATAATCTTTAAAATCTTTCTTTTACTGGCAGCCTGTTTGATTGTTTCTATAATTGAGTACATTATTTTTTTGGTTAGTTATTACTGTTCAAGTATTAACTGTTAATTTTTAATTATATCAAATTTTACTCCAACATACTACTCACTATTTCTAAAAATTTTGAAATTTATTCACAATAAATGTTTTGACAAAAATTTTATATTTGATAAGATGATTATATCACCACGAAGAAGACCCTTATAGAGTTCCGTCTCTATCGGGGGCTTTTTCATTTTACATCTTTCTCTTTCTCAAATACGCGGGAATTTCCAATTCATCTTCCGACAATTCGCTGTTGTTTATATTATTTTTTAGTATTATTAACGCCGATCTTCCAGACATTCTTTTCCAAGAAAGCTTCAATTGTTTGACGAACCGCTTTATTTATAAGATTTGAATGCGAAAGTTTATTATTTTTAGCATAGTCAGCCAGAGTGATAATTTTTTTACCTTCCAAATATGCCAATCGTTTGTGATAACTATTAGTAAGCGCCCTACCCACTATTTCTTCCATAACAGCCGTCGCGCCTTTTTCGTCAAATTCTTTAAATGCTTCATAATATTTTTTCCTGTCAATAAATTTTATATTTATCGGGACGAATCCTTCTCGTATCAGTAAATAATTGTTAATAACGCGTCCAATGCGGCCATTGCCGTCAATAAACGGATGGGTATATTCAAAAGCAAGATGCAATTTCGCTATGCGCTTAATAATATTCTCATGGCTTGCGGCATTATATTCCGCCAACATTTTTTCAAGGCGATCCACTACTTCTTTTGGATTCGGGGCTATATGGTTTCCAACACGCACAAATTCATTGTCTTTTCTAAATCTTCCGGCGACATCATCGCGGATATTTGAAATTAACATTTTATGAAGTGATAAAATTACTTCAAGTGTAAGTTCTTGTTCTTTGGCTTTTTTGTCTATATAGGATACAACTTTTGCCAAATTCTTTGCTTCAAAAATTTCTCGTTCGGTAATAAATCTGTCCAAATCAATTTGAAGAAGTATTTTTTCGGTTTCTTCGAAAGTAAGCGTGCTGTTTTCAATGGCGTTTGAGTTATAAACCTGTTCGGCGACTTCGGTTTCGGCGATAAGTTTAATAAGCGCCTGCTTGCCTATAGACGCTTTATAGTATCTCTCACGAAGAGAATTTATATTATTGAAAACATTAAGTATTTTTGTCATATACTACTATTATACACTTTTTTCACGGTTTTGTCAAGATAACCGTGAAAAACTGGTAAAAAACACGGATTTTCACGGTTTTGACTATAATTTCACCTTAAATTACATCTTTTTCTTTCTCAAATACGCGGGAATTTCCAATTCATCTTCCGACAATTCGCTGTTGTTTTGAAACTTTGATTTATATTCCTGTTTTGAAATCGGTTCTATTTTCAATATTTCTTTTTTTTCTTCTTTAATTGAAGATTTTTGAGGCAGTGGAGTTTCGGTAAATTCTTTTTTGTGGAACGGCTCAAAAATTGGCGTATAAGAATGCAATTGGCTGAAACCCGTGGCGACAATCGTCACCTTAACTTTATTTTTTAAATTATCATCTGTTACGGCGCCGAAAATAATTTGCGCCTCTTTTCCGATTTGATTGGTGATTTCTTGAGTGATTTCATAAACTTCATTCATGGTTAAATCCGGTCCGCCGCTGATGGTGCAAAGAACTTTTTTCGCTCCCTTGATGGAAATATCTATTAAAGGATTTTCCAAGGCCAATTTTGCGGCTTGCCTGGCTCTGTCCTCTCCTTCGGCCGTGCCCATGCCGAGTATTGTTTCTCCGGCGTTTTCAATAACCGTTTTGACTTCAACAAAATCTATGTTAATCAAACCGGGCAAATTAAGAATATTATAAATTCCTTCTATCGCCTGTTTTAAAATTTCGCTGGAAATATTAAACGCTTCCAATAAAGGAGTTGATTTATCAATGGTCTGCAAAAGCCGGCTGTTCGGAATGGTAACCATCGCGTCAACTCGATGAATTATTTTTTTAAGAGCTTCATCGGCAATATGCTTGCGTTGAGCTCCTTCAAAAATAAAAGGCGTAGTCATTACGCCGATAACAAGAGCTCCATTTTTTTTCGCCAATTCCGCCACAATGGGCGTTACCACGCTGCCCGTTCCCCCGCCCAATCCGGAAACGATAAAAATCAAGTCAGCGTTGTTTAAAGATTTTTTCACGTCATTGATGCTTTCTTCAATAGCCATTCTGCCCAGTTCCAAATTCATTCCCGTTCCCAATCCTTTGGTGATTTTTTTTCCTATTTTTATTTTTTGAACTTTTCCCTTGATTGAATCCAGAGATTTAAAATCAGTATTGATGGCGACGTATTCAATATTGTTTATTTTAGCTTTAATCAGCCTGCCGATAGTCGCTCCACCCGCCCCGCCGATGCCAATAACTTTTATTTTTACCGCCAACTTTGACGACTGATTTTTGGATTGAGCCATAGTTTAAAGCGGATTAAGCATTTTAAACATTTTTTTTATTTTTGAAAAAGTTTCATTCTTGAGAACTTTTGTGTTCCTGATGCTGTTTTTCGGTCCGTATAAAACCAAACCCACGGCTGTGGAAAAAATCGGGTCGTAAGATTTATTGATTCCGCTCGTGAATCCTTGAGACACGCCGATTGAAGCCGGAGTTTTGAAAACATTTTTAGCCGTTTCCACCAATCCGTCCAATTTTGATCCCCCGCCGATCAAGACCACGCCGGCCGGCAATTTGCCGCTTCTGGCCACGGTCATTAATTCTTTATCAACTATTTCAAAAATTTCTTCGCATCTTGCTTCAATGATTTTCGCCACTTCTTTTCTGGAAACCAGGCCTTCTTCATTTTCATCCAAATCTTTCAAATTGATTTGTTCATGCTTGTCCACTTTGTCGGGCAAAGTTGTTCCATATCTTAATTTAATCGCCTCGGCCAAATCAAGAGGAATTTTCAAACCGAGAGAAATATCGCCGGTAATATGGCGGGCGCCAATGGGCAACACTTTTGCCAATAAAATATCTCCTTCTTCAAAAACAACCAAGCTGGTGGTGGTGTGTCCCAAATTGACCACGGCCACGCCGAAATCTTTCTGTCTTCTGGAAAGCACTGTTTCCGCGGCGGCCAAAACCGATAAAATTTTGTCATCAATGTTAACGCCGACGCGATAAAAACATTTTGTTAAATTTTTAATTTGATTTGAAAGGCCTAAAATAATTTGCGATTCCACTTCCAAGCGCACGCCGGTCATACCGATCGGATCTATGATTCCGGGCTGATTATCAACCGTAAAACTTCTCGGGATGCTGTGAATGAATTCATAATTCGGCGGCGTAACCACGGTTTGAGCCGCTTCCAAAACTCTTCTGACATCATCGTCTTTTATTTCTCCGTCAGCTCGGGAAATGGCTATCACGCCCTTGCTTTCTTGCGAAATAATATGCGAGCCGGAAATACCGATATAAGCATGCTCTATTTGCATGCTTATCATTTTATCAATTTTTTCAAGACAAGAAGAAAGAGAAGAAATGGTATCTTCAATGCTGATAATCATTCCTTTTGAAATTCCTTCCGATGGTTCTTCGGCCAAGCCGATAATATTCAACTCACCGGCAACTTCTTGCCCAACGGCGATTTTTATTGATTTTGACCCGAGGTCAATTCCTGTAATTATTTCTTTGGAAGACATATGATTTAAATTTCTAATTTCTAATTTTTAATTTCTAAACAAATTTTTAATGTTTAAATTTTAAGAAGATATGGTACGAAGATAATTAGTCCCACCACGACCGAAGCCAAGGCGGCCACAAAAACCGCGGCGGCCATAATATCTTTAACCGCTTTGGCGATATAATCTATTTTCGGTTGAAATAAATCAACCACTCTTTCCAATACCGAATTGGCCAGTTCCAAAATTAAAACCATCGCCACTAATAAGATAATCACCACTCTTTCCAGAGTTCTCAAAGGCAAATAAAAAGCGCCGATTAAAACAACAATTGCAAAAATAATCTGAATTCTGAAGCTGACTTCGTGGCGAAAGGTATACCCTATCCCCCGAAAAGCATTGATGAAACTTTTAATTAAACGATTGAAAAACATATGCGTATTTATAATAGTTTTTAGTTCATAGTTATTGGTTATAGTTATTCAGTTGTCAGTTAGAAACCGGCAACCAATAAACCAAGACTAAAAACCATTAACTAATAACTATAAATTTTCACGGCAATTCGCGTCCGCCAACTTACGAAGTCTTATATTACTCTAAGTATTTGATTAGCGAGTTTGTCCATTTTATTTTTTTCTTTTTCAAAACGATGGTCGTGTCCCAAAATATGCAGAACACTGTGAACCAATAAAATTTTCAATTCTTCAATTTGAGTGTGCTTGAATTCTTTCGCCTGCTTTTTGAGCTGAGACCAGCAAATTATAATTTCGGCCGGATCGCTGAAAGACAGAACGTCAGTGGCTTTATTGATTTTGCGATATTTTTTATTAATCGCCTGAATCGTTTTTTCGTTTGTAAAAACAACGGAGAAAGAATCGATATTTTTTATTTTTGGAATTTTCTTGGCGGTTTCCTTCAAAATTCTTTTCAAAATCAATTTAATAAAATTCTTGCTGAGATTAAATTTTATTAATTTATTGATTTCTATAATCATATTAATCCTAAGAAGCTAAAAAGCTACAAGCTAAGAAGCTAGTTTTTCAGTCCAACATATTTCGGTTCTTTACTTAATTTTCCTTTAAGCAAATCATTGAAAATTCCTTCTATTTCTTCCATTTGAACATCTCTTCCGCCCAATCCCAAAATATAAGTTTGTCTTGAGGTTTTTGAATTCAAGCATTCGCTGATATCGCTGGTCAACGGCGTTATTGAACCGCAACCCATCACTCTTTCCAAAATGCCGACAAATTTTATTTTATTTAAAACTTTTTCCACTTCTTTATAAGGAAATGGCCGGTATAAATTAATTTTCAACAAGCCGACTTTCTTGCCCTGAGATCTCAATTTATCCACTGCTGCTTTGGCTGTGCCGCTGACAGAACCCATGGCCACGATCACCGCTTTCGCGTCAGACATAAAATATTCTTCAAAATATCCGTAATTATTGCCGGTGATTTTTTTAAGCTCTTGTCCTATTTTCAAATAAACTTTTTTTGCCTCGTTCATCGCGTCCGCCACTTGTTTTTTAATTTCAAAATAATAATCCGGCATCACGAACGCTCCGATGGTTAAAGGTTTTTTAAGATTTAAAAGATAATTTTCCGGAGTATAATCGCCGACGAAATTTTTGATTATTTTATCGTCATAAACTTTAACGCCTTCCAAATTATGCGAAGCGATAAAACCGTCTTGGCAAACCATAACCGGCAATTTAACTTTTTGACTTTCGGCCAAACGAACGGCTAAAAAATTATTTTCATAAACTTCCTGATTATTTTCACAGAATATTTGTATCCAACCCAAATCGCGCGCCAGCATCGCATCTTGATGATCATTATGAATATTTAAAGGAGCGGATAAAGCTCTCATTGCCAAATTCATCACAATCGGCAAACGCAAACCCGAGGCAATGGGCAAAATTTCAATCATTAAAGCCAATCCTTGACTGGAAGTGGCCGTCATCGCCCGTCCGCCCGCGGCAGTAGCGCCAACCACCAAACTCATAGCCGAATGTTCTGATTCAACGGAAATGAATTTCGTCTCCACCAATCCCTGTTCAACTATTTTCGCGAATTTTTCAATAATCGGAGTTTGTGGAGTAATCGGATAAGCCGAAAAAACAGCCGGATTAATTTGTCTCATCGCTTCGGCTGCGGCTTCTCCGCCGGTTAAGGCTATTGTTTTAAAATTATTTTTAATCATTTTATTTTCCCTCTTTCATTATTATTGCTTTGACCGGACAAACTTGAGCGCAAATTCCGCAACCCTTGCAATAATCAAAATCTGTTTCAACTCTTTTGTCTTCTTTGAGCGGGATGCAATTTTCCGGACAATAATTAACGCAAACTAAACATTGAATGCATTTTTTTTTATCCCAAACAGGCACTTGAGACCGCCAAGAGCCGGTTTTATAATCTTTTGACGAACCCGGTTTGTCAATTATTCCGCCAATTAAAATTTTATTTTTTTCAGTCATTATGATATTTTAAGAAAATTATAACCTTCTTGAATTGATTTTAAATTTGCCTCAATCAATTGAGGACTTAATTTTTTTACGAATTTTTCTTTAGTTCCCTTGAGCAATTCGTCCAAACAAATAATTTTCGTCGCCTTGACCAAAGCGCCGAGCAAAACGGTATTGGGAATATCTTTCTTGAAAAATTTCAAAGCAATATGCGAAGCCGGAACGGTATAAATTCTGAAATTATTACCCAGTTTCTTTTTAAAACTGTCGCTTGAAGCGTTTGAATTGATAATAACAATTCCGTTTTTTTTCAAACCTTGAGTGACATTTTCAGTTTCAACCAACAAGGGGTCAATTACCAAAACCGCGTCCGGTTTTTTAATATCCGAATGCAGTTTAATCGGCTGATTGTCAATTCTGACAAAAGCATTCATCGCTGCCCCTTCTCTGGCCGGTCCGTACGAAGGAAAAGCCTGAACAAATTTGCCTACCGCCAAATTGACTTCAGCAAAAAGTTGAGCAATTGTTTTTGCTCCTTGACCTGCTCGACCATGAATGCGAATTTCAAACATAAGTTATAATACTAATCTATGAATTTTATGAATACTACAAATTACGCTTTAGCGAAATTCACCTGAACGATGTCGCGGAAAAGCCTTAGAAAATTAAGGAGTTTTGCAGAAAAATTCATCTGTTTGACGATCCCGCTATAGTCGGGAGAGGAGTTATGAATTTTTCTTTAAGCAAAACGACTTTAATTTTCAAGGATTTGGAGCGTTGAGTGAAGGTGAATTTCGCGACTTTTTATTGCGGCGTAAGTTTAATGGCTTGAACCGGGCAATTTTCTTCCGCTAAACGATTGCAGCCCAAATCTTCAATTTCGTCTTTAATCATTTTGGCTTTGCCATCATCCCCCATTTCCCAATTAATCGGACAGACCGCTTCGCAAGTTCCGCAGCCAATACATTTTTCTTTGTCTATTTGAATTTTAAACATACAAAAATTATTTTAAATTATTTATTCTTTAAAAACATCTTTAATTTCTTCAACATTTTTCACAACTTCGTCTTTGATTTCTTTAACCTTCTCGGCTGTATTTTTGGCGGTTTCAAAAACTTTTTCTTTGGCATCAGTAGCTCTTTCACCTATTTCTTCCATTTTTTTGCCTAATTCTTTTCTGGTTTCTTTGCCGGATTTTTTGGCAAACAATACGCCTAAAACGCCTCCTAAAATTGTTCCTAACGCAAATCCTTTAAAAACTTTTTTTCCTTTACAACACATAAATTTAAATTTAAATTAATTAGTTAAAAGTGAAGGGTAAAAATATTTTTTATGTTTTTTATCTTTTAATTTATCCCACTTGTCCAAAATCGCCACCGCTTCCGAAGCTACCAAGCCGATTTCTTTTTCACCAATTATTCCCCAATCTCCTGTCACGATGTTGTCAAAAACCGCGCAAACCGAACCCGCTCTCAAACCATATAAATTAGCAATGGTGAAAAGAGCCGAAGATTCCATCTCCAAATTAGTCACTCTGGTTTGTTGCAAATCTTCCAGGGTGTGTTTAAAGCGCGATTGGTCGTATCTCCTAAAACCCGGTCTGCCTTCACCAACATAAAAAGCATCGGTTGAAGCGGTAATTCCCAAATGATATTTTATTTTTAATTTTTCACACGCCTCTATTAAAGCCAAAATTACTTCGTAATGAGCAAAGGCTGGATAATTCGCGTCAACATAAGAATGAGAAGTTCCTTCCAATCTGACTCCGGCAGTATTGATAATTAAATCACCCGGTTTAATGTGCGGTTGAATCGCGCCCGTGGAACCAATGCGAATAAAAGTATGACAGCCGATTCTGGCCGCTTCTTCAACAGCAATAGCCGTGGATGGCGAACCGATGCCGGTGGAAAGACAAGAAATTTTTGTGCCATTATATTCACCGGTCATGGAATGATATTCCCGATGATTGGCTATTTCTTTTTTCTTATCCCAAAGATTGGCCACTTTCGCCACTCTCCCCGGATCGCCGGGCAAAAGCACGAATGGCGCCAAGTCTCCTTTTTTACAATTAATATGATATTGAGCCCCACTTGGTTGAGCGGGCATTTTAGCGGTTGGTTTAACCATACCAGGTAGTAGAACTTTGACAATTTTTGTAAAATTACCAAAGTTTTAAGTTATTAATTAAATTATTTTAGGAAACCTTTTTTATTTTATGAATTTTTTTTGTCCGACCAAAAATCAACAAATTAAATCTTCAACAATATGTTAGATGCGCAAAATATATACCAGATAAAACTTTTTAGTTGTGAGAGGACAAGTCAAAGTCCACTACCTGGCATATTATTTTAAATACTAATTTTTAATTATCGCCGATGAATTCTCTTAAAATTGAATTTTGAGGCACTAAAGATTTGTCCGACAATTCTTTAACTTCTTTCAATAAATCATAAACTCTTTGAGCCCGAATATAAGCGTCTTGACGATTCGGATCTTTTTTATAAGTTTCAATCATTTCCGGAAAAAATTTAAAAAGGCAATGTTTTAAAATCGGCAGTTCATAAGCCAGACTGGTGTTAAAAACGTAATCAGCCGTATGAATGTAAGGAATAATATTTTTCAATTCTCCCTGCCGCACGTAATGCCAATGTCCGATTGTTTCTTTCGGATTATAACCTCTGAATTGAACATCCCTGATCATCCGTCTCAATAATCTGATATCGGTCCATCTGACAAATTGTCCGTCTTTGTCTCTCAATTGACAAAGAGTCTCCAAATAAAGCTTGTATTTTTTATCTTCCGGCACAATCTCGGTTAATTTGTCGTAAATGCCGAAGTGAGAATCTATTAAAATTATTTGATTGCCCTTAAGTTTTAATTTATCGGTTTTTTCTTCGCGGCAACCCAATTGAAAATTATATCTTGGCACGTCAATTTCCTTTCCTCTTAATAAATCCGCCAAGTGCTGATTGATCAAAGGGATATCCAAAGCATAAGGACCTTCAAAATCATAATCGCTATAATCGTCTTTTAATTGATATTTTAAACTGTAAAAATAATTATCCACCGTAAGCTTGATAAAATCCATCCCCTCTCTTTTGAGCTCTTCGGCAATTCTTTGAGTGGTGGTGGTTTTACCGGAAGAAGACGGGCCGCTGATAATCAATAATTTTACTCTGTTAAGATTTTCTTTTATTGACGCCGCCACTTTTGAAATCTCTTCGTCATATCTTGCTTCTGAATCTTTTATTAATTGAGAAAAAGTACCAGCTTCAACATGCTCGTTTAATTTACTGATTGTGTCGCAAGAATGTTCCAAATTCCAAACCAAGCTTTGCCAAATAGTTTTATAAGGTATATTCTCTATTTCCTTTTTGTCTCTTTTTTCTCGCAGTTCTTTGCGTTTTTGACGATATAAAATATAAAGTTTTGAAGTTTTAATATGCCCTTCTTTGATTAAAACTTGTTCAACAATATCCTGAATTTCTTCAACCGTGGGAATGGTTTCGGGCGAATGATTTTCCACAATATCCACCACCATATCCGAAAGTTTTTCCGCCAGATTCATATCATGTCCCCCGGCTTCCTGGGCAGCCTTGTAAATAGCATGGGTAATCTTTATTTGATGAAATGGAACTATTGTTCCGTCTCGTTTGTAAATTTTAGTAATTTTCATAAAGAAATTAATTTGCCCATGAAACCGTCTTGATAAAATTTAACTAATTTCACTTTGACTATTTGATTGGTTAAATCTTTACCACTTTTGAAAAAAACTTTGAGATAATTCGGGGTATATCCTTGCCAATATTCGCTTCTTTTGTTTTCAATCAACGCTTCCGAAGTTGAATTAATGAATATTTTCCTTTGTTTTTCTGATAATTTCTCGCCGAGCTTAATCAATTTATTGCTTCTTGTTTTTTTTATTTTATCCGAAATTTCGTCTTCAACAAGAGAAGCTTTGGTGCCCGGGCGGGCGGAAAATTTAAAAACATGAATTTTCAAAAATTGACTTGATTTGACGAAATTATAAGTTTCTTGAAAATCTTTCTCGCTCTCTCCGGGGAAACCGACGATAATATCGGCCGTGAGATTGATATCTTTAATCTGTTTAAGTTGTTTTATTATTTTTTCCAAATCTTTGCGATTGTAGGGGCGATTCATTTTTTCCAAAACTTCGCCGGAAGCGGATTGAATTGACAAATGAATGTGCGGACAAATTCTCGGATTATTCTGAATTAATTTGACGAACTCCGAGTCAATTAAGGTCGGCCAAAGCGAGGAAAGCCTTATTCTCTTGATGGTGGTTTTATTTAAAATTTCTTTTAACAAATCCTTCAAATCATATTTCCCTATCCGGTAGTTGCCGATGTTGGTGCCGACCAGAACTATTTCCTGGCAGCCGTTTTTTTCTCTATTTTTAATTTCCTGAATGATTTTTTGCGCCGGCTTGTTTGAAATTTCTTTTCGCAAATAAGGAACAATACAATAAGAACAATAATTTTGGCATCCATCCTGAATTTTAATAAACGCTCTCGTTTTCTTTTTTAAATCATTTTTGCCTTTCTTCTTTTTAATGATTTGTCCCAAAATAAGTTTGTCGGTTTTTTCTTTATTTTTGTTATCAATCCATTTATCAACCTTGCCGATAAATTCGCGATCAAGCCTGAGAATGGAAGGAAAACAGCCAACAACTATCAAATAAGTTTTAGGAAACATCCGCTTGATTCGGGAAATAAGCTGCCGAGTTTCTTTCTCCGCTTTTTGGGTAACGGCGCAGGCATTGATAATATAAAAATCAGCTTTTTGAAGCGGCTCCACTATTCTCAATCCCCTTTCTTCAAATTTTTCTTTCAATTCTTCCGCTTCAGCCTGATTTAATTTGCAGCCCAATGTGCAAATGGCTATTGTCTTCATACCAAAATTATTTAAAAATTTAATGAGACAAAACTCTTTATATTCTTTTTCTTAATTCTTTAATCATTTTTTCCTGATCAATTGTTTCTTGATTGCCGCTGGACATATCGCGGAAAATAATAGTTTTATCACTCATTTCTTGCTGTCCTAAAATCAAAGTTAATTTAACGCCTATTTTATTGGCCATTTCCAATTGAGCCCGCAAGCTGTCTTTGGCTAAATTCTCCGCCACTCTGAATCCTTCTTTGCGCAAATCTTCAAGTAATTTCAAAGATCTTCGCATGGCCAATTCTCCGAGCTGAGCCAAGAAAATTTTTGGCGCCCGTTCTTTGGAAATTCTGATATTTTGATATTTCAATTCTTCAATAATTCTTTCCACGCCAAAAGCCACGCCAAGCGCCGGTGTTTCTCTGCCGCTTAATTCTCCGACTAAATTATCATATCTTCCTCCGCCACCCAAAGCTGACATAGGAGGAGCCACGGGAACAACTTCTATCGGTTCTTCGCTTACCTGACCAGGAAGCATACCGGGTAATAATTCTTTATTTTCTTCTTTCGGCTTAGAAACTTTTTTCATTGAAATAACTTCCGTTCTGACGGGTACGATTTCAAATACTGTTCGGGTGTAATAATCCAATCCTCGAACCAAAAACGGATTCAATTCATAAGCAATTTCCGCCTCATCAAGACATTCTAAAACTTTTACAAAGTGAGAATGACAATTTTCACATAAACTATCGACTATTTGAGGAGCATCAGTTATCAAATCTTTACAATTTTCTTGCTTGCAATCCAAAATTCTCAAAGGATTGCGAACCAATCTTTTTTGGCAATCAGGACAAAGTCTGTTTCGTTTTGATTTAAAATAATTTATCAATTTGGCGCGATAAACTTTACGGCATTCCAAACAGCCCAAACTGTTGATTTGAATGGAAATTTTAATTCCCAATTCCTCAAAAAAAGTTTTACAAAATAGAATAACCTGGGCGTCACTGACCGGTTTGTCTGATCCTAAAACTTCCAAATTAATTTGGTGAAATTGGCGGAGCCGACCGGCTTGAGGTCTTTCATAACGAAAGAGCGGGCCGAAACAAAATAATTTTATCGGCTGAGATAAGTTAAACATTCCGTGTTCAATATAAGCTCTAACCATTGAAGGTGTGAATTCCGGCCGCAGCGCCACTTGATTTTGTCCTCGATCAGTAAACTGATACATTTGTTTCTCAACCACTTCGGTGGTCATCCCTGTACTTTTTTCAAATAAAACTCTTTCTTCCAAAACAGGGGTTTCAATTTTCTTAAACCCATAATCCTCTGCCAAATCCTGCGCCTTTTGAAAAACGAAATCCCAATATTTTCCTTCTTCAGGTAAAATATCTTCCATGCCGCGCAAACTTTTCGGCAAATATTTTTTATGTTGAATAAGAGGCTGAACGGTATTATCTTGAATATTTCTAATTTTATTTTCTCGTCTAACCGGACTTTTTTCAGGTCGTTTAATCAATTGCTTTTTTTTGCTCTTATTTTTATTATTCTTATTCTTTTTCGCTATTTTGTTAATTTTTTTGTTCTTTTTTTTGTTCATACCGAATTTTTTAAAATTTTTAAGTTATTTATAAAGATTATCAGATCTGTGTTGCCTACGCTTACTCGGAAAAGAAAATAAATTTTCTTTTCTCTCACTCGCTTGGCAATAACGCGAAAAATTTTACTAAAAATTTGAGTACCCCCTCCCTTACTCCATCGGGGGTCTACCCTTTTACGATACGCCGTAAGCGAAGCGGCTTCGCCTTATTCCTAACGATTATCGAGAATTTATCGTTGGGATAAAGGAGGGGGTAAAGGTTTTGTAGCCCGCCTAAATTTTCGCTTCGCGAAAACTTGGGCGGGACAAAACTCTTTAAAAAGTAAAAATTGGAGTTTTTAATAATCCTAAGTTTTTAAAAGGCCATCCCCTAAACCAAGCTCTGCCGACAATGGTGCTTTTTTTAATCGGCCCAAAAACCCTGGAGTCCAAACTTACATTTCGATGATCACCCAAAACATAGTATTCATCCGGATTCAATTGAATATCGATCTCCCCCATTGTAATCAGGCCCGGATTTAAATAACTGTTTTCATTAAGCCCGGCTCCTTGGGGAAACTGCTGATTATAAATAGAAATTTTATTTTTTGTGATAACGACTCTTTCTCCGGGCAACCCGATCACTCTCTTGATTAAATAATCTTGAGAATTATTGGGCGAATGGAAAACAATCACCTCTCCTCTCTGCGGAGAATTAAAACGGTAACTTATTTCTTCAACAATCAAATAATCTTTATCGTAATAATTCGGTTCCATTGATGGTCCACTTACGTAAAATGGCTGGAAGACAAAATGATGAATCGGCCAAATGATTATAAAAGCCAAAATGACAATTTTAGCCAAATCTAAAATAAATTCCGCCCAATAAGGTTTTGCTTTAAAAAAGCCGCCCTTTTTCGGTTCTTCTTCTGGATTTATATTTTCCGAATCTATCATAAGTATGAATTTTAATTAATTTTTGTCTTCCTTGTCATTTAAACTTATTTTTCCGACAATTTTGGTAATGTCTCTTTCTATTAATTTCAATTTAACCGTAACGTAAAAAACAAAATAAAATAATAAAATAAGGGAGAAATATACGATAATATCCGCTCCCCTTCCCACACCTAATATTCTAGCCAAGAAACTGGTGACTTCCGGCCAAATGACCGCTATTGTCGCCGCCAACCAAAAAATCAACCAAGCCAGAAAATTTAAAAAATTAATTTGATTATTTTTCAGTCTTAAAATCAATCTGCTGATTATAAATAAAATTAAAAAAATGAATAATATTTGAATCCAAAGCATATTTATATAAATCTATCTATAATTAATTTGAACAAAGTTTTAATACCCAAGAAAAAATTTTGCCCTTTGGATAAAGAATATTCCGTGTAAATACTTTCAGTCGGCACCTCCGCAAAACGAAGTTTTTTATTTTTAATTTCCTTAAAAAATTCGGAAGAGACTTCCATGTGTCTGCTTTTTATTTCTATTTTTTCCAGAGCAACTCGATTGAACGCCCTTAATCCCGATTGACTGTCCGTAGTCTTAACCCCGCAAATTATAAAAGTAATCCAATTGGCCGCCAAGTTGCACATTCGCCTGCTTTTTGGCATTTCTTGATAATTTAAAAATCTTGATCCGATCACCGCGTCCGCCTTATCTTCCAAAATCGGTTTGATTAAATTCGGAATTTCTTTTGCTTTATGCTGGCCATCGGCATCCATGGTTACGACTATATCGGCATTTTCTCTGAGAGCCGCGTCAAATCCTGTTTTTAAGGCTCCTCCTAATCCCAAGTTAAGGATATGTCTGAAAACTTTCGCTCCGCTATTTTTTGCCGCTTCGCCGGTTTTATCCGAAGAAGCATCGTCAATAACTATTATTTCTTTGGTTATTGTTTGAGCGTCTTTAATAACTTCTTTAATGGTTTTAATTTCGTTATAAGCCGGGATAACAATAACAATTTTATTAAAATTTTTCTCCATACTGACTTATTAAAGGTTCCAGTAATATTCTGTTAGCCTTAACATAATCAACTAATTTTTCCAGACCGTCATTTAATCCGACAACCGGGAGCCAATTTAATTTTTCTTTCGCCAAACTGATATCGGGCAGACCGAGCGGAGTCATAAAAAGGAGCGGTGATTTAAACTCAACTTTGGATTGAGAATGAGTAATTTCTATAATTTTATTAGCCAGATCCACCAATTTATATTCTTCTGATCCGCCCAAATTTATCGGTCCGATTTCATTTGAGTCCATCATTGAAATAATGCCGTCAACAACATCGCCTACGTAACAAAGCGAAGTTGAAAAATTTCCATCTCCGTAAATAATCAAAGGCTGCTGCGTAAGCGCTTGCAGAACAAAATCAGGAACCATTTGTCCGTCAAAAAGAGTTTCACGCGGACCGTAAGTTCTGAAAATTCTGACAATCTTAGTATCCAATCCGTACATTTCCCGATAAGTCATCATGGCTGTTTCGGCAAAACGTTTCCCTTCATCATAGCAAGCTCTCGGACTGATAAAATTAACAGAACCAAAATCACTTTCTTTGAAAGAAGAATTATCTTTGCGACGAGAACCGTAAACCACGGCTGAAGAAGTAAAAAGAATTTTTGCTTTATACAATTTAGCCATTTCCAAAATATTAATCGTGCCGATGGCATTGGTGTGCAAACTTTTCAATCGCAACTGATTAAAGTTTTTAGCCGAGGTTGGAGAAGCTAAATGAAAAATTTCCTGAATGCCGTGAATTTTAATTTTAAAATTCGCTAATTCCGGAAATTCTTCAAAATTTATCGGCAAATTAATATCATGCTTGATAAAACGGAAATTCGGGTTCTGTAAGAGATGACTGATATTGTTCAAATTTCCGCCGCCAATGAAATCATCCACGCAAATAACATTATTGTCTGCTATCAATTGGTCGCAAAGGTGAGAACCGATAAAACCGGCTCCACCTGTAACCAAAATATTTTTTCTTTCGCCCGGATAAAATTTTTCCTGCCTGCCGGTAGGCAGGGAGTCTTTATTTATTGGCATAAATTAAATTTAAAATTTTATTTTCTTATTCGTTATTTTTTGATTCTGCTACTCCAGTTTTTTGTTTCTCAAAAACATTTCTTATTGTTTTATTAAATGAAAATAGACAAATAAAAAAGACAAAGAATATGACTGCTTCAAAAAATTTTAATACTCCGAATTTTTGTAACACATAAAAAATATCTTTAAGAGAAATATATCTCCCAGAGTCACCAATTCCAATACCCAATCCCAATAAAACCCATAGAATCCCTTTTCCACTCAGAATTATTAAAAATAATGAGAGAATAATTAAAGCAACCTTCCACCATTTTCTATATTGCCATAGCCCTTTTGAAGCAATTAATCCAAATATACCTATTATCAAACTTAAAAATAAGAGATATAAAGGTATAAAAATAAACTGACTACCAATAACATCAATGAAAAAATGATTCATAAATCTACTGGTCATAAAAATCTGGATATACGCACTGAATATTGTTCTATTAATTCCAGAAATTTTAGTCACTAAAGATAAAAGACTTATGATTGATAGAATAAGTGACAAAACGAAAATCACTCCGGCAACAATTCTTATTATTAATTTTGCCCTTTTGTCATTCATATTATTTTTTATTCACTACTTATTTACTTACCAGCTTACCAGCTTATCAGCTTATTTTTTAGTATCGTTTTCTATCTTCGACGATCATCATTGCCTCCTCGATTCGGACGAGCTTGATCGCCGCCTTCAAGTAAGGCTCTCATTGAAAGATTAATTCTGCCTTGTCTGTCAATTTCCATCACTTTGACCGGTACAATGTCGCCGACTTTAACCAAATCATCAGGATGTTCAACGCGATAATTGGCCATTTCTGAAACATGAATCAATCCTTCTTGACCGCGCACGACTTCGGCAAAAGCGCCAAAATCCATAATTCTGGTAATTTTACCTTGGAAAATTTCACCGGCCTTAACTTCATGAGTGATATTTTTAATCCATTCAACCGCTTTATTTTTTGATTCTTCATTCAATGAAGTAACCATAACTGTGCCGTCTTGTTCAATATCAATTGTTGATCCGGTTTGAGCAACGATTTCATTAATCATTTTTCCACCCGGTCCGACCACATCTCTGATTTTATCAGGATTAATTTTAATCATGGTCACTCTTGGCGCGTAAGGTGAGAAATTTTCTCTGGGCTTCGGCATAGCTTGAGTCATTATTTCCAGAATCTTAACTCGAGCATTTGCTGAGGCCTGAAAAGTTTCTTTAATTACGTCAAAAGTTAAACCTTTTGTTTTTGTATCCATTTGAATGGCGGTAATTCCTGTCGGCGTTCCGATAATTTTAAAATCCATTCCGCCTGGCCCGTCTTCCAAATCTTGGATATCGGTTATAACTTTATATTTTTTAAATCCATTATCCCCTTCTTCAGAAGCTAAACCAACGGCTATACCGGATACTAATTTTTTAATCGGAATACCGGCATCCATTGATGATAAAACTGAAGCGCAAGTCGCGGCCATTGAAGTGGAGCCGTTTGAAGAAAGAACTTCTGAAACCAATCTGAGAGTATAAGGAAAATTTTCTTTATCCGGCAAAATCGGTAAAATTCCTTTTTCCGCCAAAGCGCCATGACCAACTTCTCTTCGTCCTGTTTGTCTTAAAGGCCCGGCTTCTCCAGAACAAAACGGCGGGAAATTATAATGATGCATATAGCGTTTTCGGCTGCTGTCTTCCATGGTGTCCAAATATTGTTCCATACCCGGACCGCCCAAAGTAACAACCGAGAGTACTTGTGTTTCTCCTCTGTTAAATATGGCTGAACCGTGAACTCTTGGCAGAACTCCGACTTGGCAGGAAATTTCTCTAAGTTCATCAAGTTTGCGTCCGTCAATTCTTTGATCGCGATCCAAAATAGCTTGGCTGATTTCCTGATAAATTAATTTCATGGCATAATCAAAACCTTTGCCTCTTCTGTCTTTACCAATATTTTTTTCAATAAAAACTTCTTCCAAACGGGCAATCAATTTTTTCTTGGCGCCGATTCTGTCTTCTTTCATTTTTAACGGATGATCAAAGAAATATTTCGGCATTTCCGCTTTAACAACTTCTTCAGTAATTTTTTTAACTTCTTCTTTGGCAGCAATATCTTCCGGACTCAGAGAAGACACCAAAACCATTTTTGGCTTGCCTGTTTTTTCTCTGATTTCTTCAATAAATTTATTGATTTTTTCAAATTCTTCCGCGCCCAATTCCATTGCTTTATACATTACGTCAGCTTCTATTTCTTGAGCACCGGCTTCAATCATTAAAACTCTTTTATTCATTCCGCAAATCATTAAATCAAGATTACTGGTAGCTCTTAAAGTTTGAGTTGGGTTAACAACAAGTTCTCCATTAATTTGTCCGACCCTTACGCCTGCTATCGGTCCGTTCCAAGGGATATTGGACATATGCAAAGCGATGGAAGCGCCGAGAAGCGCCGGTATATCAGGATCATTTTCATGATCAATGGAAAGCACGGTTAAAATAACTTGAACCGAGCGTCGCATATCTTGATCAAAAAGAGGACGGATAGAGCGGTCAATTAAGCGTCCAATTAAAATAGCCTCGTCTGGTGGACGAGTCTCTCTTTTTATAAAGCGAGAACCTTTGATTTTTCCTGCTGCGTAAAAACGTTCTTCGTATTCAACCATTAAAGGGAAATAATCCATTCCCTCTTGGTCTTTATCGCCCATAACGGCGGTGGCCAAAACGGTTGTTTCACCGTACTGAACTGTGCAAGAACCATTTGCTTGACCGGCTATTTCACCGGTTTTTACTATTAATTTTTTGCCTGCTACATCTGTTGTAAATTCCATAGTCATTTTTTTAACAATTTATATTTATTTTATTTGATAATTTAGTAGTTAATTATTTCTTACATTTAGCAAATTTCGCCTGAACGATGTCGCGGAAAAGCCTTAGAAAATTAAGGAGTTTTATTGAAAAATTCATCTGTTTGACGATCCCGCTATAGTCGGGAGAGGAGTTATGAATTTTTCAGAATAAAACGAGTATAATTTTCAAGGGATTGGAGCGCTGAGTGAAGGAGAAATTTGCGGCCCTTGTTATTTGTTGTTGTATCTTTTAATTAGAAATTTCTTAATGTTTTTGCCCAAATCGGTAAACTCATCGACTGTTTCAACTAATTTAGACGAAGTGGTTCGTTCAAAAGCCACCAGCTCCACTCGGCAGCCCTTGTTTTCTTTTAAATAAGAAACTAACGGGATAAAGTCTCCATCGCCGGTTACCAAAATAACCACATCAACTTTGTCGGCTAATTTAATCGCATCAACCGCCATTCCAACATCCCAATCCGCTTTTTTCATTCCGCCCGGGAAAATTTGCAAATCTTTTATTTTCAATTCAAACCCTTGATTTGAAAGCGCTTCAAAAAAAGTTTGTTCTTCGCGGCTGTCTGATTTGATAACATAAGCGATAGCTCGGATCAATTGACGTCCGGCAACAATTTCTTCCAAAACTTTTGCAAAGTTAACATTGGCATGATACAAATTTTTGGCAGAATGATACATGTTCTGCACGTCAATAAAAACTCCGATCCTCTGATCTTTATGTTTGATCATACTAAAATTTTATTATTTTCTTTTAAGTTTTTTAATAATCTTCTCGTAACTTTTAGGGTCGTTAGCTTGAAGATATTTTAAAAATTTTCGTCTTTGGCTGACTTTTTTTATCAAACCGCGCCTGGATGAAAAATCATGGATATGAGCTTTCAAATGTTCGGTCAAACTTTCAATCTCTTTGGTTAAGAGACCGATTTGAACCTCAGACGAACCGGTGTCAGTTTCGTTAATTTGATTGTCGGTGATAATTTGTTTTTTTTCTTCTTTTTTAAGCATACCAAGTAGTAGAACTTTGACAATTTTTGTAAAATTACCAAAGTTTTAAGTTATTAATTAAATTATTTAGGAAACCTTTGTTTGTTATATGAATTTTTTGTCCGACCAAAAATCAACAAAATTAGACTTTTTTAATTGATTAAGCGCGCAATTATGGTATTACCAGGTAAAACTTTTTAGCGGTGGGAGGACGAGTCAAAGTCCACTACCTGGCATAATTTAAGTTTAATTATAATATTATTATATTAGCACATTCTATTATTTTTAGCAACCCAAAATGATCATTTATTCTGCTTCTTTTAAAACTTCTAAAATATAAAAGCCTTTTCTTTCCCCTGGGGCGGAATCAAATTTGATTTTGACCTTATATTTTTTACCGGGATCAAATTTAAAATCTTTGGGGAAAATAGCCAATTTTCCCAGATCCCAGGTGATAGTTTTAATTTCATTATTTTTATCACGCGAAGTTAGCGGAGTGACTATAAATTCTTTAAAACGCAAATCAATCATTTCTGTTGTTTCCTTTAAAGATCCTTGTTTAGGAATTTCACCGCCTAATTTTTCAATTACTTCTCGAAGTGGAATAGTTAAAGGTTTTTTTTCATCTTGCGGTTTAATCCACATATTCTCTCGAATATTTTTTCCCTGTGAAAAATCAATTTTTGACAAATCCGCCTGATGAATTGAAATAAAAAAACTTTCAAATCGCGGAGAATATAAAACATAACCGTCATAATCGGCAGCTCTGACGGCCTGATAACCACCGGCTACTTTTTTATCTATATCAATCACTACTTCGCCGAATTTCGTCTTAATAACAAATCCATTTTCTTTTAATTTTTCAATGGTTTCTAAAGAACTTTTAATTACTCCTCTCTGTTCATTACTTCTTTGAACAAGGCCATATTTTTCTAAATCTTCATCTGAAAGAATTTCTTGAGGCGAACGGCCTTGCTGAAAATAATCATATAAATTTTCAAAACTAAAAAATCTCTGAAGTCCGAAAACAGTGCGATCGCTTATGGTAAAAAGTTCTTTGGCATCAGGATATTGAGCGCGATCTACGCGGGAAACAAACTGAGATAATTTATCTAAAACAGGATCTTTTTTTAAAAAACCTTTAGATATAAGACCTAAATAAAGATGACGACTAGCCGGAATACTTTTTTCCGTAGATTCGTTTCCGTGATGGTCAAACCAGGCAGTCTCATCTTCTTCTGAAACAACTATTCCTGTTTTCATACCGGTATCTAAATTGGTTGCTCCTGGAATAAATTCTCCGGGCGGTACATAAGTTACATTATCAACGTTAAAACCTGCCATTTTCAAAAACCCTAAACAAGTTTTTCCGTCCAAATCAGTATGTGACTGCAATTTTATTTTTTTCTCTTTGTGATCAAAACGCAAAATTCCATGAACAGCAAATTCTTTCCATAATTCACGCGAACTCTCTCTGAATTTTTCTTCAGATTCTTTAAGTTCGGAAATTTCTTCTTTATCTGCTCGAGAAAAAGTAATTTTCTCCATTTCTTTGGCGGTCTCATCTAAAATGGCCTGATATTTTTCATGCTGAGATTTATGACTATCAAATATTTGTTCTTGTTTTTGTTCTTGATTCATAAACAAAAATTAAATTTAACTCTAAACTATGATTAATATTATATTAAAAAAATGATTTTATGTCAATCATAATAACACCAAAAAAACCTAATTATTATATCTATAAAACAACATTTCTTGCAGATTAAATTACTAAACGTTTTGATGCAGCCGCTCCAAAACGTTTAGTAATTTAATAATAAATACTTGACGAATATGGTTTTAATCAATATTATTAAAACCATGACAAAATTAAAAAAATGGCTGAATTTGTGGCTGCCGGTTATTATTTGGGCCGGATTGATTTTTTATTTTTCCTCTATCCCCGATTTGCGAAGTTCTTTGAGTGAATTTTGGGATACTGTTTTAAGAAAAATCGCTCACATGGCAGAATTTTATATTTTATTTTTACTGTTATTTCGGGCGCTTGATAATTTATCCAAAAAACAAAAAATGTTCTGGGCGCTTTTATTCTCCATTCTTTACGCTTTTTCAGACGAGTGGCACCAAAAATTTATTTTTGGCCGAGTCAGTTCTTTAATGGATATTGGTATTGATTCAATGGGAGCAGCCATCGGATATATGATTAAAATAAAGAGTTTTTCTGGCGTCGCAAAACCTTGACTTATTTAAAGAATTTGTCATAATCATAACATGGCAAACGACTTAAAAAATTTAATCACTGAGTTTCTGGAACATTTGGAAATCGAAAAAGGTTCTTCGGATTTAACTGTCAGAAATTACAAATTTTATTTGGAACGATTTTTAAAACAAACCGGTGCCAATTCGCCTCAAGAAATAACTTCGGATGTTGTCCGACAATACCGCCTTTTTCTTTCTCGCTTGAAAAACTCACGTTCTGAAAGCGGCCTTTCCACCTCCACTCAAAATTATCACTTAATCGCTTTAAGAAATTTTTTAAAATATCTGGCCAAGAGAGACATTAAAACTTATGCTCCGGAAAAAATTGAATTGGCAAAAACCGGCGAAAGACAAGTTTCTTTTTTAGAGGGCGATGATTTGGAAAAACTGCTTGAAGCGCCGTTTCAAATAGAACAGCCGGATATCATAAAACTGCGCGATAAATCAATCTTGGAGCTGCTTTTTTCCACCGGCTTGCGCGTTTCAGAATTGACTAATTTAAAAATTGATGATATTAATTTAAAAAAAGATGATTTCAGTGTTTGCGGAAAAGGTAAAAAATGGAGATTGGTGTTTTTATCAAATCAGGCAAAATATTGCTTGAAAAAATATTTGGAAACGCGGACTGATATGGAACCGAATGTTTTTGTCCGACACGACAAAGCGGGAACCGACAGCGCGAAAAAAGAAAAAGGACAAAAAAATAAACCAGGCCTCACTCCCCGCTCCATTCAAAGACTGGTTAAAAAATACGCCAAAGTAGCCGGTATTACCAAAAAAATCACCACCCATACTTTGCGTCACAGTTTTGCCACTGATTTATTGGCCGGCGGCGCGGACTTGAGAGCGGTTCAAGAATTATTAGGACATAAAAATATTACCACCACTCAAATTTATACTCACGTCACAGACCAACATTTAAAAGATGTTTATCAGGCCTTCCACGATAAAAAAAGAAAAAACTAGTTTGAGGTAAGATGCGAAAAACTTATGTACAAAGAAATTGATTCCAATAAACATAAATCTATTTTACTGATTGTTATTTTTTGCGCGTTTATTTTATTCATCGGCTGGATCGTTTCCAAATACACTTCAATCGGTTCTGCGGGATTGATTATAGCCGGATTTTTCGCTTTTTTTACCACCTTGTTCGGTTATTATTCAGGTGATAAAATGGCTCTTTGGAGTTCAGGCGCTCAACCTTTGAATAAATCTGAAAATCCTTATGTTTATCGAATGGTGGAAAATCTTTGCATTACTGCCGGACTGCCTACACCTAAAATTTATATTATTAATGATTCGTCGCCTAACGCTTTTGCCACCGGCCGCGATCCAAATCACGCCTCTATCGCCTTAACTACGGGCATTATCCAAAAATTGGAAAATCAAGAATTGGAAGGAGTAATCGCTCACGAATTAAGTCATGTTAAAAATTACGATATTCGCTTAATGACCTTGGTTATAGTTTTGGTCGGACTGATTAATATTTTAGCTCGTTTAGTTTTTCAAACCGGATTTTCCGGCAATCGCGACCGAAGCGACAGAGATAATGGCAGTTCAATTTTTTTAATCGTTGGCATTGTTTTAATCGTTCTCTCGCCTATTATCGCTCAATTAATTAAATTGGCAGTTTCCAGAAAAAGAGAATATTTAGCCGACGCTTCCGGTGCGCTTTTGACTCGTTATCCCGAGGGACTAGCCAGCGCTTTGGAAAAAATTTCTCAAGATAAACAACCTTTAAAAAGAGCCGAGGCGGCCACTGCTCATTTATATATTGCCAATCCTTTTGGTCAAAACAGTTTAATGGCCAATCTTTTTTCCACTCATCCGCCGATTCAAAAACGCATCGAAGCTTTAAGAAAAATGAAATAGAAAATGTCTCGTAGTCTATTTGTCTTTTAATTTTAAATTTTTATTGCCCCCATAGTTCAATGGATAGAACGTCAGCCTTCTAAGCTGAACATAGAGGTCCGATTCCTCTTGGGGGTACCAGCCCATGGTGGCTATAGTGTAGTGGTAACACAAGACTCTGTGGAAGTCTTATCACGGGTTCGAATCCCGTTAGCCACCCCAAAAAAACGAGTTATTTTAACTCGTTTTTTTGATAAAGATAAAGTATTGACAAATTTCTAATTTTATTTATAATTTTAAATAGTTATTTTTATAAAGGAGGAAAAATGAAAAAAGAAGACTACATACCTGAATTTAGGTATTCTGATGATTTCTCGTGGCCCGACACAAAATGTCCATTTTATAAAGATTGCGAGCCATATTTTGGAGTTCTGTGTATGCACCCTGACGCACCAAAACATCACACAAAAAGAGTTGCATGTCGACCAGAATATTGTCCCTTGCTCGAAAAAAAAGAAACTACACCCAACACTATTGCCAATGTTAATGATAGGCCATCCTTAACTGATCCTTGTGTAAAATTAGAACTTTTTAAAATTATCACTTGAATAAAATCATACCACTTCGACAATGTTGAGGTGGTATTTTTTTTAAAAAGATAAAGTATTGACAAAATGACATAGAAGACTTATAGTTATAAAAGATTAATTTATTTTAATTGATTAATTTTAAAACTTATGAAAGGATTTAACGCCAATATTGAAAAAGACACTTTAGAAAATAAAAATTTCCGCAAAGTTCTATACACAGGAAAACACAGCCAGTTGGTGCTGATGAGTCTCCTGCCTAAAGAAGAAATTGGAATGGAAATTCACAATGATAATGATCAATTTTTTCGCTTTGAAGCGGGTCAAGGCAAAGTGATTATTGACGGCAATGAATATGAAGTCGGTAATGGCACCGCAATAGTTGTGCCCGCCGGAGCAAAACACAATGTTATCAATACGTCAGAGGTTGAGGACTTAAAACTTTATACCATTTATTCCCCCGCTCATCATAAAGATGGCATAGTCCGCGCGACCAAAGAAGAGGCGGAAACCAATGGCGAAGAATTTGACGGTAAAACCACAGAATAATTAACTAATTAATAAAAATATTATATGGCAAAAAGAAGCACGGGATTAAATAGACACAAAAAATCACATTCCCATAAAACCCAAAAAAGATTGGTAGCAAAAAGATTAATGCTAGAGGCAAGAAAAACAATAAAAAATACAAATAGGGCGAATCCGTCACAAAAGAAACAAGCCTAAAACTATTTTTTAAATAAAAAAGAGGCGGGGTGGTCGTTGACCAACCCCGCTTTAAAATGTCAGAACCTTAGAGCTCGTAGCTATGCGACCCCAAGGATGACATAGGCGATATGGGACCCTTAATAACCCACTTTAACCTTACGTTCCGTTTCCAATGGATTCTCCATGGAAAATCCACCAGGCGTGACCAGTTAGTACTACAGCGTGGATACGGGTGTATAGGTCTTCTCAAGACGCCCACCTCGAGAAGACTTTCTAACTTTTTAGGACTGCAATCTATACTGGTTAATAAATATAATATCAGTTCTTTAATTTTTGTCAAGGACAATTATCCACTTAAATCATAATTTTAAAGAAAGATAAAAATTTCTTTATGAAAGAGTTGACAAATTTCTAATTTTATCTATAATTTAAAATAGTTATTTTTATAAAGGAGGAAAAATGAAAAAATTAACTCTGGGTCTATCTGTATTGTCTGCGATTGTTCTTGCAATCGGGTTTTTTGCAATAACATTTAGTTTAACCAAAGACGTGATCATCGCCCTCGCCCTTGTTCTTGTTTTTACCCTTATTGCTTCTGTCTATTTTGCTTTTGTTACTAATATCAAATTCTTCTTCGTTTCATTCTTCACTGCATTCGCTGCCACTGCTATTGATTTCACTTTCTTTTCCGTCTTCACTTTTTTCAAAACCACTGCTTCCATTATTGCAGCAGTCGCCATCACCATTGGTTTCATTCTTGTCATCGTCTATATGACCTCCATTATTGATTTTAATCTTACTGATGAGATTGAGAAAAAGAAATGGTTATTAGTTCCTTTAATTTTAGCAGAGATGGGGTTAATTTGCGTGGGGATTCTTAAAATTTGTCTAAAATTTTAAGAATTTATCTTAAACGAATTTTCATTAAAAAAAGAGGTCAATTTTATTAATTTATTGACCTCTTTATTTTATTTTCCATCCCCCTAAAGAAACCAAACGGGTAATTTTTCTGGGCGGCCATTCCAAGACGATTCCTTGAGTTTTCATTAATTCTGTAATATTTACACCGTGCGCTTCCGGAGAACGACAGATATATTCCAAACCATGTTGTTTAATCGCCATCCCCTCTTCTTTCCGCTGAAAAACCCTTGCTTTAGACTGCCAATAGAGAACGCAATAAATCTGATGTTCACTCCAATCCGGATGCATTTTCAGCATTCGTTCGGCATGCGCGGCCAAATCAAATTCAGTGTAAATTAAATAAATTTTTTGCCCGAAATCAAAAACTTTGGTAATCAAGGGCAAATTTGGCGGACAATCAGATTTTTTACCAAAATTTGGACAACCATGCGGATGCTTATAATAAGAACAACAACACATAAATTGAAATCTCTTATTATAAGGTATAGCTGATGGCCCTAATTGAATAATCATTATCCCTCCTTTTATTTTAAGGTTTAATAAGAACTATAAATATAATAACAAATTTACGACTTTTGTCAAATTCAATGTAAAAGCGGCTTTCTTTTTTTAGAAAGCCGCTTTTTTATTTTTGATCAAACCCAATTTTTTGGGCATACAAATAAACCGTCTTTACGTAAAACAAGCTTCTGTTGTATTTAAAGATCGCTTCTTTATTCCACTTTCCTTCTTGCCACTTGCCTCTTTCTCTTAAAAAAATCGCTGTGCTATAAGCAGCATCGGTAAAATTGAACAAATCGATCACGCCATCATTGTTTCCGTCACAAGTGTATTTCCAACTTGAGGGAAGAAACTGGCACCAACCAAAAGCCCCGGCTGAAGATCCAAAGATACTCAAGGGATCAAATCCATTTTCTTTACAAATAACTAAGAAACAGATCAACTCTTGTTTGGCCCACTCTCTTTTCTTTACAGAATGAGATTTAAAATAGAGAGTGTTATAAACATTAAAGACTCGATAATTGCCGAAGTACCGGCCTAAGTCAGTCTCCACTTTCATAACAGAAACGATAATTTCTTTGTCCACGCCTATTTCTTTCTCAACATCCGAAAGGATAGCCTCATTAGTCAGGAGAAAGGTTTTACCATCCTGGACTGATGCGTCAGACAAAAGAAATTCCAAATATTTTTGTCTCTTTTTTTCATTCTCTTTCCCAAACGGACCAATCAAACTGTCATAAATCTCAACACGTTTATCGGAAAAAATATTTTCCAATTCTTGGCGAGTAAAATCTTTTTCCATTAATTCTTGAAAAAGATTTTCGCGTTCCGCTTGATTATTTTCACCGGCGAATAAATTACTTTCTTGGCTGAAAATAAATAAAATAATTATTCCCCATAAAAATTTATTCATTTTTATCACCCCCCCCTTTTTTTTTATTTTAAGGTACCGCAAATATTTATTCATAATATCTTAAAATTAAATTTCTGTCAATACTTAAACTTATTTTCAATTTGTTTAAATTTAAAAGTCTGCTATAATAAATCAATATGATTACTGATTTTATCAATTTTCTGGCCAATATTATAATTAAAACTATCGGCTTTAGCGGCTATAGCGGAGTTTTTTTATTAATGCTTTTGGAAAGCTGCGGTATCCCCATCCCCTCTGAAATAATTATGCCCTTTTCCGGTTTCTTAGTGGCTATGGGAAAAATGAATTTTCTGCTAGTAGCGATAATCGGAGCATTCGGAAATTTAATCGGCTCTCTTCTGGCTTATTGGATTGGCTTTAAAGGCGGACGCCCTTTGATTGAAAAATACGGCAAATATATTTTAATTTCCAAACACGACTTGGATATGGCGGACAAATGGTTTGCCAAGTTCGGAGATTTAACTGTTTTTTTTGGTCGCCTCTTGCCTATTGTCAGAACCTATATTTCCTTTCCGGCCGGCATCTCTAAAATGAATCTTAAAAAGTTTTCTTTTTATACCTTTGTCGGCGCTTTGCCTTGGTGTGCCTTATTTACTTGGCTGGGCATTAAAATGGGAAACAATTGGGATTTAATCAGAGAAAAATTTCACAATTTTGATGTATTAATCGCGGTTTTAATTATTTTAGCTGTAATTTTATATATCTGGAGGCATATCAAAAATCATCGTTCATTAAATTAAAGGAGGTGATAAAAATGGCTAATCCAACAAATGGTAAATGTCCTATTTGCGGCGGAAGAATTATGCGCGACGTGAGAACAGAATATAATCCCAAAAACGGCCCGCCAATATTTGGTCCCGGCTCAAAAAATCAATCTCATGAAGTTGACCATGGATTATATTGTGAAAAATGTAAAATTAAATTTCAAGAAATGCCCCCGCAAACAGTCAAAGAACCATTGCTGAAAGTACAATCATACTGATATTCGCCATTTAATAGGCAGATTTAAAATCTGCCTATTTTATTTGACATTTTTCAAAAAATATGCTAAAATTTATTTAATATGAGAGAAAGAAATATGGAATTTTCAAATTCCCCTGAATTACAAAAAATACCGGAGAGAAAATCTCTTTCGGCTGATTTAAATAGTCTTGAAAATGGAAAAACCCTTGAAATTAAAGGAGAACTTAAGGGCGGTGTTCCTGTTCAAGAAATTATTTGCTATAAAAAATTACCCTCTAATATTGAAAGGGTTAATTATCCCGCTCAAAACGAAAAACAAAAAGAAGGATTGTTTATTACCAAAGATATTAAAATTTTCAATAAAAATGGAGACGGAGAATCTATCCATCAAATGTTATCAAAAAAAACAATTTATTTGTCTAACGCCAAATATAACGGCCTGCCGGAAGAAGACACTTTTGGGCTTGAAACAATGGAATTCGAGAAAGAAGAAGGAGGATACAGAAAAATTGAAGTATTGTTTTACGGCGATTTAAAGGAAAAAGGCAATATACTTACTTTATTTCATGAAATCGGTCATTCTTGGATTGACGAAAAAATTGAAAAACAAATACTTGATATAGAATTAAAACTAGAGGGATCTTGGCAAGCTGTTAAAGGAAAAAAACGGAAAACTCTTAAAAATAATGAGGTGCTTTATTGTCCTCAATACGAAAAAGAATCGTACCCGGTGTCAAAAAATCTATTTGTCCAATATGAAAAATTATTGGCAATAGAAGAAAGAAATGCATGGGCATTTGCCCTAAAAAGATTGCATGAATTAAAACAAAAAGGGTTCAATTTAGAACCCGAATTAGACAGTTTGGAAAAAATAGAAGAATTTATCAATAGTACGAAGGACTTAGGCGGATACGAAAAAGAGATGGACAAAACTTTGGGCAATCCGGATGAACAAAATTTATTCGTAAAACCCCACAAACCGATAAAATAAAGATTATTTATATAAAAACAGCGAGGCCGCTTATCAACGGTCTCGCTGTTTTAGTTGACTAAACATAAAAATCAGCTTATGATTAAAGTATGATTTATAAAAATATTCCAGATTTAATTCAAAATATCAAGGCCATAAAAATAGAAAATGACGGCTTGGATATTTTAGATAAAGAACAATTAAACGAAACTATTGACGAGTTGGCGGAAAACGCGGCTTTAAACGATGATTTAGCGATTAAAAAAGCTTGCCATTGGCTGATTTTAAAAATCGGCCAAAAATTAAACGTTTATCCGGCTTCAATTAACGATTTTTATCTGGCTCATGGCCGCGGAGAATTTAAAGATATAACCGTGCCGGCCATGAATTTACGAGGATTAACTTATGAATCAGCCCAGGTTATTTTTCAAACAGCGATTAAAAAAAATATCGGTGCTTTTATTTTTGAATTGGCTCGCACGGAAATGGTTTATACCGCCCAACCCCCTATTGAATACGCGGCTGTTATTTTGGCCGCGGCGATCAAACAAGGATTTTCCGGACCAGTATTTATTCAATTAGATCACGGCCAAATAAATTTAAAAAAATATCAAGAAAATCCCGAGCAAGAATTAAATAATTTAAAAAATACAATTAAAGAATCCATTGAAGCCGGTTTTTATAATATTGACATAGACGCCTCCACTTTGGTTGATTTAACCCAATCTTCACTTGAAGAACAACAAAGAAAAAATTTTGAAACCACGGCCGAGCTGACATCATTTATCAGAAAACTGGAGCCAAAAGATATAACCGTTTCCATTGGCGGAGAAATCGGAGAAATCGGCAAAAAAAATTCAACCCCCGAAGAGCTGAAAGCATTTTTAAACAATTATAACCAAATTTTAAAAAATTCAAATATTTCCACAGGCCTTTCCAAAATCAGCGTCCAATCAGGCACCAGCCATGGCGGCATAATGCTGGCAGACGGCAAAATGGCCGATATAGAAATTGATTTTGACACTCTTAAAAATCTCGGACAAATCGCCTGCCAAGAATATGGATTAGGCGGCGCAGTAGCTCACGGCGCCTCCACTTTGAAAGATGAAATGTTCAATAAATTCACCCAAAATCAAGTTCTGGAAATTCATTTGGCCACGGCTTTTCAAAACATTATTTTAGACAACCCATATTTTCCTCAAGATTTGAAAGAAAAAATGTATGATTGGCTTAAAAATAACTGCCAAAAAGAACGAAAAGAAAATTGGAACGATGAACAATTTTTGTATAATTTAAGAAAAAAAACTTGGGGTGCATTTGAAAAAGAAATTTCTCAAATCAGCCCTGAAATCAAAGAAAAATTTTGCCAAGTCATTGGTGAAAAATTCAGTTTTCTGGCTGAACAATTAAACGTCAACAACACTCGCGAACTAATTGCCAAATACATCAAACCAACCAAAATTGATTTTAAAATGCCGGCTGAATTAAAATAATCTCATCTTGACAAAAAGCAAAAATTTGCTATAATATTTATATAAAATATAAACCGGTTATTTAAAAAAGGGAGGGGAAAATGAAAAAATTTTGGGTTGAAACTTGGATATTCTGTACCGTAGTAATTTGCGTAACAAACGATAGCGAATTCATTAAGAGATATAAAGTTACACATACCGAGAGTTATAAAACAGCTTATGGTTTACTCGAACATCTTCGTCTTGGTGGAGTTCCTAACTATGATGATCAACTTAACTTACTCAGAAAGGAACTTACAAAGGGCGGCTTGACTCTCAAGGATATTAGAACCAGTGAAGAAGAACTGGATATACTAAGAATTTGTGAAAATTCTATTATTGCAAACCAAAAATGGCTTGACTCTCTTCGTCAAAAAACTAACGAAAAGATATACAAACCAAATCCAGTCGTACATTATAATAGTAGTCTTAGTGCTACTAAACGACTATACCCACATTGGATAGACTATTGTAGTCTCTATACCTATTAATCAAAAGGGCCGCCACAAAAGCGGTCCCTTTTCTTTCCAGATAATTTAAAATTATCTGGTCAAAACTTCGCAGCCCTTTTTGGTGACCAAAATCGTGTGTTCAAAATGAGCGGATAAAGAGCCGTCCTTAGTCACTACAGTCCATCCATCACCTGAAACCTCCACTTCATAACGGCCTTGATTAACCATTGGCTCAAAAGCTAAGACCATGCCCGGCAATAGTTTAGGCCCAGTCCCCTTTTTGCCAAAATTCAAAATAGAAGGTTCTTCGTGAAGTTCTTTGCCAATACCATGACCGCAAAAATGACGAACAACGGAAAATTTATTTTTTTCCACATAATTTTGTATTTCATAAGAAATATCGCCCAAATAAATATTTGGTTTTATTTTTTTGATTGCCAAATTCAAAGAATTTTTAGTTACATTTATCAAGCGCTGCGCCTCGGGAGAAATCTTGCCCACCGGCACCGTAACCGCCATATCGGAAAAATAACCCTTATATTTTACCCCGCAATCCAAACCGACAATATCGCCTTGTTTAAATTTTTTATCTTGTCTGGGTATGCCGTGAACAACTTCATTATTTATGGAAATACAAAGAGTGGCCGGATAAGCATTTCGGCCCGAGCCGTAACCTTTAAAGGCAGGCTGCGCTCCGGCTTCAATAATCAATTTTTCGGCCAATTTATCCAAATTTAAAGTAGAATCGTCCCGATTAATCATCGGGACGATTTTTTTTATTACTTCAGACAAAATGCGCCCAGCTTGGCGCATGATTTCAATCTCTCTTTCGTCTTTAATAGGAATCATAGATATTTTTCTAAGGCCTGTTTTATATCTTCAAAAACCTTTTCCACTGATTGATTGCCGTTGATATCAATTACCTTATTTTGTCGGCGATAATATTCAATAGTTGGTTCGGCTGTTTGATGATAAACATCAAGTCTTTTTGTAATCGCTTCCGGTTTGTCATCTTCTCGTTGCACCAAAGACACCTGGCAAATGTCACAAATTTCATCTTTTTTTGGCGGTAAAGTAACCAGATGATAATTTTTTTTACACTGCGGACAAATGCGACGGCCTGACAATCTCCCTACAATCATATCTTTAGGAACCTCTAAATTAATCAAGAAATCAATACCTATTTCTTTGTCAGTAAATTCAGCCTGACCCATGGTTCGAGGATAACCTTCGGAAATAAATCCTGTTTTGCCATTATCTGTTAAAATGGCAAATTTCTCTTTCATAATCTGATTGGTTATATCATTCGGAGCGAATTCTCCTCTGTCAATTATCGGAGCAACAATTTCTCCCCACTTTGTTTTCCTGAACTCCGGATCTCGATAAATATCTCCAGGTGAAGGAATCAGAACCAATCCCAAATTTTTGTGTATTAAATCTACCTGGGTACCTTTACCGGAACCAGGTTGGCCGATCAAAACAATTTTTAAAGATTTGTTCATTTTTTACCTCCTTTGTTTTGCCAAGGTCCCCTTACAGGACAAGGGCTAATTTTAAAATTTCAAAAATTATAAATCTTCGTATTCGTACATGGAAATTTGAGATTGAACCTGTTTAACCGTTTCCAAAACAACACTGACGACGATTAAAATACCGGCACCACCGATAGTGAAAGAATTTATTTTAAAAGCTCCTTGAGTAATAATAGGTAAAATGGCGACAAGACCCAAAGCGGTTGCGCCTGCCAGCATAATTCGATTGCTGATTGAAGACAGATAACTTGCTGTTGGTTGACCCGGTCTAAGACCCGGTACAAATCCACCTTGTTTTTGCAAATTATCAGCGATTTGAGTCGGATGAAAAATAATACTTGTATAAAAATAAGTGAACGCAACAACTAAAATAAAATAGCTTAAACCGTAAATAATTTGATTTTGAAAAAGAGTCACCATATGCGAACCTAAACCGGCGATCCAAGCCGTACCCGACCGACCCATTAATTGGCCGATAAAACCGGGAAACAAGACAATTGAAATAGCAAAGATGATCGGGATCATTCCTGCTTGATTAACTTTTAACGGCAAGTATGTGTCCATTCCGCCAAACATTCTATTACCGCGAATTCTGCGAGCATAAGTAACCGGAATATTTCTTTGTCCTTCGGTTAAAAGGACAACTCCGGCAATTGTAATTAAAGCCAAGATACCGAGTATTAAAAAATTAAAAATTTGCGCTTTGTCAAAAGTAACAATTGATTGCTGCAAAGAAATCGGCAATTGTTCAACGATACCGGCAAAAATGATTAAAGAAATACCATTACCTACTTTCTTTTCAGTAATAAGTTCACCTATCCACATCAGGAAAATAGTTCCAGCCGTCATAATAATGATGGTATTAATCATCTGTATTTTTGAAGTGAATTCAATCAAATGCTGACTTGATTGTTTAAAAATCATAATCATGGCGTAAGCTTGAAGAATTGCTAAAGGTACGGTAATTAATCTGGAATATTGATTAATTTTTTGATAACCGGTTGAACCCTCTTTGCTTAAAGCTTCAAGGCGAGGCACGATCATTGTTAAAAGCTGCATAATAATAGAGGCGGTGATATAAGGACCAACGCCTAAAGCGACTAAAGAAAAATTACTCATTGCTCCACCGGAGAGAATATTCAACATGCCCAAAACCTGATTACGGGAGAAAAAATCTTGAAGATTGGCCACGTTAATTCCGGGAACCGGAATATGAGCGGCAATTCTAAAAACAACCAGCATTCCTATAACAAAAAGCAGTTTTTTTCTCAATTCTCTGATATCCCAAATTCTCCTTAATTTTTCCAACATACCAAAATTATTTAATTTATTTAATCCACCAGCTGGCGGAGCAAAATTTTTAACTACAATTTTGCGTACCCCCTTCTTTACTCCATCGGGGGTCTATCCTTTTACGATACGCCGTAAGCGAAGCGGCTTCGCCTTTTATCTTAACGATTATCGAAAGTTTATCGTTGAGATAAAGGAGGGGGTAAGGGTTTTGTTTCTACTCAGGCTTCGTCCTTCGGACTTGCCTTTGCAGACAAAACCGTTATTTTAATCGCTTGGCCGCCGGCTTTTTCAATGGCTTCAGTAGCCGATTTAGAAAAGGCCTGCGCTTTAACGATAAATTTTTTGGTTAACTTACCATTGCCTAAAATTTTTATTCCGTTTGATTTTTGCATTTTCTTAACCAAACCGATTTCAACCAATTTTTCCGGGTCAATTGTCGCTTCATTGCTGAATTTTTTCTCCAATATGTCTAAATTTATTACAACTAATTTAGGATAAATACTTTTAAAGCCTCCCAACTTTGGGATGCGCCTTAAAACAGTTTTAAATCCCATAAGTTTTAATTTTCTTTTGCCACCTGTTCTTGCTCTTTGTCCTTTTAATCCGCGACATGAATAGCAGCCGTGTCCTGAGGCATTGCCTCTGCCGACAACTTTTCTGCGATGACGAGAATTAATTTTAGGAGTTAATTTTGATAAAGAAATAGCCATAATTATATTCTATCATATCTTAAAGCTTGAAGGGCTTTAATTGTCGCCCTAGCATTATTAATTTTATTGCGAGAACCTAATGTTTTAGCAGTGATATTTTTAATACCGGTTAAGGCCAGTATAACTCTGGATACTCCGCCCGCCACAATCCCGTGTCCTTTCTCCGCCGGTCTTAATAAAATTACCGCCGATCCTTCTTTAACTTTCACCCAATGAGGAATAGTTTCGTCAGTAATAGGTATTTTAATTAAATTTTTGTTTGCTTCTCTTGTGGCCTTTGTCATAGCTAAAGATACATCAGCGCCTTTTGCCACTCCCACGCCAACATCACCCTTGCAATTGCCAATAGCAATACAAGCGCGAAAACTCATGCGTTTTCCGCCCTGGACCACCCTGGTTACCCTGGCCAATTCAATCAATTGTTGTTTGAATTCAGGCTCAACTTTTGATTCAGAGGCATTTCTACGATTTGATCTTTGTTGCATCATATTAAATTTTTAGTATTTCAATATTAAAATTAAAATTTCAATCCGCCCGCTCTGGCTCCTTCGGCTATTGCTTCTATTCTACCTTGATATTTATATCCCCCTCTATCAAAAACAACTTCTTTGGTTCCCTTTTCTAATCCTTTTTTAGCGATTAACTGTCCGACTAAAAAAGCAACTGCTTTTTTACCGGTGGAATATTTTTCATTAGTTTCCATTTTATCACTGCTTTTCTTTAAATTCAAACTGCAAGCCGATTCAAGAGTTACTCCTTTGTCGTCATCAATCAATTGAGCGTAAATATATTTATTACTTTTAAAAACAGAAAGTCTGGGGCGTTCCGCCGTCCCTTTAATCTTCGCTCGAATGCGAAGATGCCTCTTTTTTCGTAATAATATTTTAGAATCAGTAGCCATAATTTTTTATTTATATTTTAGGAAGATGTAGCTGAGACTTTTTTACCTGCCTTCTTCTTCACAACCTCACCAAGATATCTGATACCAGTCCCCTTATAAGGCTCCGGTGGTTTTAATTTTCTTATTTTAGCGGCTACATTGCCAACTGCCTGCTTGTCAATTCCGCCAATAGTAAGAATATTTTTCTCTATTTTT
Source organism: Patescibacteria group bacterium (assembly GCA_028716665.1). NCBI lineage: Bacteria > Patescibacteria group bacterium. The sequence goes on along the minus strand of JAQUPP010000002.1, from coordinate 117,582 downwards.
ATTTCAATATCTTTTGAAAAAGGAAATTCCACCGGATGGGAAAAACCTATGTTTAAAGTTAATTTTTGACCGGTTACCTGGGCCTTAAAACCAATACCCACTAATTCAAGTTTTTTCTCAAATCCATTTTTAGTTCCATGAACCATATTCGAAATCAATCGATTCATAGTTCCCCATAAAGATCTTTCTGTCTTATCTTCGGGATTTGTCACTGTTACCAATATTTCATTATTTTCACTTTTAACCATTATAAAAGAAGGAAAATCCAAATCCATGGTCCCCTTCGGCCCCTTTACAGAAATATGCTGATCTTTAATTTTGACTTCTGTTCCTTGCGGAATAGAAATAATTTTTTTTCCGATACGTGACATATAATTTAATTACCAAATTTGACAAATTAATTCTCCTCCTAAACCCTTTTTGTACGCTTCTTTATTGGTCATAATGCCTTGAGAAGTGGTTAAAATTGATATTCCCAATCCATCCAATACTCTTGGCGCTCTGCCTTTTTTAACATAAATCCGTCTGCCGGGAGTGGAAACACGCTTTAAATTAGTGATAGCCGATTGTCCGTTTCTGCTATATTTTAAAATTATTTTAATTTGTTTAAAATTAGCCGCTAAAACATCTTTATTTTTCTTTGAATCAGCTTCAGTAATTTCAGCTTTTTCAATCAACCCCTCTCTCTCTAAAAGACTTACCATCTCAAATTTAATTTTAGAGTAAGGTAAAATAACTTCAGCTTTTCTCACCGCTGAGGCATTTCTAATTCTTGTTAATAAATCTGCGATTGGATCTACCATAAATTAAGTTTATAAGCTTACTAAGATTATAAGTTTATAAGTTTTTTTAAATTTTTAAGTTTATTTATATAAGTTATGTTTCATTAAATTCTTAACTTATCTACTTACTAACTTATGAACTTACCAGCTGCTCTTTCTGATGCCGGGAATAGCACCCTTGGTGGCTAATTCTCGGAAACAAATTCTGCATAAATCAAAATCTCTCATGTATCCCCTTTTTCTGCCGCAACGCCAACAGCGTCGGACAATTCGCGTTCCAAATTTAGGTTTTCTTTGAGATTTTAAAATTTGTGATAAAATTGCCATAATTAAGATTTTTTGAATGGAAATCCTATTAGTTTAAAAAGTTCAATTCCTTTTTCTTTTTCTTTAGCTGAAGTGGTGATAATAATTTCAAGACCGTGAACTTTAGTGATGCTTTCCGGAGATATTTCAGGAAAAACAATTTGTTCCTTCAGTCCGATTGATAAGTTACCTTGTTTATCAACGTTATTCATTGAAATACCCCTGAAATCTCTTGTTCTTGGAAAAGATATTTTAATTAATTTTTCCAAAAAATCATACATTTTAGATCCTCTTAAGGTAACTTTCAAGCCGACAACAAGTCCTTGTCTGATTTTAAAACCGGCAATTGATTTTTGAGATAAAGTTTTAACCGGTTGTTGTCCGGTAATTCTCAATATCGTATCAGTAGTCAAATCAACAAATTTCTGATCTTTTTCCATTATTGCACGATTTAAACCGATATTAATCGTCACTTTTTTTATTTTCGGAACCGCCATATCATTCTTATAGCCAAATTTTTCTTTCATGGCCGGAACCGCTTCTTTTAAATATTTTGTTTTTAAATTCATATTTTAGCTTTTTAGGAATTAGCTTTTTAGCTTCTTAGAAAATTTTTAAAGTTGGTTTTGTAGTTTCTAGCCCTAAAAAGCTAAGAAGCTACCAGCTAAGAAGCTGATTTATATTACTTCTTTACATTTCTTGCAAAATCTTATTTTTCTTCCATCAGCCAATACTTTTGAAGCAATTCTGATGGTTTGAGCGCATTTTGGGCAAACAAGTAAAACTCTTGAAGCGTTAAATGGCATTGGTTTTCTGATTCGTTGGCCTTTTTCATTTTCACGCTTAGCTCTTACATGTTTAATCACCATATTGATTTCTTCAACCATAATTTTATTCTCTTGCGGGAAAACCTTAACTACCCGGCCTTTTTTGCCGCGATCTTTACCTTGCATCATTTTTACTGTATCTCCTTTTCTAATTTTCATAACAAAAATTTATTCTAAATTATAACACTTCCGGAGCCATGGAAATAATTTTAGTGAATTCTTTATCTCTTAATTCTCTGGCTACCGGGCCAAAAATTCTGGTACCGCGCGGTTCTTTGGATTTTTTATCAATAATAACCGCTGCGTTATCTTCAAATCTGATATAGATTCCCGACGGTCTTCTTATTTCTTTTCTGCTTCTGATTAAAACTGCCTGAACCACTTCTCCTTTTTTAACCATAGTATGAGGAACGGCCCTTTGAATTGAAGCTGTAAAAATATCCCCTATTCCGCCGTAACGTCTTTTGTATCCTTTAAAAACATGAATAACTCTCAGCTCTTTCGCTCCGGTGTTATCCGCTACTTTTATAATTGATCTATCTTGAATCATAAAATAATTTTATTTTTATTTAACCACCTCCACTAATTTCCATTTTTTATCTTTAGATAAAGGCCTGCATTCTGCGAAAACAACAGTCTGTCCTATTTTAGCTTCATTTTTAGGATCATGAACTTTATATTTTCTGCTGAATTTATATCTTTTTTTGTATAATGGATGTATCTTAATCCGATCAATCTTAACAACGATTGTTTTCTGCATCTTATTGCTTGTTACAATGCCTTTAAAAACTCTTTTCATATTTTTTCTTTTAAAATAGTAAGGATTCTAGCAATTGTTTTTTTAACTTTATCTATTTCTTTAACATTTTTCTGTTGTTTCAATTGAATATCAAAACGAAATCCGCGATATTTTTCTTTCAAATCCGCCAATAAAGCGGTAAGTTCAGCATTTGATTTTTGGCGTAATTCTTTAACTTTCATAATTTATTTTTTCAAAAATTTAGTTTTAATGGGTAATTTATGAGAAGCTAAAGTTAATGCTTCTTTGGCTGTTACTTCATCCACGCCGGTAATTTCAAATAAAATAGTTCCGGCTCTAACAATTGCCACATAATGGTCAACCGCTCCTTTTCCTCCGCCCATTGGAGTTTCAGCTCCTTTCATAGTTACGGATTTATCAGGAAAAACTCTAATCCAAACTTTCCCACCCTTGTGTAAAAAACGAGTGATAGTACGACGAGCCGCTTCAATTTGACGAGCCGTAATCCAGCAAGCTTCGAGTCCTTTTAATCCGTATTCTCCAAAATTCAAACTAACCTTGGTACAAGCCAAATTTTTATTGCGTCGGCGCCCTTTATGCATTTTTCTATATTTTACCTTTCGTGGCATTAACATAATTAGCTTTTTAGGAATTAGCTTTTTAGCTTCTTAGACCTAATTAAAATTTTAATCCTTTATAAACCCAAACTTTTAGGCCTATCGCTCCATAAAGAGTATGGGCGACTCCCCTGGAATAATCTATATCCGCTCTTAATGTATGAAGTGGGAGTTTACCCCAAGTTAATTTTTCAACTCTGGCGATTTCAGCTCCTCCCAATCTTCCTCCTACAACAATTTTAGCTCCCAATGCTCCGCCAGTTTGCGCTACCTTGAGAGTTTTTTTCATTACTCGGCGAATTGGAGTTCTTTTTTCCACTTCGGCAATCGCGGTTTCAAGCAAGCAAGCAGCCGACAACATCGGAGCGCCTTCTTCAAGAACATTAACTTCAAGCGAAATATCTTTTGGAATAAAACTCTTTTTTAATTCTGTCTTAAGTTTTTCAATATCAATACCTCCCTTGCCGATGATCAATCCCGGTTTGGCCGTATGAATAATAATTCTTATAATATTAACCGATCTTTCAATAATAACTTTGGAAATGCCGCAATTTTTAAATTTTTTAGCCAAAAATTTTCTCATCAACACATCTTCTTTCAAGAATTGCCTAAATTTCAAGTCTTTGGCAAACCATTTTGATTCCCATTCTCTAATGACCGGTATACGAAAAATTTTTGGATTAACTTTATGTCCCATACTATATATTAAATACTTTTTCTATTAAATAATCTTTTAAGCGTACCACCTGTATTTTTACTTTTATCTTTATTTCCTCCTGGCTTATATTTACCTTTTCGATGAGCATCAAAGATTTTCTGTTCTTTTGGTTTTGAAAATTCCTTATTCGGTTTTGAATCGGAAATTTCATCGGAGATTCTGTCCATTGGCTTATCTTCTTCTTTTGCTTGCGACTCCGGAACGATTTTATCCAATTTTTGAGTTATCGGTTTTATATTTTTCGAAGCGACTCTTTCATCTAAAAATATCGTTAAATCAGAACTTCTTTTGTGTATATCCCCCACCCGTCCAAAAGCCTTGGAAGTAAATCTCTTTAACACCGGGCCTTGATTGACAAAAATTTCTTTTATAAAAAGATTTTCTTTTTTCAAATTGAAATTATGTTGAGCATTGGCAATGCCTGATTTTAAAGTTTTTAATATCAAAAGACTGGCTTTTCGCGGAATAAAATTCAATTGATCTATCGCGTCCGTAACATCCATATTCCTAATCACGGCGACAACTTGTCGCATTTTTTTAGGAGACATTTTCAAATGTTTTGTAGTAACGGATATTTTCATAATTTTTTATTTTTTAGCGGCTGGCGGAGCAACTTGAGAAGCCTGAGTTTTGGCGCCGGCGGCAATACTCGCTGATTGTTCCATTTCTTTTTGCATCTTGCCACCATGTCTGACAAATTTTCTGGTCAAAACAAACTCTCCCAATTTATGGCCAATCATATTTTCAATAATAAGCAATGGTACGTGAATTTTGCCATTATGAATGGCAATAGTAAAACCCACCATTTCCGGCACAACAACTGATCCCCTGGACCAAGTTTTAATAATTGTTTTGTCTCCGGGTTTTAAGTTTGATATTTTTTTAAGTAATTTAGGATCAATCCACGGACCCTTTTTAAGACTTCTACTCATATTTTATTTTTTTCTAACCTTTTTAACTCTTCGGTTAATAATATATTTATTTGTCCATTTCTTTTTATTGCGTGTTTTGACGCCTAAAGCCGGCTTTCCCCATGGAGTTTTAGGAGCAACCATACCGATTGGAGAATGGCCTTCGCCTCCGCCGTGCGGATGAGCAACAGGAGCCATCGCCTTTCCTCTGACTGACGGTCTGATTCCTCTGTGACGCATTCTGCCCGCTTTGCCCCAATTAGTATGCTGCCATTCCGGATTGGAAACTTGTCCGATTGTTGCTGAACAATTTTCTGAAATTAACCTTCTTTCACTTGAAGGTAATTTTACGCCGACGTATTTTCCTTCATAAGTCATTAAAGTTGCGAGCGCGCCCGCGGATCTTACAATTTGTCCGCCTGTGCCCGGTTGCAATTCAATGTTGCAAATATTATAACCCGTAGGTATAAATTTTAGAGGCATTCTGTTCCCTGTTTGTGGCTCAATCTTTTCTTTTGAGCTCATCACTGTATCGCCGACTTTAAGTTTATCCGGAGCCAGAATATATCTTTTTTCTCCATCAGGATAAAAAATTAAAGCGATCCAGCAAGTGCGATTCGGATCATATTCCAATCTTGCCACTTTACCGGGAATATTAAATTTATCTTGTTTAAAATCAATTTGTCGGTAGAATTTTTTTTCTCCCGCTCCTTGATGTCTGACCGCTATCCGTCCATGACTTCTGCCGGCTCTTGATTTTTTTATATTAATCAAACCCCTATTCGGTTCTTCTCTCGTCAATTCTTTACTTTTGACGATACTCATTTTTCGCCTGCCTGGCGTTGTTGGTTTATAAATTTGAAGCATAAATTATTATCTTTTTGCCAATTCTATTTTTTGGCCTTTTGCTAAAAAAACTAAAGCTTTTTTCCAATTAACAGTTCTGCCTTTTGATTTGCCGTATCTGACCGCTTTGCCGCTGACTTTCATAATATTAACTTTAATCGGATTAACATGATAAAGTTCTTTAATCGCTTTTCGGACTTCGATTTTATTCGCGTCTCTTGCCACTTGAAAAGCATATCGCCCTTCCGCTTCCTGTTGAGCAATTTTCTCGGTTATAATCGGCTTAATCAATATTTTATAAGCTAATTTAATGGTTTTAGTAGAAGTAGACGGGGTTGAATGTTTTTCTTCCGTTTTCTGAATTTCTTCGGTTTTCACGATTTCTTTTTGAACCGGAATATTTTGAGGCTTGGTAGGTTGTTTTTTTATAAAAGACATACTGAATTTATTTTATGGATTTAAAATTCTTTTCTATTGTCTTTAATCCCGCAAGAGTAATGAATAAATTTTCATTAGACAACAGATCGTAAACATTTAAATTTGTCACCGGCATAATTTTGACTCCTTTGATGTTTCTGGCTGATTTCATAGCTGTCTCATTTTTATCCTCAAGACAAATTATTACTTTTAATTTTTTGGCAAAAGGGAAAAATTTCTGCAAAATCTGAACAAAAACTTTTGTTTTGATTTCCGGTATTTCCAATTTATCCAAAACGAATAATTTATTTTCCAAAACTTTGTCAGACAAACACATTAAAAGCGCCTGTCGTTTGACTTTTTTATTGACTTTCAAAGAAAAATTTCTTTCATTGGTCGGCCCGAAAATAATGCCGCCGCCGCGCCACAATGGACTGCGAATTGAACCGACTCTGGCTCGTCCGGTTCCTTTCTGCGCCCAAGGTTTTTTGCCGCCGCCGCGAACTTGTCCTCTGGTTTTAGTATGAGAATAAGCGCCGCGTCGATTGGCCAATTGAGCAACCACAACCTGATGAATAAGGCTTTTATTCGCTTTAACGCCAAAAATATGGGAATTTAATTTTTCCTCACCTATTTTTTCCGCGTTTTGATTGTAGATGGTAATTGTACTTGGCATCTGATAAAAATTTTATTTTTGAATTATAAAGATTTGATTTCCAATAAACTTCCTCTCATTCCCGGAACTGCGCCTTTGACTAAAATTATATTCTTTTCAGGTTGAATATCAATAATTTCCAAATTCAAAGCTGTGGTTTGTTCGCCGCCCATTCGTCCGGCCATTCTCATTCCCTTGAAAACTCTTTGCGGAGCAGTGGCGCCGATTGAACCCGGTTCTCTCAAAGCATGCTTGGTGCCGTGACTTTTTGTCGCACCGGCGAAACCATGTCTTTTTACGCCGCCCTGAAAACCCTTTCCTTTTGAAGTGCCGATAATTTTTACTTTTTCTCCTTTTTGAAAAATATCAACATTGATCTGATCCCCTATTTTCAAGTCCGAACCCGAAACGCGAAACTCTCTTAACCATCTGTTCTGAGTTTTCACTTCCGCGGGCAAATTTTTTAAATGTCCTCCAAGGGGCTTATTTATTTTTTTTTGCAAACCTAAACCAATCTGAATCGCTTCATATTTATCTTTTTCTGTCGTTTTGATTTGAGTGACCCAACAAGGACCGGCTTCAATTTTTGTCACCGGGACGACATTATCGTCTTGAAAAACTTGAGTCATTTCTATTTTTTTACCGAGAATAAACTTCATATCTTTTTATTAAAAAAGTCGGGTTAAAGCCAAGTTTTTTCTGCCTGGCTACCTGCCCGGCTCGTAATCTGGCCAAAATTGTTTACTTAATATCACTTCATTCAAAAATGAATTAAATAAATTAATAATCAACTTAATATTACAACTTGATTTCTATATCCACTCCTGCCGGTAAACGAAGACTGGTTAAAGTTTCTATTGTTTTCGGATCAAAATCCGTGATGTCAATCAATCGTTTGTGAATTCTCTTCTCAAATTGATCTCTCGCATCTTTGTGAACAAAAGAAGACCTTAAAACAGTAAACTTTTTTATTTCAGTGGGCAAAAAAATCGGTCCAATAATTTTGGCATCGGATCTTTTTACCGCTTCAATAATGCTTTTCAAAGCTTCATCAATGACACGATGGTCATATGATTTAACTTTAATGCGAATACGCGGCTTAAAATCAGCTTCTTTTTGAGTTTGTTTAATTTTCTTTTTTTCTTCTGACATTTGATATAAAGAACAAAATCTTTTCAACCCCCTAAGATTTAGGGGGTTGAATAAAAGATTTATTTAATTATTTTAGTTACGACGCCCGCGCCAACAGTCTTTCCGCCTTCACGAATAGCGAATTTCTGTTGTTCTTCCAAGGCGACCTGTTTGATCAATTTAATATTCAAATTAATCGTATCTCCAGGCATGGCCATTTCTGTTCCTTCCGGAAGAGTAGCGTCACCGGTCACATCAGTTGTTCTGATATAAAATTGCGGTTTATAACCATTAAAGAATGGAGTGTGTCTGCCTCCGTCTTCTTTTGAAAGAATATAAACCTTTCCTTCAAATTCAGAATGAGGAACAACAGTGCCCGGTTTAACGATAACCTGACCTCTCTCCACATCTTCTTTCTTGATACCGCGTAAAAGTATACCGGCATTATCGCCCGCCATACCTTCATCTAATGATTTTCTAAACATTTCAATGCCGATAACAGTTGTTTTTATTGTTGGTCTGATACCGATAATTTCAACTTCATCGCCCACTTTAACCACTCCTCTCTCAATTCTACCAGTCACAACAGTGCCTCTTCCTTCAATGGAGAAAATATCTTCAATAGGCATTAAGAAAGGTTTGTCAGTATCTCTTTTTGGCTCAGGAACATAACTGTCCAAAGCTTCCACTAATTTTAAAATCGGGCCGCAGTGAGGACAATCTGCTTTACCGCATTTGCATTCCAAGGCTTTCAAAGCTGAACCTTCGATAAAAGGAATTTCATCAGCCGGGAATTCATTTTTTCTAAGTAAATCTTTTACTTCTTCTTTAGCCAATTCAATGAATTCTTTATCATCAACCATATCTGTTTTATTTAAGAAAACGACAATGGCCGGCACGCCTACTTGGCGAGCCAAAAGAATGTGCTCTCTTGTTTGCGGCATTGGACCATCAGCAGCGGAAACGACCAAAATTGCTCCATCCATTTGAGCAGCACCGGTGATCATGTTTTTAATATAGTCAGCATGGCCCGGACAATCGATATGGGCATAATGACGTTTTGCTGTTTCATATTCTACGTGAGCCAAAGCAATGGTAATACCTCTTTCTCTTTCTTCCGGGGCATTATCAATTTGGTCAATAGACCTATTTTCAGCTTTCATACCGCTGGCTCTTAAACATTGCAAAATAGCCGCAGTTAAAGTGGTCTTACCATGGTCAACGTGTCCAATAGTACCAACATTGACGTGAGATTTATTTCTTTGAAATTTTTCTTTTTCTGCCATATTTTTATTTACCTCATTAATTAATCGCGAACTACTTTTTAAATTTTATTAGTCGCGAATTAAAAATATTAATTTAAATTATTATTCTGTTAAGTATACTATTTTAATTTTAATTTGACAATACTTACTTTTCCACAACAAACCCACAAATTATTTGATGGTTGATTTTCCTTTTTCAACAATTTTATTTTGAACATTCATCGGCACTTCGGCATAATTGGAAAATTCCAAATTTGAGTTTCCTCTGCCTTCAGTCAAAGATCTCAAAACAGTCGTATAACTGAACATTTCTCCAAGCGGTACGGTTGCGTCAATTACTCTCATTTGTCCGCGAGTTCTTGTCCCTTGAATTTGAGCGCGTCGAGAATTAAGATCGCCAATAATTTCTCCCATGAATTTTTCCGGAACCAATACTTCAATTTTCATTACCGGTTCTAATAAAACAGGTTTTGCTTTTAAGGTTCCTTCTTTAATGGCTCTTGAAGCGGCAATTTTAAACGCTGCTTCCGAAGAATCAACTTCGTGATAAGAACCGTCGAACACGGCAACCTTCATATCAACCAACGGGAAGCCGGCTAAAACGCCGTTTGCCATTGATTCTATGACACCCTTTTTAACAGCCGGAATATATTCTCTGGGAATCGTACCACCTTTAATTTCGTCAACAAATTCAAAACCCTTGCCTCTTTCAAGTGGTTCCAATCTTAACCAACAATCTCCGTATTGACCGCGTCCACCTGATTGATGAACATATTTTCCTTGAATTTCCACTTTTTGACTAATTGTTTCTTTATAAGCAACTTGCGGCTGACCGACGTTGACATCAACTTTGAATTCTCTTTTTAATCTATCAACGATAATTTCCAAATGAAATTCTCCCATTCCGGAAATAATAGTTTGGCCGGTATTTTCATCAACTTTAACTTTAAATGTTGGATCTTCTTCAACCAATTTTGAAATAACCACACCCATTTTTTCTTGATCAATTTTAGTTTTCGGTTCAACGGCAATAGAGATAACCGGTTCCGGGAAAACGATATTCTCCAAAGTAATCGGATGATCGGGATCACAAAGCGTGTCGCCGGTGCGGGTATTTTTAATACCGACAATGGCGGCAATGTCTCCGGCAAAAACTTCATTGATTTCATCTCTTTGATTGGCGTGCATTCTTACGATTCTGCTGACTCTTTCTTTATTACCGGTCGTAGTATTTAAAATATAAGAACCTGCCGGCAAATGGCCGGAATAAACTCTAAAATAACATAATCTTCCCACAAACGGATCAGTGGCGATTTTAAAAGCCAAAGCGGAGAACGGTTCGTTATCATCAGCTTTACGAATCTCTTTTTTATCAGTATCCGGAACCGTACCTTCGAGCGGAGGAACATCCAATGGTGAAGGCAAATATGTGCAAATTCCGTCCAATAATGATTGAACTCCTTTATTTTTTAAAGCTGAACCGCAAAAAACCGGCATTATTTTATTATTAATAACTGCCTGGCGTAAAACTTTTTTTAATTCTTCTATTGGCGGTTCTTTACCACCCAAATATTGCTGCATTAATTTATCATCTTGTTCAACAATGGCTTCAATCAATTCCGCTCTGTATTTTTCAACTAATTCTTTCATGTCTTGAGGCACATCTTCTTCTCTCATATCTTTTCCCATTTCATCATAATATACAGTGGCTCTACGAGTGAATAAATCAATAATGCCTTTAAAATTAGACTCAGCGCCAATCGGCAATTGAACCGGTCGGGCACTTGGCGTTAATCTTTCATGAATAGAAGCGATGTCAGCATAAAAATCCGCGCCCATTCTGTCCATTTTATTAACAAAAGCAATTAAAGGCACTTTAAATTTTTCCGCCTGATGATAAACAGTTTCTGATTGCGGTTCTACACCGGCGACTCCGTCAAAAACCACTACGCCGCCATCCAAAACTCTTAAAGATCTCTGAACTTCGGCCGTAAAATCAATATGGCCCGGAGTGTCGATAAGATTGATGCGGACTAATTCTTCTCCTGGAACTTGCCAAAAAACCGTGGTGGCCGCGGCAGTAATTGTTACCCCCCTTTCTCTTTCTTGAACCATCCAATCCATTTCAGCTGCGCCTTCATGAACTTCTCCGATTTTATGTTTTTTACCGGTATAATATAAAATACGCTCGGAAACTGTGGTTTTACCGGCGTCAATATGAGCGATAATACCTATATTACGTGTTTGATGTAAACTATATTCTCTGGGCATAAAATTTAAAATTAATATTGAGCAAAATGAGCAAAAGCCTTATTTGCTTCAGCCATACGATAAACATCGTCCTTTTTTTTGATTGCCAATCCTTGATTATTCAAGGCATCTGTCATTTCTTGGGCTAATTTCTCAGCCATAGCCTTGCCTTTGCGATTTCTGGCTGCTTCAATTATCCAGCGTGAAGCCAAGACAAAACGGCGATCTTCAGTAGTTTGAACCGGAACTTGATAGTTGGCTCCGCCAACTCTGCGAGATCTCAATTCAACCATTGGAGAAATATTTTCCATGGCTTGATTAAAAACTTCTAATCCGTCTTTATTGTTTTGTTTGGCCAAAATATCAATCGCGCCATAAACTATTTTTTGGGCAGTTGTTTTCTTTCCCCTTTCCATTATATAGTTAATGAATTTCGCCAACTTTAACGAATTATATTTGATATCCGGTAAAATTTTTCTTTTTATAGATTGTTTTCCTCTCATACTTTAAATTAAATAAATAAATTAAACTTGATTTTATTTTTTAGTTTTTTTAGCACCATAAAGACTTCGGCTCTGTTTTCGTCCTTCAACGCCGCTGGCATCATAAACACCGCGAACAATATGATAACGAACACCTGGCAAATCTTTAACTTTTCCGCCTTTTATCATAACCACTGAATGCTCTTGAAGATTATGGCCGATTCCCGGAATATAAGCGGTAACTTCCATTCCATTGGATAATCTAAGCCTGGCGATTTTTCGAAGAGCGGAGTTTGGTTTTTTAGGTGTCATGGTTGTCACTTTTAAACAAACACCTCTTAAAAACGGATGTCCGGACGGTGCACTTTTTCTTCTTCTTGTTAGAACATTAAAAGTTGTCTGCAATGCGACACTTTTGGATTTCTTAACAGCTTTTTTTCTTCCTCTTTTTACTAATTGATTTATAGTTGGCATACTAAAAAAATTTAAGTTAGTTTAGATAGTAATTAAATATTGTAAACTATCTAAAAATCTTGTCAAGTCAAATTAAAATAATAATGACCGACCGACAAGTAAATGATAAATCCAAAACATAATCGGTTGAATCAGTTGAAAAATCAGGAAAGCGACAATCAATGAAATCATAAAACCATAGCGTTCTATAACCAAAGAATAATATTGAAAACGAGGCGGCAGAAAAGCAAATAAAATTCTTGAACCGTCAAGCGGCGGAACCGGAATCAAATTAAAAACAAATAATAAAATATTTGCGTAAACAATAATACTCAAAAAAGAAGTAAAGGAACTTGGAGGTAAAACCCTGATTATCAAACCGAAAATTAAGGCAACTATAAAATTCGCCAAAGGTCCGGCTGCGCCGACAATCGCCATTCCGTATTTTTTATTGCTTAAAGCGTTCGGATTAATGGGAACCGGTTTGGCGGAGGCGATTAAAAAACGTCCGCCTGATAAAACATATAATAAGAAGGGCATTAAAATAGTCCCGAACAATTCAATATGCGCCAAAGGATTTAAAGTTAATCGTCCCATTAATTTGGCCGTGGGGTCGCCCAAGCGATCCGCTGTCCAAGCGTGCATATATTCATGAATAATGGCCGAGAAAATGATGATTAAAAGAAAAAACATACTTGTCAAATTTTTAACTTTCTGTTATTATTAAAACATTAATTATAATCAATTTAATTTTATGTCTAGAACTTGTTCAATTTGCAAACGCGGACCGTCAACAGACGCTTCCCGATCGCATTCCAAGGTTCACACCTTAAAGAGACAGTTTATAAATTTACAGACAAAAACGATTTCTGGCAAGAGGGTGAAAGTTTGTACCAGATGCGCGAAGGCAATGAAGAAAAAATAATTTGAAACTCAAAAATAAAAAATTAAAAAATTTATTTTTGAGTTTTTAATTCGGGGTATAGTCTAGCGGTAGGACGCGCCCTTGGGGTGGGTGCAGCCCCGGTTCGACTCCGGGTATCCCGATAATAAAAAATTTGTCCCAATTTTTTATTTCATAATAATAAATAAAAATGGATAAAGACGAAACTTCTATAAAATTTTCCGTAATCATTCCTGCCCGGAACGAAGCCGGTTATATCCAAAATTGTTTAGATTCTTTTAAAAAACAAAAATTACAACCCTCTGAAATTATTGTTGTTGATAATGCCAGCACTGACAACACGGCTGAAATTGTTAAAAAAAACAATGTCAAATATATTTACGAGCCAAGAATTGGCTTGCCACAAGCGCGACAAAGCGGCCTAGAAAACGCTCAAGGCGACTGGTTGGTTTATACTGACGCCGATTTTATCGTACCCGAAGACTATTTGGAAAAGATAGCCTTTTTTATTAAATCTCATCGGGATGCAGTAGTTGTTTATAATCCTTTTACTTTTTATGATGGCGGCAAAGCAATTAATAATTTTATCAAAGGTTTCTTCTTTTGTTTCAAAATAAAATTAATACGTTTGATTGTCGGCGGCAATTTCGCAATTAAAAAAAATAAACTGACCGATATCGGTGGCTTTAACACTGATATTAAATTTTACGGCGAGGATGCCGATTTAACGAAAAAAATGATTTCAGTCGGCAAGGTTTATTATTTTAAAAATCTTTGGGCAACCACCTCGGCAAGACGTTATCAAAAATCAGGATTTTTAAAAACCATCTGTCTCTATACAATTAATTATTGTATATTTTTTATATTAAAGAAGCCCGTTCTTGTTTTTAAAAATAAAGTAATTTTGACCACAGGAAAAATTTTCGTTATTTTAACTATTATAATTTATGGAATTTGCAGTCCGAGATCTCAACTCTTCGGCAAGGTGGAAAATAAAATACCTGCCCAAAAAAATCAACGAAAAATGGTTGCGCTTACATTTGATGACGGCCCCAATGGCCAATATACAGAGGAAATTTTAAAAATTTTAAAAGATGAAGATATTAAGGCGACTTTCTTTTTAGTCGGCGACAATGTGGCGACATATCCGAATATCGCCAAAAATATTGCAGATCAAGGCCACGAAATAGGAAACCACAGTTATTATCATTCTTTTGGTTTGCCTTTTGAAAAAGCAAAAAACATTGAACAAGAAATCCGTCAAACCAATGAAATTATTTTTCAAACAACCGGCGAACACCCTACTCTTTTCAGGCCGCCGCACGGCTGGCGCACTCCGACGATGTTAAAAAGCGCGCGTCAAGAAGGATTACGAATGATTGAGTGGAATAACATGACGACTGATTATCTTAAATATGCCAAAGCCGAAAGTATTTCCAAAAATATTTTAAAAAATGTCCACTCCGGTTCAATTATTGTTTTACATGACGGATTAAATTTAGATCACAAAGCTAATCGCGAAGAGACGATTAAGGCTCTTTATATTATTATCAAAGAATTGAAAAATCAGGGTTATATTTTCGTCACTTTGTAATAAAACAAGTAAGTACTAAACGTTTTTTCACGGCCGTGAAAAAACGTTTAGTAAAATTAAAATAAAATGAAAATTTCTAATTATTTCATCAGATGAAAACTCAAATTTTATAGCTATTTAAGAATCAAAAAGTTATCCACAAGATATTTGTATTTTTTTATTTTCTGTGGTATAGTTATACCACAGGTCAATTTTAAAAATAAAAAACGTAATCAATAAATTTATGAATAAAAACTTGCAAAAATTCGGCGAAACTTTGAAAGAATTACGAATTAAAAATGATCTTAGTTTGAGAGAAGTATGCAAATTGGTCAATTATGATCCGAGCAATTGGAGCAAGATAGAAAGAGGGCGAATCTCTCCCCCGGCGGACGCTAACACATTGATTAAATGGGCCAAGGCATTGGGACTTTCCGGAAATGAAAAAGAATTACAAGAATTCACGGACGAAGCGCAAATAAATCAGGGCATTATCCCGGAAGATATTTTATCTCAAGGTGATGCCGTTGGATATTTGCCGGTATTTTTCCGAACTTTAAGAAACGAGAAACCGACCAAAGTGGAAATTGATCGTTTGATAGAATTAATCAGAAATGCCTAAAAAATAATATGGATTATTGCGATATAAGGGTGCCATTTATAAGTAAAGAAGAAATTAAAAAAGCGGCAGATGAATTTCGGGACAGATATTGCGGAGAATTGTTGCCGGTGGACATTGAAAAAATTATAGATGGTAAATTAAAAATTCAAATTATTCCCATTCCGAATTTAAGGCGCGACTGCGATATGGACGCGCATATTTCTTTTAATTGGCAAACTCTTTATGTTGACGCCGACATGTATAAAGACGATCGGCAGCAAAACAGATTAAGATTTTCATTTGCTCATGAAATAGGACATTATATTCTGCACAAAGACATTTACAGCGCTTTTAAACTGAATAATATTTATAAGCTTTACGAATTGGTTGAACAAATACCGGCTGAGCAATACGGATATTTGGAAACCCAAGCCAACAAATTCGCCGGCTATTTGCTGGTGCCGCGCGAAAAATTGGAAATTGAAAAGAAGAAATTGATTGACCAATTAAAACAAAATCCTGAATTTATTAAAATCTCAGATGATAAATCGCAAAATTCTTATTTAGCAATACCTTTGGCTCCGATTTTCGGCGTTTCCCAGGAAGCAATGGAAATTGTTTTGAGCGAGAGTCATTAAAAAAATATGAGCAATAAAATAAAAATCAAACGAATTGACAAATCACTCCCCTTGCCTGAATACAAGACAAAAGGCGCCGCAGCTTTTGACATTTATTCCAGAATTGCCGCAGAAATAAAACCTCAAGAAATTAAACTTTTACCGACCAATCTGATTATCAAAGTACCGGCCGGCCATTTTCTTTTGATTGCCAGCCGAAGCGGAACATTTAAAAAAGGCTTGATGATGGCTAATAATATCGGCATTGTTGATCAGGATTTTAATGGTCCAGCAGATGAAATAAATTTTGCCGCTTATAATTTTTCCGCCAAATTGGTAAAAATAGAAGTTGGTGAAAGGATTGCTCAAGGTTTGATTATCCCGGTAAAAAAAGTTGTTTGGCAAGAAACGGAAAAAATCAGCGAAAAATCCCGCGGCGGTTTCGGCTCAACCGGAAAAAAGTAAATTTTTTAATTTTAAAGGTCTTCCGAAATACTATCGGAAGACCTTTTGTTTTTTGAGAATTAAGTTTTTTCTTTTGAGTTCAATGGTAGGCTATCCCGTCTTCTTTTTGAAATAAACAGACAGACTATAAGAATAACATCAATCGCTATAAACCATGGCCATTTATGCTTTGTTTCTAATAAATCTCCCATAGTCATTATACCCATTGTACCTAAAACATCCGTAATAGTCGCTGCTAAGAAGAATATCAATAAACATGTCCAGAATCCAACCATCCCATTTTGAGTTATTTCTGTCTTATAGTTTTCTTCAAAAATACTGCGTGGAGAAAGGGGCTTAACTTTTAATTCCCATGTTGCCAATCCATAAATTATGGCTAATGGAAGGGCTAATCCTTTAGTTATTAGCAAAGTAATTTGCCATTGCCATACCAATAGAAAAGTTAATATGACTAAAAGAGCCAATATGACTAAAGTTGTAAAGTCCTCTTTGCTTAAACTTATTCTCATTTTCCACCTCCTTTTTGGTGTACTACTATCCCCAAACTTAATTATTTGGTTGTTATTATAATAGCAAAATTTTTTGAAAATGTCAACCCCGCACCTTTTGGCGACATGCTTCGCATTTAAAAAATACCATCGCCAAAAGGTGCGGGGTCAAGAATAAAATTTTGACAAAATTAATAAATCTGGTATGTTTAAATTATGCCAGGTAGTAGTCCGCCAAAAATTACAACTTGGTATATAGATAAAATCTATCTAAAATAAAAAAATATTGTCCTCCTTAATAATTTTATTGTAAAATTATGGGCGGATCACTACCTGGTATGGATAAAAAACAGTTGCAAAAATTCATTAAATGGCTTCAAGAAAAAAACTATATTGTTATTGGTCCAATAAAAGAAGACGGACAAATTTTGATTAAACCGATTAACGAGCCGTCTCAGCTTGATTTTTCCGGCCAATTACCGTTATATTCTTTTAAAAAATTTCTCGTGCCTTCACGGGAGATTTTATTTAAATACAAAAAAGACGATTTTAAGGCTGATTTAACCGCTTTTAAGCAAGCTTTAATCGGAGTCAGCATTTTTGATCTTAAAGCCATTTTGCTTTATAATCAAGTTTTTGAAAAAGATCCGTATTATCAAGCCAGATTAAACAATACTTTAATTATCGGGCAATCTCAAATCCCCCAATTTCAATCTCTGTCTTTCAAAGTTTGGGAAGATAAATACGAAGAAGATATTTTGGAACATTTGCAATTTGATATTTTCTTAGGTCAAGCAAAAGAAAAAAAATCTTCTGAATTTAAAATTTTTACCGGTTCTAAAAAGGGCCAGCAAATTTTAAACGATTTTACCAAACAAAGCGGCTGGAAATCTGATTTTGAACACATTGAATACGCCGGCCCGATTAAAGAACAAGGGGCTAATCCGGAAATGACAAAAATAAAAGAAAAAATGCCCGGCTCGCTTGAAACCGATATTTGGCAAAATCTTGATCAAAGATGCATTGAATGCGGAAAATGCACGATTGTCTGCCCGACTTGTTTTTGTTTCAGCTTGGCGGATCAACCTTGCTTAAATAAAGACGAGGGAATGAGAAAAAAATGCTGGGATTCTTGTTTTTACGCCGAATTTTCCGAAATAACCGGCGGTCATAAATTTTTAAAAAATACGGCTGAGAGAATTTACAATTGGTATTATCATAAATTCGTTCGCATCCCAGATGAATATAATTTCCCCGGCTGTGTTGGCTGCGGCCGATGCTCCATGGTTTGCCCGGCCGGCATTAAGATTCACGAAGTATTAGAAAGCATAAAAAATAAAAAATAATTTATGTTAAATTCTTATCTTCCCAAAATTGCAGTTATTAAAAATATCAAAATACAGACGCCTGAAGTCATACTTTTTACTTTGCAATTAAAAAATAAAGAAGATCAGAAAAATTTTAAATTTATTCCCGGCCAATTTATTGAAGTCGGACTCCCCTCTTTTTCTGAAGCGCCTTTTGCCGTTTGCTCTAATCCGGATGACAGTAATAAAAATTTTCAAATTTGCGTCCGCAAGGCAGGCCAATTAACCAAAAAAATACATCAATTAAAAATCAACGACCAGCTGACTGTTCGCGGACCTTTTGGCAATGGCTTTCCCGAAAATCTGACCGGCAACATTCTTTTAATCGGCGGTGGCTTGGGACTAGTTCCTTTAAGACCGTTAATTTTGGCCAATCAGAATAATAAAAATTTCAAAATGCAAATTTTTTACGGGGCTTGCGAGGCAAAAGATTTGATTTTTAAAGACGAATATAAAACTTGGCAAAAATCCGCCAATTTGGCGCTCACTTTGGACAAACAATGTCCTAATTGGAAAGGAAATGTCGGGTTGATTACCACCCTTTTTGATAAAATAAAAGTTGACAGCAGCGCAACCGCCATTTTATGCGGCCCACCGGTAATGTATAAATTTGTCATTCAAAAATTAAAACAAGCCGGACTAGATGACGCGAATATTTTTCTGTCTTTGGAACGAAGAATGCATTGCGGAATCGGCGTTTGCCAACATTGCAGTATTGGTTCAAAATATGCCTGCAAGCACGGCCCAATTTTTTCTTATCAAGAATTAAAAAATATTCCTGGAGCGATTTAACGATTTTGTCTCCGGACGTTAAGTCGGAGCAACAAAATCGTTACCCGCCCAAGTTTTTCAATGAAAAATCTGGGCGGGTACTCAAATTTTTAGTAAAATTTTCGCGTTATGAATAACTTAAAATTTTAAAAAATTTGGTATGTGCCTTGCAAACCCTCAAAAAATCATTAAGATAAATAAAGATAAAGCTTTAACGGACAGTAATAAAGAAATAAATATTTCTTTAGTGCCGAAACTTAAAAAGGGAGATTATATTTTAGCCCAAAATGGATTTGCGGTTAAAAAAATATCTCAAAAAGAAGCGAAAGAGTCTTTAAAAATTTTAAAGCCCCAAAAGGGCAAAGGAGGTAAAAAATGTTAAAGGGCGAAATTTTAGCAGCAATTTATTCCTGGGGATGCCAACGCGATAAAGAGTTGAAAACATCGGAAATTTTCAAAAAATTTATCGCCTCAAATGGAAAAAAATTCCGATATGAAGCAAGAGAGGCGCTCCCAAAATTGAAACCCACCTGTTATTACGGAACAATTGCTAAGCTTTTGAAAATCAGTAATCCGTACACCACCAAGGTAATTGAGGCTTATTGGCTTGGATATAAATGGACAAGTCAAAAAAACAGTGCCTTGAATCACAATTTCACGGTCCTGAACAATATGCCAAAAATAAAACCTTCCGAGATACCAACTTTAATCAAGTACGGTATAGAAGATTGCATGATTTCTTTTGGTGAAGTTAAAGAAATCAAAAAAGAAGGGTCATTGGTAAAAAAAATTGTGGTAGAAGTCCAGCCGTTAGAATTTAAGGATAAAATTTCGTTTGGCGAAAAAGTAAGGATAGAAATAAATTGGTATCCGAAGCTCTTGCCAAATCTTAAAATCAACGATTGGATCTCAATACATTGGAGAACAGCGCGACAAATTCTTGACTCTTCCAAGAAAAAAAGTTTACTTGAAAGCACCTTAAGAGCCCTTGAATTCATAAACACTCAGACAAATTAAATTGTCTGAGTGTTTCTAAAAAAATAATTACTATGATAAATATCAACTCAAAGCCGACCCGCCTAGGGCGGGAAAAACCAACTGTTGCCATTATTTCTTTAACCGCCTGTAACGGCTGTTTAATGGAAATTATCAACCTGGGACAACTTCTCAAGGGCGTCGTTGATCGACTGCAAATAACTGAATTTCCTTTGGTAAAAAGCGGTAAATCACCGACAAAATTTGACATTGCTTTTGTTGAGGGTTCGGTGGTAACAAAAGAAAATCTCAAAACATTAGAACAATTTAGAAAACAAAGCAAATTTTTAATCGCCATAGGCGCTTGCGCTTGCATTGGAGGAATTCCGGAAATAAAAAACTATCGCGACAGAGAAAAACTAATTAAACAGATTTATAAATCAACAAAAAATATTGAGAACCCATTAATTAAACCCTTAAAAGAGTATGTAAAAATAGATTTGGAAATACCCGGTTGCCCGCCGAATAAAAAAGAAATTGCCAAAATAATCGCTTCATTATTAGTCGGTAAAATACCATGTATTCCTCAACGACCGGTTTGTTATGAATGCCAAATCAGAGAATATGATTGCCTGCTCCAAAAAGGACTCCCCTGCCTCGGGCCGATTACTTTGGGCGGATGCCAAGCAATTTGCTTAAAAAGCGGAGAGATTTGTTCAGCTTGCCGCGGATTTTTATCCAAACCGGCGGCAAAAAATTTAATAAAAATTTTTAAAAGACAAGGATTAAGCGATGAAGATTTAAACAATCTTTTGGAAAAATTCGGCGTTAAAGACGAATTTAAGAAGCTGATAAGCTAACTAAGCAGATAAGTTAATAAGTAATTAAGCTAACTAAGCAGATAAGTATGATTAAAAGTTTTCAAGACATTAAGGTTTGGCAGAAAGCTCACGAATTGGTTTTAAAAATTTATAAAATTACCAAACAATTCCCTGAAGAAGAAAAATATGGTTTATCTAGCCAGCTGCGAAGAGCGGCAGTATCTATTGCTTCCAATATTGTCGAGGGTTTTAGAAGAACAACATTAAAAGATCGAATTCATTTTTACATGATTGCCAATGGTTCATTAGAAGAAACGAGATATCAAATATTATTATCAAAAGATTTAACTTATATCGATGAAACAAAATATCAAGATATTATTATTTTAACCGAAGAAGTAAGCAAAATGTTAAATTCTTGGATAAAAGTTCAAAAATAATTTATCAATTTATTAACTTATATACTTATCAACTTAGTAAGCTTATGAACTTAACCATTAAACACATAAATAAAATTGAGGGCCACGCGGGCATGGAAGCGAATATTTTAAACGGTAAAATACTTAAAGCCAGAATGGAGGTTAAAGAAGGAGCGAGATTAATTGAAGGCATTCTTATTGGCCGGCCAATTGAAGAAGCGTCGCTGATTACGGCCAGAATTTGCGGACTTTGCCCGGCTGTTCATTGTATCACCGCCTCCAAAGCGCTTGAAGCGGCTTTAAAAATAAAAATTCCCGAGCCAATCGTGAATTTAAGAAAAATAATGCTTAATGGACAAATTATTCAAAGTCACGCTCTTCATATTTTAATGGCCTCTTCTGATTATCTTGGCTTGGAAAACAGCTTGGATTTGATGTCAAAACATTCCGCGGCCTTTCAAAATATCATTAAAATTCGCGAATTCGGCAATGAATTGATTGAAACAATCGGCGGCCGTTCGGTTCATCCGATGTCAGCCAATATCGGAGGATTTTTAAAAGCTCCGAATCAGGAAAAATTAAAAAAACTTTTGGAAAAACAACCGGAAATTTTAGCCAGCGCCATTGATTTATCTGACTGGTTTGGAAAAATAAAAATCAATAAATTTTCCAGAAAAACTGAATTTGTCGGACTTAAAAATAACAAAGAATACGCAATCTATGAAGGCAATATTTCTTCTTCGGAAAAATTATCAATTCCGGCCCAGAAATACAGCTCAGGATTAATTGAATTTCAACGAGCGAATGAAATAATAAACATGGTGAAACGCAATCAGCAGCCTTATTTGGTCGGGCCATTAGCCAGATTGAATATCGCCGGCAATAAACTCAATAAAAATGCCCGCCAAGCAATGAAAAAATTAGGACTTGAGTTGCCTTGTTATAATACCTTCCATAATGTAACTGCCCAAATGATAGAAATAATCCATCTCATTGAAGAAACTCAAAAACTTCTGCAAAAGCATTTGAAATCAAAAAATAAAATCTATCGCGTATCTTATAAAATTAAAGCCGGATATGGAGTCGGAGCCTGTGAGGCGCCGCGAGGACTACTGATTCACGCTTATCAAATAGACAATCAGGGCAAAATCGTTAAGGCCAATATTATTACTCCGACTGCTCAATTTCTGTTTAATTTGGAAAAAGACCTGGAAACATTCATTCCGAGTTTAAAAAAATTATCCCCTAATCAAAAACGGCAAAAAATAGAAATGCTGGTCAGAGCTTATGATTTATGCATTTCTTGCGCCGTCCATTAAAAAATAAAATTATGACAAATAAAATAACTGAAGAAACAACTTTAAAAGAAATTTTGAGCCATCCCCAGGCGGAAAAAATTTTAATGAAATATAATTTACCCTGTTTAAGCTGTCCAATGGCCAGTTTTGAAATGGATAAATTAAGAATCGGTATGATAGCCGAAAGATATGAATTAAATCTTGGAGAATTATTGAAAGATTTGAATAAAGTCATTAAATAATCTTTAACCGCTTCAAATTTAAAAGCCTTTTAACATTTAGTTAAAAGGCTTTTTTATTTTTTTATTCCATATGAGACCGGAATAAACCGAATATCCCCACCCATATCACAAAGAGGATTCCCCCTAATACAAATCCTATTATCATAATCAAATCTCTTATTACAAGAATTACTGCTCTTATAATAAAAAATATGCCTCGTATAATCCTCATTCTTCACCCCCTCGGCACAACCAATAAAGACCTCGGTTGATTAAATCAACAATCTTTATGGCTATTTCCATTATCAAAATAAACGGCAAGCTATAAGGAATAGTTATAAATATCCGCCAACAAAACCAAATAAGATCATTCTCCTCTATTCCGAATATTGACATTTGTCTGAAAAATTCTTCTTCAAATTCTAGAAATTTTATAATTGTGGATTTCCCAAACCAATTAATTTCTATTTTTTCAGCCAAGCGCGGCTCTCTTAAAATGAGCGCACCCAAAACATTACAAACTATTTCCGAGACTGAAGTTAAAACAATTAAAATAGTGGAGACGACAAGCAATAACCAACCAAAAAACATTTGTAGCGCAAATCTCCACCAACAATAACTGCCAAAAAATAATTCAAAGATTTTATCTTTCACATTTTCCTCCTTTTTTACGAACTATATATTATCTACATAATATCAAAAATTTTAGAAAATGTCAACCCCGTTTTATTTCTCCAAATCTTCTTCGCCGTAAATGGCAGAAAGATCTATTTTGGGATAATCGAAAATTTCATTTTGATTAAAAAATCTCCAAATTTCCTTTTCTGCCGACTCTAGTGAATCTGAAGCATGAACGATATTATGTTGAACGCTCATTGAAAAATCACCCCTGATACTGCCTGCATCAGCCTTGCGTCCAGAAGTTGGACCGCATAAAAGCCGTACCGCTCCTATTGCTTCTATTCCTTCCAAGACCATGGCTACTACCGGCGCGCTTTGCATAAAATTAACCAACTTGCCAAAAAACGGCTTGTCACGATGATGAGAATAATGATCAGCCAAAACTTCATCTGACAATTTCATCATTTTGATTCCGACAATTTTAAGTCCCTTTCTTTCAAAACGCGAAACAATTTCGCCCAATAAATTTCTTTGAAGAGCATCCGGTTTTAATAAAACTAATGTTCGTTCCATAAAATTATTTTTGTTTATTTTTAATAATTAAAAAGATGATTAAGGCAAGAAGTAAAACGACAGAACTGGCGATAAAATACGGTTTTAATTTTTGGAAATCAATCACCTTGGCAGTTGAACCCAATAAATAAAGATTCGGCTTTGATTGAATATTTTGATTAACGGATAAAATTTTAATATCTTCGGCCAAGCGAGGCAAAAGACGCCAAGTATCATTATTCTGGGCTAAAATTCCGGTAATTTCAATTACATCTCCTTCTTTAATTTTTGACAAATCTATTTTAACATATTGTTTGAAATAAGCCAGTATCTCGCCTGTATTGTCATTAATAAAAACATTAGTGCCTGTTCTTTCAATCACTTTACCGGATATTTTTATCAAATAACCGATTGATTGGAAATTAATTTCCTTTATTTCTTTTATCTGAGGCGCAGCCGCCATTCCCCTATTTAGAACTTTAATATCATTTTTAGTGGCTGTTTTAATTCTTGTTTCACCCTTAATTTTTGAAATTATTCCCTGTACCGAAACTTCGTCGCCAACAGATAATTGAGGGAAATCTTTTTTGTAAGAATAAATTTGAATGCCGTTAAGATAAAAAAATTGACTGGATAAAACGTCCGGTTCCACTATAACAATACCCTGAACTTTCACTTTTTGATTCGCCTCCAAGCTTTTCGCCTTTTCAATATCAACTGAATTAAAATTGTCCCCAAAAACTATTTTGGGGACAATACACCCTATAATTAGAATAAACAAAAAATTTGTTAATTTCTTTGTCATCTGACTAAATATTATAAAAACTCTTTATTTTTTCCAAGCCGTACCTGCCGGAATCAATCTGCCGATAATAACATTTTCTTTTAATCCTTTCAGTTCATCTCTTCTGCCGCTTACGGCCGCATTAATCAAAACTCTCGGTGTTTCCTGGAAAGAAGCTGCGGACAACCAACTGTCGGTTGAAAGAGACACACGGGTGATTCCCAATAACAATTCTTCCGCTTCAGCCAATTCTCCTCCGTCTTTTTTAACCTCTTTATTGCATCTGATTAAATAACCCTTGGATATTGTTTCGCCGGACAAAAGATTCGTATCGCCGCTTTCTTTGACCAAACATCTTGAAAACATTTGGCGAACAAGCGTTTCCACATGTTTGTCATTAACTTTCTGTCCTTGTGAAGAATAAATATATTGAATTTCTTTAAGAATATACTTTGCGACCGCTTCTTTTCCTCTTAATTCATACAATTCCAATAAATCAAGAGATCCATCGGTCAATTGCTGCCCGACTTCCACTTTAGCACCATTTTTTATCCAGACGGTATAACCGGCCACGTCGTATTCTTCCGCGTCATCGTCCTCATAAACCACTTTAATAAAATTACCGTCAAATTTAACTTCACCCTTATGTTTGGCAACAATCTTTTGTTTCTCAAAAACCGCCAGAACATCATTTTTATCAACCGTCTTGCCTTCTTTAACTTTGACATCCCATGCTTCATCTTCATGAATGACAAAAACATCTTCTTTCGCGCCGCGATATTTAATTTTAATAATTTTTTGATCATTTTCGTCAATATATTCCGCATTGCCGTTATGTCGAGCCATAACCGCTTTTCTTTTAACCGGCCTGGCTTCAAAAAGTTCTTCAACTCTCGGCAAACCTTGGGTAATATCTTTACCGGCAATACCTCCCGTATGGAAGGTTCTTAAGGTAAGCTGCGTACCAGGTTCACCAATGGATTGAGCGGCCACAATACCGACCGGAACACCAAGTTTAACCGGTTTATTAAAACCTAAATCATAACCATAACACTTGGCGCATATTCCTTTGTCGCTTTTGCAAGTCAAAACCGAACGAATAATAAATTCTTCCGGATCAATTTCATTAATTTTTTTGGCAATATCTCTGGTAACAATTTCATTGGCTTTAACGACAACCTTACCTGTTTTCGGATCTTTAATTTCTACCAATGAAGTTCGGCCTAATAATCTGGCCTCCCATGTTTCACCCATTATTTTATTATCTTCTCTGGTTATTTTAAATCCTTCTTTGTCTCCGCAATCTTCTTCATTAATTAATATATCTTGACAAACATCAACCATTCTTCGAGTAAGATAACCGGCACTGGCGGTTCTCAAAGCCGTATCAGAAACACCTTTTCTTGAACCATGAGTGGCGATGAAGAATTCCAAAACATTAAACCCTTCTTTAAAAGAAGATTTAATGGGCAATTCAATCAATCTTCCGGTTGGCGAAGAAACAATACCTTTTGTACCGAACATCTGAGCTAACTGCGCCCAAGAACCTCTTGCTCCGGAGTTAACCATGGAAATAACCGTATTTGTGTAAGATAAAGATTTTTTACAAAGATCAACGATAACATCTTTGGCGCTTAACCAAACGGCAACGCTTTTCTGATACCGTTCTTCTTCGGTTAAAAGACCCATATTGAATTGATCCTGGACTTCATCCACTTTTTTCTCCGCTTCTTTGATAATTTTATCTTTTCCTTCAAGAGTCGGTAAATCATCCATCCCCCAAGAAAGACCGGAAGTGGTTAAATAAGAAAAAGTAGTTTCTTTTATTTTATCAAGCATCGTGACTGTCGTTTCTTCGTCGTAAATTTCCAAACAATCTTCAATGATTTGTTTTAATTTATTTTTATCCACTACTTTGTCCATTTTATAAAGCCCAACAGGTAAAATGGAATTAAAAATCAATCTTCCAACACTGGTTTCCAATATTTTTATATCTTTATTATTTGAAGGATCAAGCACTCTTGCTTTAATAATCTGACGCAAACTGACCTTGCCCAATTTATAAGCCAACTCAGCTTCATTTTGAGAAGAGAAAAATTTCATTTCTTGTTTTTCTTTTTTCTCCAATGTCGTCATCCAATAAGCTCCCCAAACCATATCTTTGGCCGGAATAATAATCGGTTCTCCGGTTGCGGGTTTTAAAAGATTTTTAGATGATAATAAAATTTCCTTGGCTTCTCGGCGCGCTTCTTCAGTAATAGGAATATGAACAGCCATTTGATCTCCGTCAAAGTCAGCATTAAAAGCGGCGCAAACCAAAGGATGAATTTGAATTGCTTTTCCTTCTATCAGAACCGGCTGAAAAGCTTGAACGCCCAAACGATGCAAGGTTGGCGCGCGGTTTAATAATACATAAGCGGTTTGAATAATTGTTTCCAAAATAGCCCAAACATCTTCCGTCCCCTGTTCTATCAAGCGATTGGCGCTGCGGACATTGTGAACCAATCCCCTTTTAATAAGTTCGCAGGCAATAAACGGTTTGAAAAGTTCGATAGCCATTGTTTTTGGCAAACCGCATTGATAAAGTTTCAATTTCGGACCGACAACGATAACTGAACGTCCGGAATAATCAACTCTTTTTCCCAAAAGATTTTGACGAAACCTTCCTTGTTTGCCTTTCAAAATATCAGCTAAAGATTTTAACGGTCTTTGCTGACCAGTGGAAGCAACCACTGTTTTTCCGCTTCGCATATCATTATCCATTAAAGAATCAACTGCTTCTTGAAGCATTCTTTTTTCATTTCGTAAAATTACTTCCGGCGCATTGAGTTCGTGCAAACGTTTCAATCTGTTATTGCGATTAATAACCCTTCTGTATAAATCATTCAAGTCGGAAGAAGCGAATCTGCCTCCGTCAAGTTGAACGAGCGGGCGCAAATCAGGCGGAATAACCGGAATAACGGTCAAAACCATATTCTCCGGCTTGAGTTTGTTGTTATGAAAATTTTTAATATATTTCAATCTTTTGATCAATTTTTGTCTTTTCAAAAGATTAATGGTGTGTTTTATTTCTTTTTCCAAATCTTTGATCAATTTCAACAAATCAACATTTTGAAGAAGTTTTGAGACCGCATCAGCGCCAATGCCAACTTCAAAAAAATGTCCGTATTTTAAAGATAAATCTCTGTATTGCGGTTCGGTTAATAAATTTTTAATATGAATACTGTTTATTTCTTTTTTTGTTTCATCGTATAAAGCTTTGAGCCGATCTGTCTCTTTATTAAATTCTTCACCTGTCAATTCATTTTTAATTTGTTTCTTTTTGTCTTTATATTCTTGTTCTATTTCATCAAGAGTGGCTTTTTTTAAATCTTCTTTAACTTCAGTAATAATGAAATTGGCGAAATAAACCACTTTTTCCAAAGACTGAATGGACATATCCAAAATCAATCCTATTTTTGAAGGTACGCCGCGCAAAAACCAAATATGAGTCACCGGCACGGTCAATTTTATGTGTCCCATTCTTTCTCTTCTGACGATTGACCTGGTTACTTCCACTCCGCATCGATCACAAACAATTCCGCGATAGCGAATTTTTTTATATTTTCCGCAAGAGCATTGCCAATCTTTGGTCGGACCGAAAATTCTTTCGCAAAACAAACCGTCTCGTTCCGGTCTCTCGGTTCTATAATTGATAGTCTCAGGTTTTATCACTTCTCCATAAGACCAATTAAGTATTTCTTCAGGTGAAGCGATTTTCAGTCTGATAGAATCAAAATCAGAATTCTTCCTTAACTTTTCATCCGGCAAAGACAATGTTCTAATTGTTGAAGGAGTAGACATAAAAAATAAAATATAAAATGAAAATTAATTATGATTTTTTATTCGGTTTATTTGGTTCGGTATTTACGCATTTACCGTCTCTTAACATTTCCACGCTCAATCCCAATCCTCTCAATTCGTTTACCAAAACGTTAAAAGATTCCGGGATGTGAACTTCTCTCACCGGTTCGCCTTTGATAATTGATTCATAAGCTTTGGTTCGGCCGGGTACATCGTCTGATTTGATTGTCAGCATTTCCTGTAACGAATGAGCCGCGCCATAACCTTCAAGCGCCCAGACTTCCATTTCACCGAATCTCTGTCCGCCGAATTGAGCTCGTCCGCCGAGTGGCTGCTGCGTAATCAATGAATAAGGACCGATTGAACGTTGATGAATTTTATCTTCAACCAAGTGATTTAATTTCAACATGTAAATATATCCGACGGTTACCGGTTCTTCAAATTTTAAACCATTGCGGCCATCATAAAGAGTCATTTTTCCGCTGGCCGGATAACCGGCTTTAACCAATTCTTCTTTGATTGTTTTTTCATTAATACCATTAAAGGCCGGGGTAGCCACTTTATAACCTAATTTTTGAGCGGCAAAGCCCATGTGTGTTTCTAAGATTTGTCCCAAATTCATTCTGGAAACTACGCCAAGCGGATTTAAAATAATATCAACCGGCGTGCCGTCTTCCAAATACGGCATATTTTCTTCAGGAACAATTCTGGAAATTACACCTTTATTTCCGTGTCGGCCTGCCATTTTGTCTCCCACTTGCGCTTTTCTCAAATCAGCAACCAAAACTTTAATTGATTTGACTACGCCTGGCGGAAGCTTGTCTCCTGCATCACGCGAGAATATTTTAATACTGATTACTTTTCCATGTTCGCCGTGTTCAAGATAAAGAGAAGTATCGCGAACATCGCGGGCTTTTTCTCCAAAGATAGCGCGTAAAAGTTTTTCTTCAGCCGATAATTCCATTTCGCCTTTTGGCGTAATTTTACCGACTAAAATATCTCCTGATTTGACTTCGGCGCCGATTCTGACAATGCCTTCATCATCAAGATTTTTTAATTTTTCTTCACTGACATTCGGTATGTCGCGAGTAATCACTTCCGGACCGAATTTTGTTTCGCGAACTTCAATAATATGTTCGTCAATATAAATTGAACTGAATTTATCTTGCTGGACCAATTTTGAAGATAACAAAATAGCATCTTCATAATTGCCTCCTTCCCAAGACATAAAGGCCACTAAAATATTATGACCGAGTGCCAATTCCCCGTCTTCCATTGCCGAACCTTCCACTAAAATATCACCCGGCTCAACTTCTTGTCCTTTTTCCACTACGGGTTTTTGATTAATACAAGTATCAAAATTTGAGCGATCGTATTTGATTAAATTATAAGTTCTGGTTTTACCGCTTTTATTTGAAATTTTAACATGATTGCCGTCAACTTCTGTTACCTTGCCTGACATATCAGCTTGTATTAAATAACCGGAATCCTTGGCAATATTAGCTTCAATACCGGTTCCGACAAGCGGAGCTTCCGGTCTGATTAAAGGAACAGCCTGACGTTGCATGTTTGTTCCCATCAAGGCTCTGACACCATCGTCGTGTTCCAAAAATGGAATCAATGAAGTGCCGACACTGACAATTTGGTTTGGCGCCACATCGATAAATTCCACTTTATCTCTTGTGCTAAAACCCGGACGGCCGTTAACCCTTGCTTCCACTTTTTGCTCAACGATTCTTCCGTTTTCATCAAACTGAGTGGAAAATGGAGCCGTGGTATGTCGATCTTCATCTAAAGAATTCAAATAAACAATTTGATTTGTTAAAACTCCGTTTGTCACTTTGCGGTAAGGCGTTTCAATAAATCCGTATTCATCAAGTCGGGCATAGCAAGCCAAGTGTCCGACTAAACCGACGTTTGGTCCTTCCGGTGTGGCAATTGGACAAATTTTTCCATAAAAAGTTCGATGCACATCGCGCACTTCAAAACCGGCTCTGTCTCGGCTTAAACCGCCGGGACCGGCCACGGTTAATCTGCGCTTATGTTCCAATTCTGAAAGCGGATTGGTTTGATCCATAAATTGAGATAACTGACTGGACATGAAAAATTCGCGAATTACTCCGCTAATCGGTCTGACATTAATCAATTGTCCGGGCAATAAATTCTTGCCTTCCAAAGTACTCATTCTGTCTCTGACAATGCGCTGAAGCCTTAATAAGCCCACTCTGATTCTGTTTTGAACCAACTCGCCTACGGCTCTGATTCTTCGATTTGCCAAATGATCAATATCATCGGCAATCAATTGATGATAATCCAATTTAATCAATTCTTTAAGAATTCTCACCAAGTCCTCAACTCGAACAACGCGCTCATCAACTTTGTCGGAAAAATTAAATCTTTCATTTATTTTGAAACGTCCGACTTTGCTTAAATCGTAACGATGAGGATTGAAAAAC
The DNA here is from genome assembly GCA_028716665.1 of Patescibacteria group bacterium. Taxonomy (NCBI): domain Bacteria; species Patescibacteria group bacterium. Next base: position 86,386 of record JAQUPP010000002.1, on the reverse strand, counting down.
ATGGCGTGGATCAAGCTGCGGGCATTATCCACGGTAGCCAAATCTCCGGGTCTGATTTTTCGATAAACTTCAATTAATCCTTCATCTTCGGAAGACGACGGATCTTTTTCTATGGTTGCTCTGATATAATCAAGATAAGGAATTTCTTTTTTTACTTCTTCTTTTGTTTTGGGTAAATTTTTCGGCGTGAATAAATCTAAAATTTCCTGATCCGAACCGACGCCGAAAACTCTCAAAAGAGAAGAAACCGGAGTTTTTCTCTGACGATCAATTCTGACATAAATAATTTTATGAGGATCAATTTCAAATTCAAGCCAAGCTCCTCTCTCGGGAATAATTTTTGTTTTATAAGAAAATCGCCCCTTGACTAATTCCGTGTCAAAAAACACGCCGGGCGATCTGATTAATTGTTTAACAATGACTCTTTCAATTCCGTTAATAATAAAAGTGCCCCGATCGGTCATCAGTGGAAGGTCTCCAAAATAAACTTCTTGGTCTACCCTTTTTCCGGTTAACCTGCTGGTTAATCGCACTTTGACTTTGAGTGGCACTTCGTAATTCAAATTTCTATTTTTAGAAGTAACTTCGTCGAACTTCGGTTCGCCGATTTTATAATCCAAAAATTTCAATTCGAAATTTTTACCGACAAAATCTTCAATAGGCGAAAATTCTTGCAATAATTCTTTAATCCCTTTGTCCAAAAACCATTTATAAGAATCTTTTTGTATCTGAATCAAATCCGGCAATCCTATACTAAAACGAGATTTTGAAAAATATTTTCTAGGAGTACGAGACATATTAAAATTTAAAAAAATTATTAAATAAAAACGGGATACAGAAAAATTACCTTCCGCTACTTTTAGCGTCAGGAACCTTTTTATTTCTACTAAATTTTAGTTGACCGAATATACAAAATTATTGGTCTATTTATTTTAATACTTATACATGATAGCAAATAAGCCGTTTTTTGTCAACCCATTATAAAATATTTTTAACTCGCCTATTTTGGCTTAAATAAAGGTAAATCTGGGTTTTCCACAGTTTACCCCCAAATTTAAAAAACTATATTTTATTAAATTCTTCTTTTGCCACCTCTCTATCATCCCAAAAAAACCTGGTATTATTCTGACCCATAATGCACTGCTCGCACCCCTTGCCTGTTATCACCACCACGTCTTTTTCTTTGGCCAAACTTAAAGCTTTTCTAATCGCCTCTCTCCGATCAATAATTTTTAAAATTTTATCTTGATTTTTATTTTTAATTCCGGAAATTATTTCATCAATAATTTTTTCCGGATTTTCATTATACGGATCTTCGTTGGTAATGATAATATGATCACAATATTTTTCCGCCAGTTCTCCCAATTTCGGTCTTTTCCATTTGTCCCGTCCCCCGCCGGCCGCGCCAAGCACACATATCAATTTGGAATTTGGAATTTGGAATTTGGAATTTTGAAGAGTTTTATAAACTTGCTCTAAGCTCTCCGGAGTATGCGCATAATCAACGATTACTTCAAACGGATGAGTAATTATTTTTTCCATTCGGCCGGGCATTAGTTCAATTTCTTCCAGCGCTTTTTGGCAAATTTCCAAACTCACTCCTTGAGATAAGGCAACACAAATCGCCGCCAAAGAATTATAAACATTAAACTCTCCGGCTAAATTAATTATGAATTTGGAATTTAGAATTTGGAATTTAGAATTATTTGAATCCAAACAGATATTTTCGGCTTTAACAACTTTTAATCCTTCTAAATTCTTAATTCTAGATTCTAGATTCTTAATTGTATAGCCATATTTTTCATCAGCCGGAAATTTTAAAAAATGTTCCGCATTTTCGTCATCCAAATTAGCAACAATCACCTTCTTAATCGTCCGACCATTAATTCGTTTATGTTTTTTTGTTAAATTATAAAAAAGTTTTTGTTTGGCCTGGCGATATTTATCAAAACCGCCGTGAGATTCAATATGTTCCGGGCTGAGATTGGTAAAAACCGCCACATCGTAATTAATTCCCAAATGGCGACTTTGGATGATTCCTTCTGAAGAAGTCTCAATTATCGCGTATTTAGAGCCTGCTGCGAGCATCTGTTTAAGCATTTTTTGAAGAGCAAAACGGCCAAGCATGGTCATTTTTGTCTTATTAATCCACTCTTTTGGGCCCACTTTAAAATTGAAAGTTGTCGCCCAACCGCATTGATAGCCGGCTTTTTCCAAAATCCGACCGACCAAATTTACCACAGTTGACTTACCGGCCGTGCCGGTTATGCCGATAACAATCATTTTTTGGCTCGGCTGATTATAAAAAAAAGCAGCCAATAAAGCTAAAGACTGGTAATAAAAAATAAATAATTTTTTGGGAATAATTTTTTTAAGAATTGATTTTAACATAATTAATTTTTCTTACCGATTACCTTTTGCTCGATTATGCGTTTTGCACAGCATTTGGCAATTCTTAATATCGCTTTTACCACCCTTACTCCAAGCCGCTACATGGTCAGCATCCATATCGTTTAAACTCCAAATTTTACTCTTGTTGGCATCATGTCCAATAGCGCAATGCGGGCAATTTGATTCGCCTTTTTTCTCTGCTTTTGCAGTTTGTGTCGCATAAACTGCTTTTTTGGTTGCTTCATCAAAAATTCTAACCTCAAGCAATTTCGTATCAGTAGAACCTCCTAAAATAAATTCAAAAATACCTTTACGGTTTTTGAGGTATGGATCGCCATAGAGCTTACGCACTTCGGATGACACTTTTTTGGGGTCATAAGCTTTCTTATGATACTGCTCGTACAGTCGTCCCCACTCAAGTCCGCACATCTCGCTTTCCACATCGGTGAAGACGCTAGAGACCCAGTCAATCACACTATTGAAATATTTTTTTAACTCAATAATATTTTTATCATAGCGATGGAGGCTCATGTAGTCATCAATATTTCCCTTACTCGCCCAGTCCAATGCCCTCTCAAAAAATGCCTGTCGGTTTGCGCTGCCTTTTATATACGCGCTCCATTTTTGAATATTAGCATTTTGGCTGTTACTGAACTCCTCTTTGCCTAATGTAACGAATAGTCCGGAATAAATCGCGTTTAACAATTCTTGAGGGACGAGCGGTACTCCGGCAATATTGATTGTTTTAAACCACTCTTTTATTTGGCTTTCTGTGCCTTCGCATTCATAAATAAGCAATTTTGTTTCTAAAATCTTAGCTTTCTTGTCTTTTGCCATACCGCCGAAATATTGCATCCCATTTTCATCTTTGATTGCAAATTTGTCGGTGATAAAACGTCCGACACTGGTAATGCGCTGTTGTCCATCTAAAACTTCCAGTTTATCTTCGCTAACTTTATTAAAATAAATTAAACCTATTGGGTAACCTTTGAGTATTGATTCAATAACAGCCATCTCTCTTTTCCCGCCGTCAGACGCATAAATATAATTGCGTTGATACTCCGGTTGAATAGTCAACTTGCCGGACAAACCAAATAAGCCCTTGCCTTCAAGTTCGTTATAAACAAACCCATCGCAAATATCTTTAACGGTGATGTTGGTTTTTAAAATAGTTTTCATATTATTTAATTTGGTTATTTTTTTCTTGTCTATTAATAATTTTTACCTTTGTAAATATCTTTGGCTGATACTGGAGCTTGAAAACACTGAATCTATATAATCTTTTTTTTCGTCCGTTGAAAAAGTTTTTTTAATGGAAAATAATTTATCGCTCAAAAATCTAAATCTAAACTCATAACTTGCTCCTTTGTCTGGGTCACTAAATAAATGATCCTGTATAGATTTTGGAATTTTTAAATATTGATATGGATTTAGAGTTTTCGCCTCTTTTTCAAAGTCCATTATCAATCTAAAAACTAAATTCGATAAATCATCATTTTCATCAAAATTAAATCCATCTAGACTAGATATTATATTAATTAAGTCTCCATATTCAGATTCAACTAAATCAAGTGTGAGTGAATTTAGATAGTCAACTTCTTCATATAATTTATCTTTTAATTTATCAGCAACACCAATTTTTTTACAATATTTCTCAATGGCACCTTTTTCCAAAATTAATACTTTTTTGGCTTTTAATGTTTTAAAAACTTTTGTCATTTCTTGTTCAGCTAGTAGATTTGATAAGTCATCAAGAGTTTTACTATTTCTCCATGTACCAAATTCTGTAACATCCGTTGCATCTAAATACTTACTTAATTCCCCACCACTATTTAGCAAAAGATCCAAGTCAAATAAACTCCAACAAGTAAAAAATTCTGAAATAATTTTTTGAAATTTTACAATTTTTGACTTACCACCGTTTTCTTTTTCTACTGCCACGGAAATAAAGGAAATATTTCTTCCAAATACAGAATGATTCAACTTTTGTAAAAGTTGATTTAAAAATATTTGATCAGTGTACCCCTCCAATAAAACAATGGTTTTGCTAAATAAAATATGTTTATTGTAGTGAATCCATGTCGTAAAATTTTTATCGGATGAGCTATTAATTTTTTCTGTTAAGTTAAAGGTTTCTTTTTTTGGCTTACTAAGAAGAAAAACTTCAATTCCGTCAGAAAGAAAGTCGATAAAATGTGATGAATGTGTTGTAATAAAAACCTGTTTCCCATAATCCCTTGATAGCTTTTTTATCATATTAAACAAGCTTATCTGCAAATTAGGATGCAAGAATCTTTCCGGTTCATCAAAAATTAAATATTTATAATCTGGAGTTGTTAAATAATAAGCTAAATTAAAAAATGTTTTATATCCGTCGCCGTCTGCATTCAATTGAAATTTATTACCGTCTTCTGTTATCCAATATTGATTGCCCTCTTTACTAATTTCTTTGCCAAATAGTTTTTTAAACCAAAAGAAAATAACTTGTCTAACAGTATCGTTACCATTTATAAGGCTTGTGACATTATCAACTACTTTATTCCCCCAAGAATTTTGTTTTACGCTCTCCTCATCAATGGTATTAATAGGAGGAACTGAATTAATCCCATCAGAAATTATTTTCGTTTGTTGTGTCATATGTGCCTTTATTTGATCCATTAGTTTTGATTTGCCTGAGCCATTAGCACCAATAAAAACAAAAACAGATTTTGAGTCATCTATTATGATTTTTTTATCACCATAAATTTGATTTGGTAGTGCTATTTCCATTTTAAAAAATTAAAATTTAAAAAATTATTTTTTCTTATGTTTTATTAATATACGAGCATATTGCGGTTTTCCGTTTATATAAGTACAATCCGTTGCGGATTTTACCTTGTTCATTAAATGTTCTCGCTCTCCTCGCACATTAGAATTTCCCAATATTTCAAACTGTTTGGGATTATATTTATCAAGAAATGTAACTGGCACACCCATTACGCCTTTATAATCGCTTGGAATTGCATCGGTAAAAGGTATTTCAATCGCATCATAATTGTCATATTTATCATACGCTTTTTTACCTTTAATTTCTTTATGTTTGCTGTATTTCAAATTTTCTTCCATTGTCATAAGCGGTAATGGCTGGTGGCGGCGACCGTGATCAAGATTAGTTAGCCATAAACAATTATTGGTGGCTACAATTCTGTTTCCATTTTTATCTATCCGAGCCTCTGATCCGTATAAGTCGTAGGATTCGGGAACAATAAATCCAGAAATCCATCTCCCCATTCCATTACCAAGCCATGCTATATTTTCTTTAATTTTTTGAAATATTTCTCTATAGGTTAGGCAGTTGATATTGCCGATAATCAAAAACTTTTTTTTATAATCAAAAAGTTGTCTAAAATATTCACGAAACAAACTAAAGGGTGGGTTGGTTACTACTATATCGGATTGCTTGAGTAGTTCTACACATTCATCGCTACGAAAATCACCATCACCTTCTAATGGCGCCCATTCATTATTTTTGTTTACCTTTAACTGTTTGGCAATATCTTCCAAGTTAAACTCACCATCGTTGTCTATATCACGCACTTCGTTGATAATAAATTTGTTGGCGGTTATTTTAGCACGGCCCTGCCTACCGGCAGGCAGGCTTTTTGATTTTGTAAGAGTTTTATCATCCCCAAACAACCCTAGCTGCGTGTTCGCTACGGGCGAAGGCTTGTAGCTCGTAGTAATGAGCTGTTTTAATCCAAGCTTGTTGAAATTGAGCACGAAATAGCGAAAGAAATTGCTCTCAAACGGATCGTCGCAATTGCAATACACTGCCTTGCTGCGAAAAGTATCAGAATTATAATCCAGGTATTTTTCAATCTCTTTTTGAATATCAATATACTGAGTATAAAACTCGTCATTCTTTGCTTTTCTCGCTTTCTTAAGATTTTTAATTGATGATTTTCTAGCCATAATATTATTTAAATAATTCCGCCATCGGCATGCCGAGGACTTTGGCTGGTTTTTTCAAATGCCCTCAGCAGGAATCGAACCTGCATTTCAGCCTTCGGAGGGCTACGTTCTATCCATTAAACTATGAGGGCGGAAAAACAAATTACAAATTACTAATGACTAATTACTAAAAAAAATAAATTTTTCTATCCGCCCCGACGCTCTGGAGGTCGGGACTCCGACCCTTTAAGGCGTCGGAGTTAAACTATGAGGGCCCCTCACATGAAAATTATCAAAATTATTAATCTCCTGTGTCGCCCGCACTCACTCGGAAAAGACAATAATTTTCATGTGAGGGGCTGATAGCTCTCTACTTAAAAACTATAAAGTTTCTTCACTTGACTCCTGCGGAGGCTCCGGATTTTTATTCAGTTGTTCTTCGCCGGCTAAAGTTTGCAATGGTATTTGACTGTTAAGTTTTTCGTAATTTGGCAAATCTTTAATATCCGTAATGCCCAAATGGCGAATAAAATCCAAACTTATATTATAAGCGCATTTCAACGGATCTTTGCTTGATAAATCTTTATCAGCATCACTTTCTATGATCAAGCCTCTGATTAAAAGATTTCGCAAAATAATCGCGCAATTGACTCCTCTGATTTGTTCTAATTCTCCCCTGCTGATCGGACCTCGATAAGCGACAATCGCCAATGTTTCCAGCGAGGCCGGCGTCAATTCTCTGGTTACTTCTTCTTTCAAAAATTTTTGAATAATTGTTGTATTATCCGGATTGGTAACCATTTGAAATTCCTTGCCGTCTTGAATTATTTTTATCCCGCCATTTTTCTCATTATATTCTTTAACCAATTCTTCAAGAACCTGTCCGACTTCTTCAATTTTTGCCTCAGTAATAACAGATATTTCCTTTTTGGTTAAAGGACGGTTGGAGATAAAAATTAAACTTTCAATGGTTGATTTTAACATATTCGCTTGATTTTAATATTATTAAGCTTGTTGCTGTTCTTTTTTGGTAATGATAATTTCACTGAACAATTCTTCCTGATCAACAGTAATCATTTTTCTTTTCACCAAATCCAAAAGCGCCAAAAATATGACCACTTTTTCTATTTTTTCTTTTTGATCAATAAAATTGTTTAAAATAACTCTTTGGCTGGACGAAACCAGTTCAAATAATTCATTGATTTTTTGTTTCAAGGAAATAACCTGATGCTTGATGGTTTTTTGCGCCAATTTTATCTGGAATAAAATCGTTTCCATGACATTTTTAAATGATCTTTCCAGCATTTTGACCGTTATTTTCGTATTTAATGATGTTTGAGGAATCATATTTAAAGGAATTTTATCCCGATAAAAAGCGTAATGACCCTTGGCGATAATTTTTCCTATTTTCTGCGAAGCATTATGAAATTCTTTGTAAATTTTCAATTGACCGACCAAATCCCCTCCTTCTTCCTCCTCTAAGATTGAACCGGGAATTAATAATTTTGATTTAATCAAAAGAAGCTTGGAAGCAATATCCAAAAAATCAGCCAATTCTTCCCAATTTATTTCAATGGCATTGGTTAAATAAGTGACGAATTCATCAGTCACTTTGGCTAAAGAAATGTCGGTAATATCCATTTTTTCCTTTTCAATCAAACGAAGCAGTAGATCAAATGGCCCTTCAAATTCATTAACTTTAATATTATACATAGAAAATTTTAACAAAGCCCTTTATTTTTTCTGGCTAAAACTGCCTTTAATCGGCTCTTCCAATTTAATAAAATCTTTAATGGAAATTTTAAGAGACACATTATGATCGCCGCCACTGACCAAAACTTTCTTTTGTTTTAAAACAATGTTATCCGCAAAAACCGGCAAATTCAATAATTTACCAAATGGCGGCACGGCTCCCAATTTACCGATTTTAATATTCTTTTTCATCCAAACTTCTTTGACAAAATCCATTTTTTTAACGCCTTTTAATCCTTGTTTTTTGCGAAGACCATTCATCAAATTTTTGAATTTGGCTTTGTCAAAATTTTTATTCGGCGGAAGCAAAATCAAAACATGCTCATTATCAATATTGAAAATCAATGTCTTAACCGCCTCCTCCGGTTTTTTCAAATGCAAAGTTTGAACCAAATCCCAAGCCGTAAAAACCGGCCGATGTTCAATTGCTTCATATTTAATTTTATTTTTCTCAAGATAAGAAAGAATTTGTTTTGGAATCGCCATAAATTTATTTTATTTAATTATTACTTAAAAATAAAGGGTATTAAACCCCGGAGCACGCCCCAAACCCCCGTTTCACATCTGCCAGCTGGCAGAGGAGTATCAAACCCTTTGATATCTGCGCTCGCTCGAAAAAGCAATCCGCATTAGCGGAATTGCTTTTCTCTCACTCGCTTGATAATAAAAAAGCACCCAATTTAGCCGCTTCTAAAAATCTATCAATAACAATTGAAGAGTGACATGTAATAAAATTATATTCTCTTACTTTTTAAAAGGTATTGGACCTCGCTTAATCGCTTCATTAAACGAAACATTATTTCGGGGTTGAGATTGAGGCTGAAAAACTTGACGATTTTTCTTCAAGCAATCCTTGCAATAAATCGGTCTGATGCCATCCGGAACAAACGGGACAAAAACGGTTTTGCCGCAACCATTGCAAACGGCTTCATATTTATCAACATTTGATTCTTGAGATAAACTTTGGCCGGCGGCAAGAACACCACTCCAACGCATTATTTTTTCTTCAACTTGCTTTCTCGGTTCGGTATAGCGCTCTCGGGAAACTTTTATAATTTTTTCTTTATTATCTTCCAAAATGGAAAGCGGAGGCAAAGTAGCGGCGGAAAATGGCTCAGAAGTGATACCGTCGATCATCAATTTTACATAAATATTATATTTGTCCAAGTCAACCAAATCGGTTTCTTCAAAACGGGGAGCAAATTCTTTGGCTAAAAATTCCGCGTCTTCGGCGCCAACTCTGAAAATAACCATTGTGCCGACATTGCCGAATACGGCGTCGCGCACTTTACTGGAAGTTTCAGTGGCCAATTGACCGATATATTGATGAGCAATAACCAAGTTAAGATGATATTTTCTGGCTTCAGAAAGAATATTGGCGAAAGAATCAGTGGCAAAATTTTGAAATTCATCAACATAAAGATAAAAATCATGACGATCTATTTCAGGAATATTAATTCTGCTCATGGCCGCCAATTGGATTTTTGTAATCATCATCGCGCCCAAAAGAGACGAAGCGTCTTCTCCGATTCTGCCTTTAGAAAGATTCATTATTAAAATTTTCTTTTCGTCCATTATTTGTCTCAAGTCAATTTTTGATTTTATCTGGCCGACGATATTTCTGATTAAAGCCGTGGAAAGAAATTGTCCGACTTTATTTTGAATTGGAGCAATAGCCTCAGATCTCAAACGGTCCGGATATTTCGGATATTCATCCAACCAAAAAGATTTAACCACCGGATCACTTAACTGGTCAACCACTTTGCCGCGAAATTCTTTATCAACCAAAATACGCATAATTCCGAGCAAAGTACTGCCCGGATATTCCAAAAGCGCCAAAATGGCGTTTCTTAAAACATATTCCAATCTTGGACCCCAAGAATCAGCCCAAATTTTCTTAAAAATTCCAATCAAACCCGAAGCGACCAAATGCCGCTCCCCTGTTTCCACTCTTTCCAAAACGTTAAAAGCAAACGGAAATTCATAATCTGCCGGATTAAAATAAACCGTATCATTAATACGGTTGGCCGGAATAAATTCCAATGCTTTTTCAGCCAAATCTCCATGAGGATCAACAATCGCCACGCCATGTCCGGCGATAATATCCTGATATATCATATTTTCCAGCACTGTTGACTTACCTACGCCGGTTTTTCCGACAATATACATATGCCGGCGCCGATCGTCGGTTCTAATGCCAAATTTTTGTCTTTTACTGCGATAATTCGTTTCCGCAAATAAAATAACCTCATCTTCAATTTCTTTCTTTTTAATTTTGTCTTGTTCGGATTCCATGGTAATTTTTATAATTAAAAATGCAAATATCAAAAATTAAAATGACAATTCAAAATGTCAAAATTATTTATTGAATTTTTAAATTTTACACTGTCATTTTCCATTTTGATTTTTAATCTTTAAAATCATCTGTATCAGGCCAAAGTTTCACTATTTTGATACCAAGATATTATAACAGAAATACTAAAAACTTCAAGGACTTGTTCTGCTTCTGTCTGATTTAATGATTAAAGAGACGATAAAACCGCCAATCAAAACGGCTAAAACAATAATGGTTAAAATTTTTCCTTTTGTTCTTAAAAATAAAGCAATCAGGCCGAAAATCAGGGCTACCAACCAATAAAAAATAACTATTTTTCGCTGCGGCCAACCCAAATCAAGCAGACGGAAGTGGAGATGATTTTTGTCGCCAAAAAACGGCGAACGGCGTTCTTTGAAAACTCTTTGAATAATAACGCTGATCAAATCTATTATGCCAATGCCCAAAACCAAGAAAGTAGTGGCCATTTTACTGCCGGAAATTATGGAAAGCACGCCCAAAATAAATCCGCAAAATAAGCTGCCGCCTTCGCCCAAGAAAATCTTAGCCGGATTAAAATTAAAAAATAAAAAACCAAGCGCCGCGCCGGAAAAAATCATGGCCATTATTCCAACTTCGGGCAGAAAAAATTTGGTCAAGAAACAAAGCCCGGCAATAACCAATCCGCCGATAACAGTTAAACCGGAGACTAATCCGTCCAAGCCGTCCATTAATTTGGTGGCATACATTAAAATCATCAGCCAAAGAAAAGTTATCAAATCAGCCCAAGGCGTAAAATAATAAGGCATGCCGTGAATTCTGATTATTTCAATTTTGGTTTGATCAAAATGCAAATAGCCTGAGCCGAAGGGCCCACCCTGAGCAAAGCCGAAGGGATTATTGATATAATTAATGCCAATACCGCTGCAAATGATTATCAAACAAGCCAAAATAGGCCAAATAATTTGCTGTTTCGGTTTTAAATGATATTTGTCATCCAAAAAACCGCCAAGCATTAAAATAAAACCGGCCAAACCCAAACCGATTAAATGTTTCATTTGGACCAATTTATGCGGCCAAAAATCGGATTTAAAAACAATAAATAAAATCAGAAAAAAGACGAAAAAAATAGCCATGCCGCCTAAAAGCGGGATGGATTTTTTGTGAATTTTTCTTGTGGTGAGCGGAGTCGAACCACGGCTGCCAATTTCGGGCAAGTCAACAATTTTAAATTTCAATGCTATTTTTCTGACAAAAAAAGTCAAAATGGCCGAAAAAACAGCAGAGAGAATAAAAATATTAATAAAGGCGCTTGACATAAACAATCAAATTAAATTCAAAAATTAAAAATTAAAATGGAAAATGACAATGTAAAATTAAAAATGTAATAAATAATTTTAACATTTTGATATGTCATTTTGATTTTTGATATTTAAATTTTTAATTTATCAAGGTAATCTTGTAAAATAATCATGGCTGAACCGGAATGAATATTCCCTTCTCCGCCCTTCGACAAGCTCTTGGCCATTTTACTGGTTAATCTTTCATCAAAAATTTCTATAGGCAATTCAATTGCCTTTTTTAATTTTTGAACAAATTCGTCAGTGATTTTCGTCTGATCGGTCAGATTATTTTGCATGCCCATGGGCCGGCCGACGATTATTTTTTCTATTTTTTCTTTTTTAATGATTTCCTTTAATTCAATCAATAATTTTTCAAATCCCTGATCATGCACCACATAGGGTGCATGACTCTGAACCTTATGCGGTTCAGAGTATTCCAAAACTTTATAAGGAAAAACAATTTTCATTTTTGAGTCAGCGATGGCCAAGCCAATATGCTGATTGCCGTAATCAATAGCTAAAATCATTCTAACATTTTAACATAATAATATGGTAACAGCAACCCTGTTATTATGTTTATATAGCTTTAATAATTTACTAAACGTTTTGACACGGCCGTTAAAAAACGTTTAGTAAATTAATTTAAATAATTATTAAATAAATACAATAAAAACAAGAGAGCCTCTTACGAGGCTCTCTTGCGTCAGGGCGAAAACTTTTATTGTTTTCCCCTGTTTGAATCGTTTTAACGCTCCGATCAAAACGTTATTTTCAACTAGTTATTTCTGTAGCTTCTAACATTGCTGTAAAGAGGATCGATATTCTTAATCATATAACCATTAAGAGTGGCATATGTGGTATTAATATCATCATCCCAGACAAAATCGGCCGCAGCACCAGAAGCATCAACTACATCAGTATTTATATAAGCCTGAAGAGTTGTTGTACCGGTGATACCGCTATCAACTGCCAGTCCACTTCCATCAGAAGAGGAAGTGTCCACTTTCAACAAATAAGTTCTTGGTTGACTGTTAGAAACCGTTGGTCGATAAGCATCAGCCCAACTAATAGAGAATACACCAGTACTAGTAGTGTAGGCTGTGGTTATACCAGTATTATCAGACAAATCATCATTTGAGCTGGAAGTAATATCCGTTACAGTAAAATCAGTACTTGCTAAATCAGCCTTCCAAGCAGCACCATTAGTAGAAAGTGTCCATTGAAGTTTGGCAATTTCAGAATCAGCGGCAACGTCAGAAGTAACAGTAAATTTACCAATTTCGGTTACAGCATCAGGTATAAAGGTGCCAGCAGCAACGCTATTGGCTGCTAATGTCACTGTCGGTCTAGTTTTTCGGACATACATAGTATTTCCGTCAACATTACCGCCAGCTACGCCAGCAACGATAAATTCATTGGCGTCATCGCCAAATGTGGATGCGCCTTGAGCTGAACAATTGCCGGCTGTCGCACAAGCTATGCCGAGTTCAATTGGGTCGCCAGAGGTGGCTCCACCGTCAATCGTGTTAAGATCAGCAGAGACAGTCAAAACAGAGGAGGTACCCTTTTTGATTAACCAGTTCATGCTATCAAATGTAGCATATGAGCCGGAGAAACTTTGAGTTCCAGTTCCACCTGTATAGGCTATCTTTACGTTAACAAGACTGCGAGCATACGTTGAAGAAGCAAGGTCAACTCTAAGTTTATTGACCGTGATATCTTCGTTAGTAGCAGTGAATTTAAATTTAGACATTACTACGTTAGATGTTCCTGCAATCACGATATCATCAGCTGGGCTGGCAGCATCTTTCGCTATAGTAAGCGTACCACCATTATTCACGGTGATATAAACAGTAGGAGCAATACCAGTGTTAATATCTCCAGTGATAGTTAATGGATTGCTGTCAGCATAAGCAGTAATTTCGTGATCGAGCACACCAATATAATAATAATCAACAGTATCCGTATCTGCAAGAGTATCTTTCAAATTAGCCTTAAAGGTAAACTTTTTATTGGTGCCCTTAAGAATATCTACATTCAAGCTAGTAAAATCAGCTGTGCCATAATCAGTAGCGGCAGTATAGCTGATATTGCTAGTGGCTAAAGGAGTAGTGGAATCCCCTTCATATAACCCTAAAGTGGTTATTAAAAGTTTAGGATCCAAATAATCAGCAGCGCCAAAAGTAGAATCATCTTCAGCATAAACGAGAACTTTAATTCTCCTCAAGTTAACAGTAGCTGCCTCAGAAGCGGTTAAAATTAAGCCCATTGAAGGCACATTTACAGCACCTTTAACAAAGGTGGTGCTAACCGGAGTGGAAGCTAAAGTAGGAGTTAAAGAAGCAGCCACGACGGTCTGATTTTCACCAGTAATGCTGGTTGGAACAACATCAGACTCATAAATATAGTCAGTGGTCGCAGTTTCTCTAATTTCAACAGTTTCAATAGTTGTGCCTCTGAGAACCATATCTAAGTTGGCTCTTAATTTCAAGCCAGCTGTAGTCATATGATTGGCAGTATCAGCAGCTAAATCAACTGTAACTGATAAATGTCTTGCTACACCAGCAGTGAGCAAAAATGCATCACTTAAGGTATAGGTAATTGGGTTGTCAGCAGCATCAGCATCAGTACAATTACCAATTTCTGTGGTATCGACTGTGCCAGACATTAAGGTTGTGCCGGTATCGGCATCCTTAATTCTTAAATCAGCAACTTCGCCGTCAGCGTTATCAAAAGTAACTCCTGTACCAAGGTCGGCACAAAGAGTAACATCTAATTTTTTCACTTCAACAGCGCGACTAGCCGTAAGGCTGGCTTTGGTTAAAACCACATCTTGTTGATTTTTACCAATATTGCCTGCGACTGGACCATTATCGGCTAAAGTAATAGCTCCACCCTTAAGAGTTAAGGCTGTAGTATTGGCATTAGCAAAGTTATTGGTCGCTTTAGCACCGAATCCATATTGTTTGTCGGTAACCACAAGGTGGCTATCTTCATCAATATAAAATTCAATGGTTTCGGCAACACGGCCAACAATGTCAGCTTTTAAAGCAAAGTTTCGATTTTGGCCTTTTAAAATGGTAAATGGAGTGGTTAAAGTCAAAGTTAAAGTATCATTGGAAGAGATACTGGAAGCAGTTGCTAAAACTGGAGAAGTTGTGCCATCTTCATAAAGTTTGAAGTTGGATAAATCTCCACGAGCAACAGTACCAGTAAATGTTAAAACCACTTGGTCAACAGTAACATCATTGTTATTGGAGCCATTGGTGACTTTAAAATTGGCAATTTCCGCATTTAAAGCTCCGACTGAAGGATCAGTAGGAGTGGTACCAACAGCGACAGTGGCTGTACCAATTGTTTGGCTACCAATAGTCATCATATTACCTGAAACAGGTAAACCGGTGACAGTGGCAGTTGTTTCCATGCTAGTTAAGCTAAAGACGTGTTGGTCAGAAGCGGTAGCATGAAGAGCACAACCTGCAGTGCAATAAACATCACCGCGTAAGGTAATAAGCTTTGAAGAATTGGCCGCGACAGCAATGCTGAGAGCGGTAAATTCTACAGTTTGAGTATCAGTGCTCAAAGTTCTGGCAGTAGTCAATCTGGTATCACCTTCATATAAATAAAGACCGGACCAGTCAGCAGTTGCGCCAACGCCTGATCTTTTAAAAGTTAAACCGGTGATAGTAGCTTCAGTCGTACCAGCGGTTAATTTTGTTTTCAATAAGAAAACATTGCTGGATCCCATTGGAAGGGTGGCTGAAACTTGATTATCGCTAGCTAAGCTAGCTGTTAAAGCAGAGGTTACACCCGTTACTCCTGTCCAACCAGGAGTGAGTAAACCGGCTTCAACGCCAGTAATGGTAGAACCATCAGCATAAGCTTCGTCAGTGCTGACAGTTATAACATTGTTTGCTAAATAGCGATTGGCAACAAAAGCGGCGTCAGAAATGGCGCGTTTTGTACCATCAGTAATTATATACTTCTGGGTTGTCCCAGTGTATTGAAGAATACTTCCATTTGGGTGAGTTGAAGAAGTTGTAATCATTGTTCCTAATGGATAAGTGAATTTAGTAAGTAAATCGTCAGGTACCCAGGTAACCTTTGACCATAAAGCGTCTTTAAATAAGGCCTGATAAATCTGTTCTGATTGTACCGGTCTTAATTTAGAATCTTCAATATAGTAAACGGCTTCCTTGGCATAACCTTGTAATCCAGTACCAACACCGCGGAAGAGTGATCCGTCGCGGAAAGGCATGGAATTTCCATCGGTATAAGCAGATAATTCTGAAGCGCTAACTGTTTTAACGCCGGAGAAGTCAGCTGCATATCCCCAAGAAAGATAGACATTGGCATGTGGGAAGACGCGTTTTGTCGCACCTTGGATATAATAGACAGCGGAGCTACCAGCAGCCTTTACTAAATCGCCATCAGCGATATAAGTAGTAGCATTGACTGGGAGTATACCGGCTATGCCTATGGACCAAAGGATTGTCATTACGGTTGTCCCGATTGCAATAGCTTTTTTAAGTTTATTCATTTTAATTTAAACCTCGTTAATTAATAAGCAGCGATTTCGGATTAAATATTAAAAAGTATCAATCCTTCAACTACTTATTTTAGATAATATCCCGTCATATTCTCTAAAATTTTAGTTTTAGAAAAAAGACTCGACCTTTTTAATTCCCGCCTTTTGGGCAGGGATCAACTGATCCAAGATTTCGACGTCTTAAAAATCAGTTGAGGGATATTTTATTTAAGTTTATTAATGTTCTAATTATTTTTTTATTTTTCGCGAATCATCGGCGTAACTTTAACTTTTCCCGTTCTTTCAACATCGATTCCGAAATCCGCTTTTTGTTCAGATTTTGGAACTGATATTTTATTCAAGCTGCCCAAAGATCCGCCGGCATTTTTGATAATCGGTGATGTATTGATTTTTTGTTCAGCAGGAATTTGCGACGGAGTGGAAGTGGCTTGATCAGGAACTATATTATTCTGAGAAGAATTTTGAGTTATTTTTTCCGCGTTGTTAATTTTTTCCAAAGCCGTGACTAAATTATTTTCTTGCAAAGAATTTTTTGTTTCTTCCAAAAGTTTTTTCAAATCATCTGATTGAAGAACTTTAAATATTTCTTGCCCGTCTTCAATCGGCAAAGCGCCTTCGTCAGCAATCAAATTTTCCACATTATCACTGACCGGATTTTGAGCGCTGATTTCATTTTTTAAAATTTTCAAATCGCTGTTGAAATTCGCCACCAATTTATTGAGTTCAGGCGTGGCCGTCGCACCCTTCTCTATTTTATCAGCTATAGTTCTGGCTTCGGACAAACGATTGGCCAAAATTTCCGCTTTTAAAACGGTTTTTTGAGACTTATCAAGGATTAAGGCCATACGCACCTTCTCTGAAGCGCGTTTTACCGGATATAATAAATCACCGGGAATAGTGTTTTTGGCGGCAAAAACAGTACCGAATCCGGTGATAAAAATAAATAATAAAACCAGCACACTCACAGCTGCTGGTCTAAAGTAAAATACTTGGTTTTGACTAGGAAAAGTTTCCTTATAGTAAGATAAAAGCATTTTTTTGCTTTCCTTCGCCATAGTCCTAGAAGGCTTAATCTCGTTATAATTTTGGATTAAATCTTTGAGTTCCATAGTTTTATAATTACACTATATATGACGTAAAATCCGGGGATTTGTGACACCCCTTAAAGGGACTTAATCCTGAGCCTTGTCGAAGGACTATTTCGCCTCTTCCTTATCTTTTAAAATTTCTTTTAATTTATCCAATCCCCGATGCACTCTTTGTCTGACATTACTTTCCTTCTCGCCAATAATTTCTGAAGTTTCCTTGAAAGAAAGTCCTTGAAAAAAATGAAACTCAACCACTTCCCGATATTCCGGTTTTAATAAAGATAAATATTTTTTAATGTTATCAATGGCCATTTTTTGATCCAATTGTTTTTCCGTTTCTTGCGGCGCGGCAATTTCAATCGCCTCGTCAAGTGAGAGATCATTTTGTCTGGTCCGATAAAAATCAATAATTAAATTTCTGGCGATTTTAAAAAGAAAGGCTTGGAAATTTTCAATCTCGCCTTCTTCTTTCAAGTAATTAAAAATTTTAAGAAAAGTTTCATTGGTCAGGTCGTTCGCCTTTTCTTCATCGGATACCTTAAAATAAATAAAACGGTAGATTTTATCCCGGTATAATTCATAAAACTTAGTAAAAGCGAATTCCCTGCCGCTTTTGACCTGATGAATGAGGATTTTTTCGGTTATCCTTAACATAATGTATCAAAATACTAGCAAAAATGACAAAAAAAGCAAGCCCCCACACCAAACTTATCGTTAATCTTACGAATAAGAAGGTATAAAAGGCGCAAAGCCGCTTCGCTTTCATACCTCTTTATAATAAAAGTCTTATTTTGAGTTTGGTGTGGGGGCAGGCCCCTAATTTTTTATTATTTTACAGACTAGACTGTTGAGATAACGTCGCTTTGATGATTTTTTCCTCTCCGGCGCGCAAAACCGTCAATTCCACTATATCGCCCGGATTTTTCTGTTGAATCAGATAAGTCAAATCCTGGTCTTTATTTAAGCTTATTCCGTCTACTTTGACGATAATATCGGCATTATTAAGGCCTGCTTTTTGGGCCGGACTGGAAACAATCGGCAAACCAAAAACAATTGCTCCATTAGTCAAATCCTTAAAGAGAGAGCTGGAAATGCCCGGTGCTTCTTCTATGCGCAAATAATCAACACCCAAATAAGGACGTTTGATTTTCTTATCCTTTAAAACTTGATCAATCAGAGTTTTAAATTGCCAAGAAGGAATAATTTTCTCCTGAGATATCAGTCCGACTTCGGCGCCATCCAATCCGAAAACCATTCCACTGGGAAAAAGACTTGGAGAAATTTGAGAATCCAATAATATATAGTCGTCAAATTTATCAGTGGAATGAACCAAGTCGTCTGTTTTGTTGATATTTTTAAAACGCGGATTGCTGATTTCCGTAAAATTAATTTTATTGAATTTATCCCAAACAATAACCTGTTCCCCTGCTTTAACTTCCTCGGCTAAAGCAAATTTCACCACTCCCAAATTTTGGGCGGTAATTTTTATAAAATTTATGCCGGTTATAGAATCTTTTAAAATTTCTTCGACAGGATAAACTTTATTTTCAGCATCAACGGCTACATATTTTTGTTTTACGTCAAAATCTCCTCCGCTGGCCAGCCAACCATCACTGGTAACAATCAAGCCGAGCGATTTAACTTGCCAAGGCGCGTAAATTTGATCTAAAAACGACAATTTTGTCTTAGTTGAGGTCTCTTTAGCTGAAAAAATCCTGACCATTTTTAAAGACAAATCATTAACCAAAGAAACGGCTCTGGCATCACTGGTGACGGTGACTTTTTTTTCAGTAACCAAGGTTACTTCATGGGTGGGAAAATACTTAGTCAAACTTATTTCTTGTAAAAATGGAATTTTAATTGTCTGGCGGGTTAAAATAAAAAGGCTGCCGCCAATGCCGGAAGCCAAACCGAAAATTATGGCCAAAATAACAGCCAACCATACCCAACCCCGAGGAGCGGTCAACGGTTTTTGGAAATTATTAAAAGATTGGTCATTATAAAATTTCTGCACGCCATCTTTTAACTCTTCCTGACGTTCTTTTTTTATTTCATCTCTCATGCTTTTTTTTACATCAACTGATTCTTTTGTGTCTATTTCGTCAACAACGACGATTCTTTGTTTTTCTTTACCCATAGATTAATAATTATACTGAATAAAATTGAAATGATCAAGGCATTTAAATAAAACGTGAGCGGCAAGAAATTAATCGCCAAATAAATCTCACTTAAAATTAAACTGATAACGCCCAAAAATATCATTGTATCTTTTGATAAATCTTGAGAATTAATCCAAAAAAAATAAAACTTTAGCCAAAATAACAGAAAGAAAACCATAATCGCCGTTAAATATAGTTTATATCCCAACGGATTTTGACCAAAATTAGCGCCTAAACCGACCAAAAAACAATAAGTGATAAAAAAATTAAACCAGGCGGCTGATTTTTTTAAAGTATGGGGATGATAAAGTCGTGGCCGATAAAATAACCGATAAATATTTATAATAAAATAATTAAAAATAGCGGCGGTGATAAAAATAAAAATAAATCGCAGGACCGAATTGGTTAAAAAAAGGAATAATATTAAAGCCCCGGAAATCATTAAAATCAGCTGAATAAAAAATGGCCAATGAGTTTTAAAATAATCTTTAATTAAAAAAAATCCTGCCACGAGAGCGGAAATCAAAATTAAACCATAACCAATAACGGTTTTTAAAGCGGTCGGATGATAAAGTATGGCCGCCAAGACCGAAATAACAAAAAGCGGCAAATAAAGATAAAATTTAAAATTCATAATCAATTAGTTAAAACCCATGCTTTCCGGATTAATTTCTTCCCATTCATTATTTGAATTAGTTTTAAAAATTTTAAGCTGAGAAGTTTGCTCGGTCTCGGAATAAATGAAATCAATGGCAGATTTACTGCCGATTCTTTTGGTATGAAGCACTTTTTTATCAATTACTTTTGGACGAGAAATTTTTTCCAGTTTGATCCGGCCCAAAGGACTTTTAAATTCAACTGATTCTCTTTTACCTAAAATTATTTCTCCGGTTGAAGTTTCCGCCACAGTAAATTCTTCTTCGTATCGTTTATCAATACCAAATTTCTCTTCCACTTTATAAATTAAATTTTCCCATTTTTCCGCATTCATAAAAATTAGAATATAGAATTTAGAATCTAGAATTTAGAAAATGATATAAACTCAAATACAACACACTATCTAAATTATTTTATTATTTATTAACGAGTTAACGGATTAACGAATTAATTTTTCAGCCCGAGACTAATCCGCCTTTGGCGGAAACTCGTGAACTCGTTAATTCGTTAATCTAAAATTTATAATTCTCATGAAAGGGACTCACTTTATACATTCATATTAGCATTTTCTATCTTACTTGTCGATTCTATTTTTAACGGAAAAGGCACACCCGCAATAATTCTGCCTGTAAAAATTATATTCTTTACTTAATTCCAAGCTTCTTTTAAAACCATCGTTCTTTTTAAAATCAGCTTCAAAAAATTTCAAATTATATTGCTTGGCTAATTCCACGCCGATCTGATTGATTTTTACGGCGTTTTTTGAAGGGCCAACCGTCAAGCTTGTGGCAAAATAAGGAATATCGCATCTTTGAGCAATTTGGGCTGTTTTTTCCAAGCGCATTTTAAAACAAATTTGGCACCGCTCTCCCCCTTCTTTCTCGTTCTCTTTCCCTTTGATAGCTTCCTGCCATTTTTCATTTTCATAAAATTCTTCCAATAAATCCACTTTATATATGGCAACCAATTTCCTGACTTCAGCCAAACGTTTTTCATATTCTTCCAATGATTGGATGTTTGGATTATACCAAAATAAAGTTAAGTCAAATTGGCCTTGCAATAATTCAATCGGAACCGTGGCGCAATTGGCGCAGCAAATATGAAGCAGTAATTTGTTCATAATAAATTAACGAATAGACTGATTAAGGCGGCAATCGGAAAAGCGAATTTCAGACTGACCATACTGACTAAAAATACCAAAACAATACCCATTAAAATCCTTCCAATACCTATGCTCATTTCTTTCAAGACCGTGTATTCGTCAATATAAGATCCGTGATCAGCGGATCGTTCATAATAAAGCGCGTCAAAAGGAGTACGAAAAATAATACTCGTGAAATTATGAAAAGCGCCGACTACGAAAATTTGAAAAGTAGTGCCGGCAAATGCTTTTAAAAACCACCCTAAAGCGTAAAGCATTGAACCGGTTCTAACCATTTTCTTTTTGGGAAATTTGTCAGTATATTCTCCGACAAAAATTTGAAGAACCACAGTGCCGATAATGATCAGAGCGGTAATCGCACCCACGGCCAGATATTGTTTTTCCAAAATTTGATAAATAAAAATCGGCCAAATCACTATGCCCACCAAATCCTGAGCTCCGTCAGCCATATATGCAACCATGGTATGACGGCGGCTCTTTTTAAAAAGCTCTTTCCAAGAACCAAAGTAAGAATATTCAAATCGCGCTTTGGTTTCGCTTATTTTAAATAAGGGAATGATAGCAATGGTTAAGATAATCATCGTTATCATGAAAAGAGTTTCAAAACTGTTTTTACTTAATAAAACTCCGGCCACCAGAGGCGCGCCGATACTGATTAAATAACCCAAAACCGTCAAATACGCCATCTGCTTGCCACGACTTTTGCCGTCGGTAAATTTAACGAAATCAACATGATAAGGCACCCAATAAAACAAGCGAAAGGCAAGCAAAACAATGTTGGCTAAAATGGCAAAAATCAAAGGATTATTGCTGAAAAAATAAAGACAGAGATAAAAAGGTATGATAAAAAATCTGGCGATAATGATTGATTTTTTCAATCCGATTTTTGACATCCACATCGCGCCGATTGGCGACAAAATGCCATAAAGACCATAACCGATGACATAAAAAATAATTACCCAATGAATTGAATTTCCGAATTTTTCAAATAAAAAAATCGGCAAAAATAAGCCGACCATGCCGTCTGCCAATGAAGCAATCATGTTATAAAAACAGAGTGCTTTAAAATCTTTGGAAAAATTAAAACGAAAAAATTTAAACATAACCATTTATTTTTTTAATTCGTAATATTTTCGTCCTTTTAATTCTTTGGGCAGATATTCTTGTTTGGAATTCGGGAAATTATGCGAATATTCATAACCCTTTCCATAACCGATTTTTTTCATTAATTGAGTTGGAGCGTTTCTTAAATGAAGCGGCACCGGTAAATTTAAAGTTTTCTGGACATCTTCTTTGGCAGCCAAAAGCCCTTTATAAGAAGCATTGGATTTCGGAGCCGTAGCCAAATAAGTGACTGCTTGAGCTAAGTTAATTTGTGCTTCCGGCAAACCGATAATTTCAACTGCTTTAAACGCGGCAATGGCGATTAAAAGCGCCATTGGGTCGCGATTGGTAATATCTTCGGAAGCAAAAATTACCATTCTCCGGGCAATAAACTTCGGATCTTCCCCTGCTTCAAGCATTCGGGCCAGCCAATATAAAGCCGCGTCCGGATCAGAACCGCGCATTGATTTTATAAAAGCGGAAATAACATTATAATGCTCGTCGCCGGCTTTGTCATAAGATAAAGCTTTATATTGCAAGGCTTGTTCTATAATAGACAGACTGAGATGATGAACTTTGTCAGAATCTGAAACGGAAATTCTGGCCGCGCTTTCCAAAGCGTTTAAAGGATTGCGGGCGTCACCGTTTGAAGATTGGATCAATAAATCCAGGGCCGGTTTGGCGATTTTTATTTTTAATTTTCCCAATCCCCTTTTTTTATCCGAAAGCGCTCTCTTAATAATCAAGCCGATATTTTCCGGCGAAAGCGGATTAAAAATAAAAACCCGACAGCGTGACAGAAGCGGTGAAATAACTTCAAAAGAAGGATTTTCAGTTGTCGCGCCAATTAAAATAATTTCTCCGGATTCAACAAAAGGCAAAAAAATCGCCTGCTGGGCTTTATTAAAACGATGGATTTCATCAACAAATAAAATCGTCTTTTTTCCGCAAGATCTTTTCGCCACTCTGGCTTTTTCCAAAACTTTTCTGATGTCAGCGGTCTTTTGCTCCACGGCTGAATACTGAATAAAATCCGCGCCAGTGGTCAAAGCAATAACACCGGCCAAGGTAGTTTTACCAGAACCGGGCGGGCCCCAAAAAATCATTGAAGGAACCTCGTCTTGCTCGATTAATCGCCGTAAAATTTTTTCCGGACCGATTAAATCTTCTTGGCCGACCAAATCGTCCAATGTTTTAGGCCTCATTCGTTCAGCCAAAGGTTTTAATCCTTCATTTGTTTCGGAAAATAATGTGATATCTTCTTCTAACATGACTATTATTTTAGCATATTTTAAGTTTTTGTCCAAACTTACAGTTTACAATTTATAAATTTAGGTTATAATTAATTTAATTATCGGGCTGTAGTGGACCGGTACCACGCTTGGTTCGGGACCAAGAAACAGAGGGTTCGACTCCCTCCAGCCCGATTTTTAAATAATAAAATAGAGTCCTAAACAAGGACTCTATTTTATTATTTAACAATATTATCGTGAACCACTGAAGGGTTCACGATGACCCTTATACCCTTTAGTGATACAGGGTTATTTTTGACAATTTGAACAATAATATGTTCCCCTGCCAGCCAAAGTCATTCTCTTGATTTTCTTCACGCAGCGGAAACATTTTTGATTCTCACGACCATAAACTTTAAGTCGCGAAACATAATTTCCTTTCTCTCCGCTCGCGTCAACATAATTTTCAACCGAGCTGCCCTTATCTTTGATTGCTTGTTTTAAAATACTTATCAAACAATGATATAAATTTTTTATTTCCTTATCAGATAAACTTTTGACTACTCGGGTTGGTAAAATCTTGGCACAAAAACAAGCCTCTTGGGCGTAAATATTACCAATGCCGGCGATAAAAGATTGATCCATTAACAGCGGTTTGATTTTTAATCTTGATTTTTTCAACAAAATTTCTTGAAATTTTTTCAGAGTGAAATCTTTTTTTAACGGTTCCGGCCCGTATTTTTCTTGTTCAAATATTTTTTCCAAATCAACTGTTTTGACCAATTTAACATAGCCGAATTGCCTTAAATCATTATAAATCAGCGCGCTTTTATCCGAAAAATGATAAATAAGGTGTGTATATTTTTGATGTTCCATGTTATCTGTTCCATGTTTCATGAATATCAATTGTCCGGTTAATTTTAAATGAATCAACAACGAATAACCACCTGAAATTTTAATAATCAAAAGTTTTGCCCGGCGCGAAACATCTTTAATAATCGCTCCTTTTAATTTATTTTTAAAAACAAGGGCAGATACGCCCTTAATTAATTTAGCCAGCCGAATTTCCACTCTTGCTATTTTTTTACCAATAATTTTATCGGCTAATTGATTTTTAATTGTTTCAACTTCCGGTAGTTCGGGCATAAAAATTAGCTTATTAGGAATTAGCTTTTTAGCTTCTTAGTAATTAAGTTATAGTTTCTCATCCTAAAAAGCTAAGAAGCTGAACTTGGTGGGCGCACTAGGAATCGAACCTAACAAGGGGTCTCCCGCCAAAATTTTGGGTGATAAATGGGCGATTCAGGATTCGAACCTGAGACCTCTATCGTGTGAGGATAGCGCTCTAACCAACTGAGCTAATCGCCCAAAATTTTGGGCGGGCTGTTTTTACCATTAAACTATGCGCCCGATTCAGATAAAATCACCTAGAATGAACCCGCCAATTTGTACATTGGCAAGATAATAGCTGCCATCATTCCGCCAACCACTATGCCCAAGAAAATAATAATAATCGGTTCAAGAAGAGTAACCAATCTTGATAAAATATTCTCCACTTCACGGGAATAAAAATCCGCCAATCTCCCCAAAACTTCATCCAATTTACCGGTTTCTTCTCCTACTGACAATAAATTTGACACCATTTTTGGAATATGATCGGATTTTATAAGAGTGGAGCTGACAGATCGTCCTTCTTCCACGTCTTTGATTGTTTGGAAAATTAAATCTTTATAAACATTATTTTCCACTACTTCGGCTACTATTTTAAGAGCCGCGGTTAAAGGTATGCCTCCGACCAGCAAAGTGCTTAAAGAACGAGTAAAACGAACAAGGTATAAATTTTTAAAAAGCAGACCGAAAACAGGAACTTTTAAAATAAATTTATCCCAAAAATTTTTTCCTTTAGAAGTTTTTAAAAAATATTTTAAAAAAATAATTAAAGCAATAATTAACGGTATAAATAAAATCGTATAATGTTGCAAAAATTTACTGGTACCAATCAAAAACTTTGTAGAGGCAGGTAATTGCGTGCCTGATTCTGCTAAAACGCTGGTTAGTTGAGGAACAACAAACAACATCATTAGAACCATCACGCCAATAACAGTTATAATAACAAAGAGCGGATAAATCATCGCTCCTTTTATTTTATTGATTAAATCAAAATTTTTTTCTTGCTCGTTCGCTAAATAATTCAAAACTTCATCCAGTCGGCCGGCTGTTTCACCCGCCCTAACCATATTGATATAAAAATCATTAAAAACTTTAGGGTATTTAGCCAAAGCTGAAGAGAACCTAACTCCCCCTCTTACATCTTCGGCGATCGATCCAACCACGCCCTTTAAATACAAATCCTCTGTTTGTTTAACCAAAATTTCCAAACATTTTACCAGCGGTAAACCGGCAGAGACCATAGTTGAAAGCTGACGAGATAAAAAAACCAAATCTTTCGGTTTGACGCCGCCAAATAAATTTATTCTTAAATTAAGAGGACGGTGTAGTACGGACATTTTACCGCCCTCCGCGAGAGATAAAATAATAAGATCGCGAGAAGTTAAAACTTCCATTGCCGCTTCTTGATTCAAAGCATCAATAATTCCTTTAACTGTCTCCCCTTTTAAATTTTTAGCTTTGTATTCGAATAACATAAAATTAGCTTTTTAGGAATTAGCTTTTTAGCTTATTAGACAATGCTTCTTAACTCCTAAAAAGCTAAGAAGCTACAAGCTAAGAAGCTGTTTTTTATCTTCTTAATAATGATTTCAACATTTCTTCGTCAACACAATTTTTAATCGCGTCTTCAAGCGAAATTTTACTGGAGGTCACCAAATCAGCCAGGTATCTATCCATGGAGACCGATTTGGTGTCTTCCCCTGTTTGCAAAAAAGTTGATAATTGATGAAGCTTGCCTTCAGCGATAATGGTTTTAATACTAGGCAGAGCGGATAAAACTTCAAGGGCTCTTATTCTTCCCCCGCCGATTTTAGGCACAAGTCTGGTGGCAATAATACCGGCTAAGTTTTCACTGAGAAAATATCTGATATTTTCTTCTTCGCTGGTTGGGAAAAAATTAAGTATTCTTTTAATTGTCTGGATAGACGAACCCGTATCCATAATGGCAAATATTAAAGTACCTGCCTCGGCCAAAGCGAAAAGTTCTTCCATTATTTCGGCATTTTTAATTTGCGAAATCATTACCACATCAACATGGCCTCTCTCTCTGATAAAATTTAATCCTTCTTTGAAAGATAAAACATCGCGGCCAATTTCTCTTTGTTCAATTATGCTTTTAATGCCGGTTAAATTATATTTAATCGGTTTTTCCAAAGTGGCAATATATTTATTTTGATTTTTATTAATATTGTCAATTAATGAAGTCACTAAGCTGAATCTTCCTGAATCATGAGGACCGGCGACAAAAACAATTCCTTTTGATAAATTGGTGAAATCTTGAACCATTTTCGGCAATTCAATTTTTTCCATATCAAGAGCTTCCTGAGACAATAATTTCAAACAAATTGCCGGAGTGTTTTTTTGATAATAAACATGAATCTGAACTGATCCCAGTTTGCCGATTTCCTTAACGGTTATAATCTGCTTTTTTTCTTGAAGTTCGCTCTGTTCTTTATTATCCAAAACGGCGGAAATGACATCACTGATAAAAGAAGCGGCTAAAATATTTTCTCCGTTCAACGGCTGTATCTTGCCGTCAAGATTAATAAAAGGAATTTGCGCGTTAATTAAATAAATTTCCGAAACCTTTTTTTCGGCCGCGGAAACGCAAATGCGATTTAAAATCATTTCTGTTTGAGTATACATAGTTTTAAAAACTTAAAAAATTAAAAACTTAAAAACCATTTTTATATTTTTACTCTCTTGCCACTCTTAAAACTTCTTCAATAGTGGTTTCCCCTTTTAAGGTTTTAATATAACCGTCTTGAATCATACTGATCATTTTTTGTCTTTTAAACTCAGCTTTTACATCGTCAATTTTACAGCCCCTGACAATAATATCTTTCATTTGATCAGTAATTTCCAGTGCTTCAAAAATAGCAATTCTGCCTTTATAACCTTCTTGCCCGCATCGCGTACAGCCCTTGCTGTGATAAATAGCGAGATGGCCTGTTTTTTTATCTCTAAATTTTTCCACATCTATATCCTCCACGTCTTTCAAGGCATTCTCTATATCTTTCTCCACTCCGGCGGGAGGAACAATCGGCTCAGCGCAATATGGACACATTTTTCTGACTAATCGTTGAGCCAAAACTATATTCAAAGAAGAAGCAACCAAAAATGGTTCTATTTTCATATCAATCAAACGAGGTATGGCACCAATAGCATCATTGGTGTGCAGAGTAGAAAGTACAATATGACCGGTTAAAGCGGCATGAGTGGCTAATTCGGCAGTTTCATTATCGCGGACTTCGCCGACCATGATAACATTAGGATCTTGTCTGACCACCGAACGTAAACCGGTGGCAAAAGTATAACCTATATCAGGTTGAATTTGACTTTGATTGACTCCTTTCAAAACGTATTCAACCGGATCTTCCAAAGTAACAACATTGACTCCGGGCTGATTTAAAACTTTTAAAATAGCATAAAGAGTAGTGGTTTTACCTGAACCGGTGGGACCGGTAGCCAAAACCATGCCATGTGGCCTGAGTAAATTTTTATTGATTATTTCAAGCTCTCTCCCCCAAAAACCCAAATCTTGCAAATCAAAAATTTTCTTGGTGGGGTCTAAAATTCTGATAACTGTTTTTTCTTGTCCCAATAACGGCAAGATTGAAACTCTTAAATCTATTTGGCGTTTTGAAACTATAACTCTGATACGACCGTCTTGAGGAATACGCGTTTCATCCAATTTTAAGTTTGCCATTACCTTAACGCGGGAAATAATTGCTGAATGAAGATGTCCCGGCAACAACGCCACTTCTCTTAAAACACCGTCGATTCTGTAACGAATTCTGGTTTGATCGCCCAATGGTTCAATATGAACATCAGACGCGTCGTTATCAACCGCGTATTTTAAAATGGAAGCCACCAGTTTGGCGATTGGAGCCATTTTGGAAATTTCTTCAAGTCCTATGTCAGCAATGGATTTTCCGGCTTTGATAATCGGAGCGAAACGATCTTCGGCTGCGCCAACGGCTTCTTCCACTTCAACACTGAGTCCGCCATATTGGGTTAAAATATTCTTAAAACCGGAAACAGTGATAGCATAATATTCAACTTTTAAATTTTTTTGACGGGAAATAAATTCAATCGCTTCTCTGCCTTTAAAATCCCCCGGATCAAGCATGGCCACTTTCAATATATCGCCCTCTTTGGCAAAAGATACAACATGATAATTTTCAGCTGTTTCTTTGGGTAAAATTTCCAAAATTTTTCGATCAATAACCAGACCGTATAAATTGGCAACAGGCACAGCGAAAATCTGCCCTTTTGCCCAAGCTATATCTTCTTCGGAAATAATCTTCTTATGTTCAAGAATTATGTCGGGTTCACTTTGCGTTTTTTCCGCTTCGGCTAAAAGTTCATTATAATAATCTTTGGTTAATTTTCCGTGTTCCAAAAGATATTTGACAATTGTATTTTGACCATCAAGCATATCGGGTAATGAAAATTTTAAAATTTAATATTAAAATTGCAGTAAATATTACGGCTGTTTTATTTCTTTTTTAGGGAAAGGCAAAAAAGGATTGACCTTGCCTTTTTCCGACACTTTAACCGGTTCAAAAAATGCCTGAATATAACGCATTTCCTTAAATTTAGGATTTTCTAAAATATTTTCAATCTTGTCCACTGATGGAATAGAGGCGGATAAATATGGCGGCCTGCCTGCTACAGAATCCCCCGTGGAAACCTTGGGGGCTTTAACGTATTTTATTAAAATAAAGCCTATCGCTAAAATAATAAGCACCAAGAATATAATTAATCCAATCATTTTTTTATTAACATTTGGCATTGTTTTGAGTTAGTCGTTTAAAGAATAAGTTTTTATTATTACGCTCAAGGAAGCTCCGGCATCTTTTAAGGTAATCTGGGACACATCCATAATTCTTATATTTTTTTCCAAATAATCTAAAAATTCTTTACAAGATTGATAGTCACCTTCATCAAAGTTTAAATTTATCGTAGTGATTCCTTCATCTGACTTAACGCTAAATTCCGTAAATTTCATTCCTGTCTGTCGGGAAATAATATCAATTTGATTTAAAAGACTCGGCAAATCTGATTTTTCGGCAATCGTATAATCTAATTTTTTTAAACTGTCTTCACTGATTTTTTCCGTCCTTGATTCCAATGCTGTTAATTTATTAAAATATGCTTCTTGTTCTTTAACAATTGTTTTATAATTTTCAACATCAAATTGTCCGTCATTTGTAGTTTGATTAACTTTCGGTTTTATAATCAAAAAATACTCAAATGAGAAGGCGGCAATAATAATAAAGATAATCAGCGTCCAACAAAATTTAACCAAAATAATATGGTACCATTTAACGTCAAATTTTTTTTCTTCTATGATTTTTGCCATATTTATTGTTTGAAAACTCCATCAACTAGAATTAAATCAACGGAAAAAGTAACAATTCCCGAAGGAGTTCTGGAGATATTTGTAGCTTGAGCATTTTTAATAAAATCAGTGGCATTATTAAAAACAATAATTTGTCGGGCCACCGAAATTAAATCTTTGGCCGTTGCCGATAAATGAACTGCCCCGCTAGTATCAGCGGAAAAATCACCGAAATAAACATCCGGAATGGTGTAAGTTTCCAGTAGGCTGAAAAATCGGGTCCAATAAACATGATTGGCTAAAATTTCTTCCACTTTCATTGCTTTTTTCTCCAAAGACGCAACATCATTTCTGACTTTTAACAATGGATAAGTTTTTGCCTCCCAAAGTTGAGAGTCAACCTGGAGTTTTCTCTTTTCAACTCTTAATTGTTCAAAATGCCAATTTGTATATAATAAAACAATAGAAAAAACCGTGATAACAACAATTATTGTTGCGGAAAGAATCAGCATTTTTTCCTTCACGATTCTTGGAATAATCATTTCTTGACCGGGCATCAAAGTAATCTCCGGAGTTTGCGAAGTTTCTGTTAAAAATTTTTTATCCCGCGGTTTATCGGCTACAGGACGAATGATTTCCGGTTTTTTTTCAGATTCTTTTTTGGGTTCTTCTTGAATAAGAAGCTCCGCCAACTCAGACATTTTCTCTTTTTTATCGTTTTGAGAAACTTCCGGTTCAATCCGTTCGGCGGGCTCAGGATTGATACTGAACGGAGTCGAAGTATCAACTATTTTTAAATTGGAAATTGGCGACTCTTTCGACTCTGCTGATTGTTTTTTAAAATTAAACCAACCGATTTTTGGTTCGGCAGTTTTTAGCGGAACCGAATTTTTTTCTTTAATCGGCTGAGAAAATTTTATTTCCGCCGATTCTTCGGTTTTTTTATTTATTTTTTCATCCTCCCTCATTTCTTCGGGAAGTAAATTGATAGACATAATAGAAAATGTAAAATGTAAATATCAAAGATTAAAATGACAAATTAAAATGTAAAATTATCAAATTTATAAAATCCGTTTTGACTTTTATTAATTTTAAATTTTACACTGTCA
Source organism: Patescibacteria group bacterium (assembly GCA_028716665.1). Taxonomy (NCBI): domain Bacteria; species Patescibacteria group bacterium. The sequence goes on along the minus strand of JAQUPP010000002.1, from coordinate 55,079 downwards.
TTTTGCATTTTGATTTTTTAATTTTGATTTTTTAATTTTGATTTATTTAGTCCAATTGTCTTAATGCCAAGCCGATGGCTACGGCAAAACGCGGCGCCACTTCTTCAAGGGCGGGCTTTAATTCTTCCGGATATGCCACTCTCGCCCAGGGATCGCCGATTATTACTTTAGTATTGAGTGTTTGTGAAAAATAATTGGCCAAATTTGGCAAATAAGCAGAACCGCCGGAAAGAATAATTTTTTCCACAGTTTTATTGGATTGGCCTTGATAAAGTTTTAATGAATAAATAACTTCGTCGATTACCGGTTTTAAAATACTTTCTATAATAGCCGGAATTTTTGAAGCGCCGCTTAATCCTATGTCTCTTTTGAATTGCTCAGCTCTTTTAAAATCAATATTCAAACTATTGGCAATAGCGCGAGTAATGGTTACGCCTCCGATATCTATGCTTCGATTTAAAGTTGGCACTCCTTTTTCAATAATAATAATATCAGTAGTCAAAGCACTGGTGTCAACAATCATAATAGTTGACTGAGATTTTCCGATTAAAACTCTTGATAAAGCAAAAGCTTCGGTCTCCAGTGAAAGTAATTGCAAATCCGCCTGTTTAAATATTTCAACATAACGTTTGACCAAATTTCTTGAAGCGGCAGTCAGAAGAATGCGATAATTTTTTCTTTGGGCATCAACGGCAATGGTATCAATAATCCGCCAATCCAAAATCACGTCTTCGATCGGCATGGGAATAAATTTTTTCGCTTCCCAATGAACCGCATCTCCCAATTCTTGCTTTTTCATTACCGGCAAAGTAATGACTGAATTAAAAACGGAAAAACTCGGCAAAGCGGTTATTGCTTTATAAGAAGTTACGCCGGCTGTTTTATATGTTTTTTTGAGCAAATTGGCCACTTGTCTTAAAACTTCATTCGGGTCACCTTTAATAATATCCCCCATGGCTCGCTCGGCATAACCATAAGTCATCAGGGTTGGCACCCCTTGTTCCTTTTTAAGTTCCACCAGTTTAATACTGGTAGAGCCCAAATCAATTCCTAAATAACCTTCTTTTTTTCTAAAACCAAAGAAACTCATATATTTACTTATCAACTTATTTGCTTATCTACTTTATTTAGCTTATAATGCCATTATACTATAAAATACCATTTATAACAATGAAAAATGTGGATAACAAATATCAATAAAATCAAGGACTTTTTCCTTAAATTATTTCTTCCTATTAATTGCTTAAATTGCGGAAAAGACAATTGTTTTATTTGCCAGAATTGCTTGGAGAATATCCCTGTTTTAGACGAATTAACTTGCCCTGTTTGCCATAAAAAAACAATTGATAATAGAACTCATTATAAATGCTGCTTTAATCTGGATGGCATTATTATCGCGGTTAATTATAATCAACCGCTGATTAAAAAAGCTATTCATAATTTTAAATACGCGCCTTATTCTTTCCCTTTGGCTAAAAATCTGGCCTTTTTAATCATCAAGCGACTTAAAAAATCCCCTATTTCCATTTCCCATTTTATAAAAAATAATTTTGTTTTAACTCCTGTTCCGATTACTCGGCGCAAATTGGCTCAACGGGGCTATAATCAGTCCTCATTATTGGCTGAAGAATTGTCAAAAGAATTCAATTGGCCGATAATGGAAATTTTAACAAAAATAAAAGATACCAAATCTCAAACCAATTTAAACAAAGAGGAGCGGGAAAATAATGTTAAAAATACTTTTGCCATTGATAAAAAATTCTCCGAAGCTGAGATAAAAAATAAAAACATCATTTTAATTGATGATGTTTTTACCACCGGCGCGACTTTATTTGAAGCAGCCAAAATTTTGCGCCAATCCGGGGCCAATGAAGTCTGGGCTATTGTTTTAGCGAGAGATTAATGGTCGCTTCGCTCCCTTGTCGTTTTTCGGTTATCGTTTGTCGCGACCCGTATCGTCTAACAATAAACGAAACGGGCGGCGATGCCGATAAACGATTAACAGTTATTGGACATTTTATAGAATGTGGAAGAATCCTCTTGACGTTTTTCTAAAAAATGCTATTATTATCTTCTAAGGCCTTAATTTTCTGCAGAAAGAAATTGGCGGAGCAGAGACGAAAGTTAGTTTCGCAAGAAACTAATGGGGATGCTTTAGCACCCACCATGCCGCCTTGGTATATGGGAGTTGACGTCTGACAAGCGTCCGTTGCCCTCATTTCTGCAAACACAGAAGTATTTTCATCCCCTACACAATGTGTAGGGGTTTTTATTATTTATTAAATCGTTTTTGAGATTTTATTAAAATAATAAAACCGATAATAAACATTAAAATCGCCATTATCTGGGCCAATCTTAAATCTAAAAATATCGGCTGGGGGTTAACTCTTAAAAACTCAATAAAAAACCGGCCCAAGGAATAAAGGATTAAATAAAAAGCAAAAATAGCGCCCGGTTTTCTCGCGACGGTCCGCGTAATCATTATTATTAAAATAATAAAAATCAAAAAATTCCAAACAGATTCGTATAAAAAAACCGGATGAAAATATTGAAATGATTCCAGCCCGATTAAACGATTGGATAAAGAAATCGGAATACCCCAGGATAAATTGGTCGGCAAGCCGTAAAGTTCTTGATTAAACCAATTCCCCCATCGTCCGATCGCCTGCCCTAAAATCAAGGCCGGTGCGAACAGGTCGGCCAAAATTAAAAAAGATAAATTCTCTCCGCGTCTTTTATATTTTTTAGAAAATATATATAAAATAATTCCTCCGCTGATTAAAGCGCCGTAAATACCCAAACCACCGTGCCAAAATTTAATCATTTCTGAGGGATTGTGAAAATAATAATCGGGTTCGCAAAAAATATGATAAATTCTCGCGCCGATCAGACCAAAAATCACTGAATAAAAAACAATATCTTCAATAATTTCTTTTTTTACTTCGTATTTTTTAGCCAATTTTAAAACCAATAAAAAACCGAAAATACCGGCCAAAACCATCAGCAGGCCGTACCAATGAATATTTAAGAACCCCAACCTTAAAACAGGTTGGGGTTCAAAACTATGCAAAAAAGATAGAATCATATTTTATTGACAACTTCCGGCAGCTGTTCCGGTCGTATTTTCCAAAACAGTCTGACATTCTGCGGGAGGAGTGGCAAATGATTTGCAAATCGCTTGCTTATATCCTTCCGTGGTTCTGTCGCCTTGATAAATTACACCGTTGATCAAAAGCGTCGGAGAACCTTCAATTCCGTATTTCTGATTCATGGTCACTTCCTGAGCTAATAAAGTCTCTGCTTCACTTTTCTGACAAGCTGTTATTTTTTTGACATCAATACCGGCTGTTTTTGCAAAACCTTCCCACTTTTCTTCAACAGTTTGAGGGTCAGAACCCTTGTTGACTAAATCAACGAAATTCCAAAGTTTTTCCGGAGCGTATTTTTGAACACAAATTTCTCTGATATCTTGATTAACCTCGCTGATGCCGTGCATTGAACAATATTTTTCGGCTTCATCCAAACAAAAGTCATCCCATTTGGCGCTGCTGTTCTTGGCATAATCGGAATAAATCACATATCCCAATTTAATATTCGCTTTTCCATTAAGCAATTTAATAACCGGCGCTATTGTGTCCTCCGCTTGATTACCATACGGACAAAAACTCATTACGTATAAAGTAATGTCGGGATTCGCAGTTTGAGGAATTTCTGCCGCTTTAGTTGTCTCCACTTGAGCCGCTTTAGCTTGATCGATAATTGTTTTTACATCCATCGCTTCGGGAAAAAATAATTTATTATCACCGGTCACATAAGAATCAAAAGTTTGTTCTTGGACCTTAATGGTTATTTTGTAAAGGCCATTATCTTTAACAATACTGGAAGAAACCAAAGACGCGGTAGTGCCAGGCGTCAAAAGATTTTCATTAATAAACTTCATTGCCTGATCGGCAACTTTTTGCGCCGGAGTTTGAAAAAAGAAATTTTTAACATTAAAGCCGTTGGTAAAAATCGAGGCGATTAAAATAACAGCCATAGCCCAATAAACCACGGCACCCCAATTTATTTTCTTTTTCAATTTTGGCTTTATTTCTGTTGCATTTTCTGTTGCATTTTCCGTTATGTTTTCCGTTGTTTTTTTCATAGATAAAAAAAATTAAATTAGTTAATTATTATACTATTAGGATAATTTATCCTTTAATTTATGTCAATATTAACTTATCAACTTTTTCTATTTCTTTTATTGATAAAAAATAGAAGATAGCAAAAAATAATTAATACCAATAAAATAATTAGTAAAATAGAGGAATGTGTTTTTTTCGTTGGCTGCGAAGGAACAATAATTTCCGTTCTCATGTTTCCGGCCATATCAACCGCTCTGACCTTGATAATACTGTTTAAATTTTGATCAGTCAATAAATACGGACTTTCTCCTTTGTTCCAATTTTCTTGATTTTTATCTTGTGTTTCCGATATTTCATAATATTTAAGACCGGACTGTTTGTCAGTGGTGGAAAAAATAATAAAATATTTATTATTAAAAATTAACGGATCTTGTTTAATTTCTACGGTAAACGGTTCGGGAAGCGCTTTGTCTTCTTTTAATATTTCAGACCATTCGTCTTTTATAACAGCTTGATTATTAGCTAAAATCGTTAAATTCGTTCCCTGAATAATTGGTTTCAGTAATGTGCCCTTTCCGTCGTTCAGCAATAATTCTGAATTGTCCAAAAAATTTATTTCTATTTTTGTTTGTTGCCCATTCGCGCTTAATTGATCTGGTGTAATTTCCCGGACTTTAAAAATCATTTTAACAAGCGAATTGCTTAATCCCGGATCGCCGGCTATATGACCTGAATAACCGCCGGGGATGCCTCCGACAAAATTAATAATTCCTTTTTCTTTATCAATCGTCGGTTTTTGAGGAATAATAGTTAAAAGAGAATCGCCAAAACTTAAATCAACAACTTCCAATAAATCTTGAGGATATTTTAAATTTGCTTCAACAACGTTAATATTCTCTTTCGCTTCCAGATTGAGTCTTGCTTCAATAATAAAGGTGTCGCCTATTTTGTATTCGCCGCTTTTAGGCTCCAAATATAGAGTGGCGGCATTAACTTTATTTAGAATACAAAAAGAAAAAATAAAAATGCAGAATAAAAAAATTATATATTTTTTTGAATTTTTAATTATAAACATTTGAATTTATTATAAATTTAAAAATGTGAATTAACCTGTCCAGTGATACAATAAAATGCTTAGATCTTGATAATTAACTTTTCCGTCGCTGTTTAAATCGGTCTTAATGTTTTTAGGAACACCCCAATTATAAAGCAAAATGGACACGTCCACAAAATTAATAATATCTTTTCCTTTTTTGGTAAAATCATGATTTAAATTAGCAGGAAGCATTTTCTCAGCTTCTCCTGACGATGGTTCTTGTGGTGTTTCGTCCTGTTCTAGAACTTGAAAATTCAAAGTTTTGGAAAAATCCGAAGCCAACACCCCTTCAAGGGAAGATTTTATTTTGGTATAATGATCGCCGCTTTCTAAGGGTGTTGTATCCAAACTGTAAAGATAGGCGCCAATTTGATCCGCTTTTATTTCTTTAATAAATGGATTTGAGGAATAAACATAAATCGAAACTTGAGATTTCGGCGCGGTTTGACCGAATATGGTAATTTTTTCGCCTTTTTTAACTTTGTCTTTATCTAAATCAATGGTTGGCGGTAAAAAAATATTCGCAATGGTTGTAGTCATACCCGACTGAACACTGAGCGTATAACTGAAATTTGAAGAACGTCTTCCTTTAAAATCTTCAGCCCATAAAGAAAAACTCCAGATACCGGGAGTAATTCCGGGAAGTTCAAGTTTAAAATTTGCCGTATCATCTGCTTTGACAACACCGACTATTTGTCCGTCTTTCAAGACAGTTACATCAACATTTGGATAGGCCAATCCCTGAATAATCAATTTTGTTTCAGGAACTAAAAGTCCGCCTCCTCCACCGCCCCCGCCTCCTCCACCGCCCGAAGAACAATCGGAAGTATCAAAAGTACAATCAAGTTTACAGCTTAAGGTACCTCTGGTAAAACCTTGTTTAACACAAGTTTGAGTATCCAAATCACTCCCGTCACATTGTTCCCCTAGTTCAACTACGCCATTGCCGCAAACCGTAATGATAACCGAAACAGAAGTTGAAAAAGTTTCAGCTTGGGAAATTTTTGGGAAGGAAGGCAAAATTAAAAATAAAATAACTGAAAAAATAATCAGTTTATGTTTTTTAAAAAATAATAAATCCCGCATCTTATCGCGGTGTTTAACACTTCGCGAAAAGGTGCGGGATAAAAATAACCAGTTTCGAAAAAATATTTCGTTCTGGTTATTTTTTATGGTCATAGCATTTTTTGATTACTTTCTCTTTTTCTTCTTTAAAATCAAACCCGCGATAACGATTAAAATAATGATGGCTAAACCGACTATCGGCAGAAGTTTTGAATTCAAATCAAATATTTTGTTTTGTTGTCCCGTGGTGATGGTGCCTTTGGGCATAATGCTTAAATGAATTTCTCCCGAGCTGACCACTTCATCTTTTTTGAAAATTTTATACTGAGCCCAATAACTGCCGGCTTTTAATTTTGTTTTGAGTTCGGCCACCGCCCAATCGGTTTTAAAAGGTTCAATTTTTCCTATTTTGGAAGTTTCAATTGTTTCTACAATATTTGATCTGTCTTCGCCGTAAATTTCAAATTTCACTTTGCTCGGCGCGGCTTTAATATTGCCCAAATTCTCAGTTTGCATTGAGAATTTTATTATTCCCGGAACATATCCCCACCAAGCCTTGTATCCTTCTTCCAAATCGGAAACTTTTATTCCTTTAATTTTAAAATCAAAAATATCTTTGGCCACGGTCAGATTAACATCAATTTGTCCGCCTAAAAGAATAGAGACTGTCCCCTGTTCCGGCGCTCTGACCGGTGATGTTTTTATTCTGATACTGCCTTTATATTCGCCGAATTTGGCGTTTTTCGGAACATCAATGCTGAAAATAATCGGCACTTGTTGGGCTCCGGCCGGCATAATGAATTCTTTCCCTTTGTCAATCGTAATCCAATCATCCGCTTTGGGAACATTGGTAATCACTTCCACCTTCCAATCTTCAACCGGATCGCCTCTGACCAAAGTGATTTTCTTTTCGTAATGAGATCCTTGTCCGAGATTTTCGTTATCAATATAAGGCGGAGAAATACCAAAACCCGCTTTCGCCGTTGGGGCGATTACAAAAGCCAATAATAGAAAAGTAATTAAAATTAAATTTATTTTTTTCCAAGCCATGTAATTGATAAACCTTGCGCTTATTTATTATGATCCGTAAGTTTCATTATTAATTTTTCCTTCAATCGTGTTCTGACCGGTATAACTTCCGGCTGCTTGTCCGGTCGGTACGTGCAAATACCAATAAGTATTTGCAGTTGCCGGTGAGCCGGTCGTAGTGGTTTTGGCGCAATTTAATTCAGCTTCAGCGGCCACATATGCTAAATCCGCGTGACCAGATCCGCCCCAACCTTGAGCAGTGGTTAAATTATAATTTTGTTGATCAGTAGCGATATAACTTCCCGAGCAGGTAGGATAGCTGCCGGTACACAATCCTTTACTTCCTGAAGTTCCGCCGGAAATATTTTCATCCAAACCCACATTGCCTGTTGCTTCTACAGTGGTTGTTTTTTCAGAACTGTCTCCATTAGCTGACACTGTACCGTAAGAAATGGTAGTAGTGGTCAAATCATAAGACATGAATTTATCCATTTCATTGCTGCCAGTAGTGGAATCAACCAATCCCGTATCAGCCGTGTCATCATCAGTGGCTTTGACAGCCGCGACCCAATTGTAAGAAGCTTTTGGCGCGCCGGTTACTGTTGCGTCAGCGTGATATTGAATTGGGAAAGTGCAAGTCCAAGCAGCATCAGTGTCTGTTGTTCCGGTACAAGTATCCGCATCTTGAGTACAACTTGGGTCCCAAGAAGCAGAGGCGTCAGGGTAACAATCATTGGCATCATATTCGCCGGATTCATCGCAAGATGTGGTGGCTTTTTCCGACATTCTTAAATTAATAAAAGATGAAGCAATTTCATTATTAGTTCCCGGAGTTCCTCCTTTGACTACGCAACTGTTAGCATCAACCACGGTAAATTTTACTTTAAATCCGGTGGTTACTGCTTGTTCGGTAGTAAGAGTCATATTATCCGCTTCATCAGTATCAAGCACGGAAATAGTTGAGGCAGTAATACTCGGTGTGGCATTGCTGACCGTTGGAGTGGAATCTGTGGCATGCGGACTTCCTGAAGCTTCAAGCCCATGACTATCAACTACAAAACCATAAGCGGCATAGTCGCCGTCCGGTCTGAGCGTAGTGGCGCCACAAGTTGGATTACTGGATTTCGCAGTATCTGAACACCAAGCTCCGTCCGTGCAGGTTAAAGTTGAAGCGACAAAAGCATTACTTTTACAAACATATAAACTTACTGTGTCACTTGCCGTGTCAGTATCAGTATCCGCGGCAGTGGTTGTCCAAGTCATAGTGACTGCAGGAGCTTTTGGTCCATCATCGGCATAAACAGTAAAGGCCGGTACGTGATTAACTTTAAATGGCGAACCTGAATCGCTTGCACCTTGTGAGGAAGCGGAACAAGCCTGACTTGAAGCAGCGGCATCGCAAGCAAAAGCATACCAAACATTGGATTCCGCGACACCGGAAGCTTCAGCAACACAAGTGGCTTTTGCGCCACTGACAGTTGTGGTAGAAACACACCAAGTGGAAGAAGTGTCGCAAGTTGGCGCGCCGCCACCGGTTCCCGGATTAATCACATTTGTTTTACAAACAGCTAAATACCAATTGTCACTATTCGGATCAGTGGAGGTGGATTCAAAAGTTACGTTAGCGCCAATATTGGTCGGCGTAGTGCCGTAAGAAGCCGGATTTTCAGCCGGAGTGCCCAAAGATGGGGCGGTATTTCCGACTGTAACCGAAGTGTCAGCGGAGTCAGCTTTAACTTCTGAATTTTTAAAATTCAAATTAAAACTGAAAACTACCGCGACAATCAAACTTAAAATTAAAAACCAGGGGAAAGATTTCTTTATGATTTTTGCCATATAATTAAAATTTAATTTATTAAAATTTATTAAATTATTTATACTTTTATGATATCACAAACTTTGAAAAAAACAATGTCTTTTTCAGTGGATAACTAATTGATTTTTAAAAAATTATTCGCACCAATCGCCGGACACTGACCATCCATTTTTAGCCGCGCTGAAAGTAATTGATCCGGTATAAGTGCCCACTGCTTGGGGAGAAGGCACTTCCAATCCCCACCAAATATCTTTAGTCGCCTTGCTGCCGGAAGAAAAAGTTTTGCAGCAATTTAATTGCGCCGTGGCTCCGGGATCAACCAATAAACTTGTGCCGCTGGCATAAGCCGTGCTGGTAGCAAGCGCGTATTTTTGTTTTCCCACGGCAATATTATTTCCTCCTGAAGTCATATTTACGCCGTATAAAGTTACATCCAAAGAAACATTTCCGGTAGCGGTGACAGTTGTTGTTTTGTCCAAAGGATCATTTTTAGCGCCGGCGCCCAAGCTGCCATAATTTATGGTAGCAGTAACATCCAATCCTAATAAAGAATTTACGTCGGGCGCGTCAGCCGCACTGTAACCTGAAGCGGTTGCATCATCTTCGTCAGTAGCGGTGACATAAGCTCGCCAATATTGAGAAACCCAAGGAGTGCCGGTATCAGTCGGATCGGCAAAAAATTGCATTGAAATTGTACAAGTATAAACAGCGTCAGTTCCGGAACAAGAAGTTTCAGTGCAAGAAGCAACACTGTAACAATTATTATCATTGGCCGAGCAGGCCTGAGCGCTGGTTACTCCTGAACGATAAATTTTTGCCGTAACGCCGGTAATAGTATCACATCCATCAGGATCTGAAACATCAGCCGTGGCGGAAACTGATTTTGTGGTGCTCTCAATCAAATCAATAGCCACTTGGCCATTTAATTGAACATCGCTCACTGTCGGCGCCTGACCGCCACCGGCCGTGATATCGGCTATTTTTGTATAACTGTCCAATTCAGTTGTGTTATTTCTTGCCTTAAAACAATAAACCGTGCTGTCAGAAGCATTAACGGTAAATTGAAAACTATATTCGGCTTCGGTAAATTGGCTGGCAGTTAAAGTAATATCATCAGTTTGATTAGACGCATTTTCTATTATTTTACCCGCCACAAAAGCATAGTTGCTGGGAATACTTAATTGCCTGGTAGTCGCGGCTTGATCAACGAAATAAGTGGAAGCAGACATACAAGCAGCTTCACTGCCGCAACTTCCGGCAACCGGTACATCAGTGTAGGTTTCATCTCCGCAAGATCCTCCGGTTTGAGCGGCATATTGCAAACGATAATTGTAACCGCTGGCAGTCGCCGTGGTATTTTTAAAAGAAAATCTTAATCTGACATTTGTTGATAAGGGCTGACTGGCAGTAGTATCTTCAGCTGCTTTCCAAGTGGCGGCCGTACCCGATCCTGTTTCCTCGCTTCCGTAAGTCAATAAACTATTATTTGTAGAATTATAATCAGCTGTAATCCAATCAGCGCTTCTGGCAGTTTGAGAAATACGGACCTCGTCTATTTTTCCTTCCAGATAATTGGTGTCAGCAGTTCGTCCAATATCAAAATTACTGGCGTTCTCAGCCGTGCCGGTGGTAACAGTTACATACTGCCATGCATCGGCCGCTAAAGTACTGGTGACAACCCCATTAACATAAATTGTCGGCGTACCGGTAAAACCGGTTACGGTCACGGTGCCACCGCTAACCCAAATATATTTTGTGGTACTGGTAAGATTAATAAAATATTCAGTTGTCGTTTCCGGATAAATCCAAAAACTGACGGTTTTGACGGTGCTCGGTCCGGTGCCAATATCAATATAATCATTACTTCCGTCAAAACTATCTGCGCCGTTTATTTGACCAACCGCGCCGCCCGTTACTCCATTAATACAACCTCCATCTATATTATGGGTGGTTGAATCCAATTCATCAATAAGAATATATTTCATAGAATATGGCGAAGAACTGCCTGTTCTCCACGCTCCTTCAAGCACGGGCTTTATTGCGTATTTTGAAATTCTGGAACGGAAAGCAAGATTTGTTGAAGTATTATCGCTAATAGCCATTCTGCTACCAAAATTGGCTCCGGCATCAGTACTTTTATAATATACGGTTTGGCCCGTACTGGAATTATACATAGCGGTTACGTAAACTGTATCTCCAAAGGCGACAATTGATGCGTAACAATGATTATTTCCCGCATCAAGAGTGACGGTACTTTCCCAGGTGTCATTTGCATTCTTTCTGGCATATTTTAAAGGTCTGTAAGTCGGACCATAACCGCCCCAAGCAACATGCAGACGATTACTGGCATCAATGGAACTGATAACGTGCGACCAAACATCAGAATATGTTCCCCCGGATATGGCTGTCCAACTCCCGGCCCAAGTCCAAGTCGGACCGGCACTATAAGTCGCTTTTTGATATTCAACAAGACCATTTAGAGCAACAACTACATGCAAATTCCTACTGGAGTCCACTTGAATGACCGGCATTACCCATGCATTATCCGTACCTAAAGTAGTCGGACTGGCACTCCAATTTCCGGCTGAATTATTTTCATAATATGCATTATAAGTGGTGCTGTTGTCCCAAAACGCCCAAACCACATGAACCACTCCGGATGAATCAATAGCCATACTTGCGTCAGAAACGCCACTCGTACCAGTCGCTCCTTCGTGAATAGTTTCTTCGCTCCCGACATCCCAACTAGCGCCGTTCCAAGTTAATTTTCTGTAAAACATCCAATGCTTAAGATCATTGGAGTTAGAATATACAAGATGAATATCTTTTCCATTTGAATCTACTTCAACCGTGGGAAGATTTCCTCTTCCAGCCGTACTCCCAATTTGAGTTTCACTAGTCCATGTAAATCCATTATCAGTGCTTATCTTCCACCATAAAGTTCTGTCACTGGTTCCGGCTTTGGCATAAAACAAATGAAGAGTTTGATTATCGTCATCAGTCCTGACCAAAGTTCTTGAAAAAGTATCTGACACATGGGTAGTATCAGCACTTACTACTGTTCCCTGAGAAGCAATATTTAAATGATGCACTGATTCAAAATCAGAGTCCCAAACATTAGTCGCGTCTTCTCCGTCGGTCGTGTCCGTGGTTCGGTAATAAATAAAAAATCTATTATCATTACTGATTGCGGTTCTCGCGTTAGGAATTTTCACCCAGAATTCTCCGGTATCCGCAGTTTGATTAAAAGATTCTCTTTCATATTTTAAAAGAGTTGTTCCGTCAAATTGAGTAAATCTGATGTCATATCCGTTTGCATTAAAATCCGCCAAATCAATATCCGGAAAACTGGCCAAGCTTACCCGAACCGGAAGATCAACCAAGTCAGAAGTTATCTTGCTATTATCAATGGTTAACATTCTCCTAGTTGTGTATGTCAAACCGTCAACTGTCCAGCTTCCATTTTCTCCCCCATCATCATTTCTCCAGCGAAAATGAGTTTCATCAACAGCAGGCGGAGTATAAATGGTTGCCTCCGCATATTTTGTATAAGTAAAATTAGTGGCAGTTCCGGCATTGGTCAAACGAAAACAATAAGTTCCTCCGGCCGTAGCCGCAGTCAGAGCTTTGATTGAATATTCAATTTCCGCGAATTCAGTGCTGGCCAAAGTAATGCCGGCGGTGGTACTTGAAGTATCTTTTTGAGCAGCATTAGTAGTTTTGAAAGTTGTATTTTCGTCCGTTACTTTACCATTGGCAAGATTGGCAACATTGGTGGTGTCATTTCCGTCAGTCAAATTTGACGAATTGGACATATCCCAATCCCCGTCTGCCGCACCAACATCAGTCCAGGAAACAATGGCTCCGCAAGTGGTAGATTTCGCTCCATATTCAAGACGATAAGTGATGGCCGCGGACGAACAAGTGCCTTCATTGGATGCTTCTAATCTGATTCTTGTAGTTGTATTTTTTACCAAACTGCTAAGCACGGTGTCTTCAGTGCTGGCAGTAGCCGAAGTTGCGGCTGATTCTGAACCATCGTCATTTCTCCAGTGATAATGTATTTGTTCAATGGTCGGAGAACTGTAAACAGTTGCTTCAGGATATGTTGTGTAAGTAAAATTTGTAGTAGAACCGGCATTGGTTAAACGAAAACAATAAGTTCCTCCGTCAGTTGCGGCGGCCAAAGCTTGGATAGAATATTCAATTTCCGCGAAATCAGTGGCAGCCAAAGTAATACCGGCGGTAGTGCTTGATGTATCTTTTTGAGCGGCATTGGGAGTTTCAAAAGTTGTATTTTCATTGGTTACTTTACCATTGGCAAGATTAGCAACATCAGTTGTATCGTTTCCATCAGTCAAGTTTGACGAATTGGACATATCCCAATCGCCATCTGCCGCGCCAACATCTGTCCAACTGGAAATAGCCGCGCAAGTAGTCGCTTTTGCTCCATATTCAAGACGATAAGTGATAGCGTCAGATGTGGCGCTACCTTCATTAGAAACTTCCACCCTGATTCTTTTGGTTGTGCTTTCCGGCAAACAACCAAGAGTTGTGTCTTCAGTGCTGCCGGTAGCCGAAGTTGCGGCTGATTCTGAACCATCGTCATTTCTCCAATGATAATGAATTTGCGTAAGATTCGCGGCTGCCGCAGAATACTTCATAAAAGCAAAATCATAAGCTTTAGTCGGAAGAGAAGCAGATAAAGTAGCACCAGTAGAAAGATCTGTTTCAAATGTTCCCATGTTTGAAGTTTGAGTCAACCATGTCCCGGTATCTGTCCCATTCCAAAGCTGAGCTTCAGGTTTTAATGCCGCGGTTTTATCTTCAGCTAAAACCATAATTTTTCTGGATCCGGTATCTGAAGTTAATTTAATTCCATTAATTTCATCTTCCCATGCACCGAGTCCAGTACAAGGACCAGAGGAATTTTCCGCATTGGCAAGAGAAGTAACTGTTTGATTTGTATTAGTGCCCGTTAGATTGCAAACGCTGTCATCATCAATCGCCTCAAAAACCCCATCGGAAATATCATAAACCATATAACGTAAAGAATATTCATCAGTAGGACCATCACGCCAAACAAAAAGAGCTCGATCCGCGCCTGATCCCTGTTCCCAAGCAACATCCATTCCCTGAGCATAACCATTATTATTTACATCACTATCCTTTGTGGGGGTAGAAACCGATGTCCAATTTGTACCATTCCACATATCAACAGTTATTTCTCCACTATAGGCACTTTGAAGAAAACTATATATTGCGGCGATATAATTATTATTGGGACTTCCGGCAATTCTAATCCATTGGACGGCTTGATCTATACCCACATCTGAGATTGTATCGCTAGCCCAGCCACTTCCGGGAGTATAAGTTGAAGCGCCAAGGTCTATTGTCGATTTAGCATAAACAATTTTACCATTATGAGAAGTTCCTTCCCAGGCAATATCAAAATCTTGTCTAGCGGCATTTACCCCAGCACCATCAATTAGGGCAATGTTCAACCACTGCGTACCATCCCAGCGAGCCCCATAATAACCCTTTCCGGTTTTGTCTTGCCAAGCAAGTAAAATATTATTAGTCGCGTAATCGGCCTCAAGTTCCACCCAAACTGCAACGTCATTAGATCCTCCTTCCGCCACTGATGAATAATCCAAGGTTTGTTCAGAAGACCAATTTGAGCCATCCCAAGTGCGATACATAATAGTTTTATTTGTCCCACTGGTGCTTTCATAAACCACCAGACCATCTCCGGAAGTTGATTCATAAGCAACATCAAAAGCGCGATAAACATCATTGGTGGTTCCGATTCCGGTTGTAAAATCACCATTGGTTGGAGCACTGCCGCCATTAATCCATGCAGTTGTATTAACATCCCAAACCTGAACATCTAAATGTCCCGCTGTAGTTAAGGCTCCTCTAATATATTCATCGCGAGTTGGACAAGCTTCAATTATGGTATGATTCACTTCGTCGGTCACAGTCTCGTCTGCCAATAGATTACTTTCACTGCTAAAATCAGTTCCGGACCAGGTTCTATAATGAGGAGACGGACTATTGGCTCCATCTTCATCATAAACAAGCATACCCGTTCCATTCGGAGTATCGGACGCGACTTGCCAATTTCTCGTTTCTTCAAATTGGCCGATTTTAAGCGGCCCCGATAAAAATATATAAGGGCTGACATCCGGCGCGTCAAATTGATATTTCAATTCATAATTTTCTCCCGCTTTCCAATCAGCGTTCCAAACAATTTCTTTCGTATTCGGATCATTTGAATCTCTGATTTCGGATTCTGAATTTATAATTTGAAAAGAGTCTGGAATTTTTTCTATAATTTCTCCGTTGAAATCCTGATTTGCTTTTATTTTCAATTTCATTTCGTAATTCGCCAACGGATAAATTCTGGTCGGTCCGATTCTTTCAACTTCAAAAGGCGCGGAATCGCGGACTTCAAAAGAGTCAGTTATTTCATAACCGTTATCAAGATTGGTAAGAGTTGTCACGTAAGTCCCCGCTTCTCCCACCGGATAATAAGCGAAATAATCCGGCACATCAATCACGTTGTCCGGCCCGCATTGTCCGCTATATTGAATTGTTCCGTCTCCGGTTGATAAAACAATTGTTTCTGATTTCGAATTTTTGATTTCGAGTTTAAGCGAAGCGTCGCATACTGTATGTCCGTCATCTTTTAAAACCGCCATTTGCAGATAAGCCGTCTCGTTGGGCAATCCCGCCTTCGACAAGGCTTCGGCGGACAGGTAAACTGATTTATTGGTATTTAATGTCAAAACGCCCCAAGTAAACTCTTGAATGGTTTCTTTGTCGCCTTGCTTAATTTTTAATTTATAAAGGCCTGGTCTGAAACTTCTTTTATCTCCAGAACGAGAAACTTTAACTTTATTGCCCTGATTAATCAGTCCGTCCTTGCTTTCTTTCCCCATTGGATCAATCAAAACAAAATCTTTTTTCTCTTTCTTGAAAAAGTTTTTTATTTTCGCAAAAAAACTTTCCGTCAATTCAAAAGTCGGTTCTTCATTATTTTTAAAACTTTTTATTTCCTTAATCGGTTCTTGCTGCTCTAAAATTTTTTCCGGCTGTTCCGCGGTTGTTATTTCCAGCCAAGCCGCGTCCAAATACACTAAACTATGCGAAACTTGATTTGTATCACTAAACTGGCTCGAAACTGTTTCCTGATATACAAACCTGATTTTCAGATTATCTAAATCTTGCCAAGACTGAAAAACGGGCAAGGCATAAAGCCAATACCCACCATTAGTAGCATTAGAAATCTCATTATTAAAGCTAATTTCTCCTACTTCCTGCCAATCTTTATTGTTCTGATACTCAATTAAAAATTTAGTGTCAGTTTCGTGTTCTTCTTTAGTGTCAGTTTCGCCGGTTTTCGCCGCCAGCGAAAACCTCAGTTGAACATTCTCAATTTGTTTTTCTTTAAAACTGTCCGAAACTGAAAAATTTGAAATTTCTAAAATTTTCTCGACAATTTGGGGTTGCTCTGGCGTTTCTATCAATGGTTCGGAAATTAGCGGTTCCATGGCCGGGGTTTCAATTATCGGTTCAATTTCAGGCGTTGGCTCGGTTTGATTGTTAATATCCAATGGCGTTGAAGTTGAATTTTCCGTGGTTATCTCTTCGGCTTGCGCCACGCTGTCTTTAAAGAATAAAGAATATAGAATATGGAATTTAGAATTTAGAAAATTCAAAATTTGTTTCGAGTTTCGAGTTTCGAGTTTCGAGTTTCCCGTCTGAACGGGCGCGGGATAAGCCGAATTTTCTTGATTAAATTCTTCAAAAGCCGCGTTTTGCGATAAATCCTGAGTCAAAACCGCTTGCGGATTCTGCCAACCTGCCCCGAGCGGAGTCGAAGGACTGCCGGAAAAAGCAGTGGGAGAAATTTTTATTTCATTTGTTTCCGCCGCTTTGGTCAATGGACTATAAAATAAAAAACAAACTGCTCCAATTAAAAACAAAGCAGTGGTTAAAATAAAAACAATTGATGATTTAGAATATCTCATAAAAACTTAATCTCCTTTTATTTTTTCGTTCTAAAGCCTCTATTTTTTTTCTCTAAAAAATCTTTAAGCAAAGTATCATATTTTTTAAATTTCCTTTTGAAAAACATCAATAAAGCGATCAAGATGACAATGATAGCCAAAAGGAAAAATATAATAAAAATTATGGCGCCGGAAGGAATAATATGACCCAAAAATTCAATTCCGGTTTTTATTACTTTCAAGCGGACTTTTTTTGAAGGAGAACTTGCTTGTTCCGGAGAATGAACGGTCGCGTAAACAAAATATTCGCCCGGAGGCAATTGCTCTTTATAAATAATAGCCCAATTGCCTTGTTTGTCGGTCTGTGTTGTTTCTTCAAATTTTTGATCGCCTTCTTGCTGAGCAATGGAAACAATAATATCTGAAAGCGGAGCGGCTTCGCCTCTGACAATCAATGGAGTGGATATAGTGGCTGACAAAACTTCTCTTGTGCAATGATCGATTGTCGGAGTCGGAAGAAGAATGATTTTAAAATTTTCAGATTTCTCCGCGAAATTTCCCGCCTGATCATAAGCTTTTATTGATAAAGTATGATCGCCCGGATTTGTTTTTGGTATTTTAAATTCGGTTTTGTCAATTTTAATAAAATCACCTTGATCTGTTTTTTCTTCAAAATAAGCTATTCCGGAAAGAGAATCGTTGGCCGACACATTAACCAATGGCGTAGTGGTATATATATCTTCATTTTTGGGAAAAATAATTTTCAAATCTTGAGGCAATTGAGAATCAATTTGTATTTTAAAATGAGATGTCATCGACCACCCGGTCGCGGTGCGCGCTTTAAGATGAAAATACCAAATTCCGTCTTTCACGTCCGAATAAGAAATATTATTATTCAATCCTTCACCGGCATTATCCGGAATTGTTTTTTCCTTTTGATCAAAAATAAAACTGAAATTGGAAATATTGGAATTCCATGGCCAAGAAATCATGGGATTTTTATTTAAATACCATTTTTGCTGATCAGGATGAGTTGAAGAAGAAACCTTTAATTGAGAAGGAGTAATTTCAGGCTTAGGTTCGGTTGGAGTCGGTTTTGGCAAACCGGTTTCAAAACACGTAAAACTGGCTTGTCCCCTGGAACTTAAAATATCAGTACCCAAACCGTCGTTGGCTAAAACTTGAGCTCCGGAAATTTTTACCCAAGCGGTTCCGCTTGCCTTGGCTTTAAAATTAATGATTAAAATTCTGCCCTCGCCCGTAAAACCGGGATTCGGTATGCCTCCGGAAAAAGAAATGCTTCCATTTTGCTGAGAATAAGTCGGTTCATTGAACCATAAATTAATAATCGATCCTGATTTTGAAAAACTGGAAAATTCCAAAGTATTATTGGAAAAGGAAAGCGTGGATTCAACCAAATTTATCGGCACGCCGGCATTAACAACAAATCTGACTTGAGTGGTTTTCCCAACTTCAACCGAACTTGTCGCCGGAACAAAATAAAGAGAGGCGGAAGATTTGGTTTCAGCCTGCGCGAAAAAAGGAATAAAAAACGAAAAAACAAGAAATGATAAAAATATAATGTTAAATATTTTTATTTTCATTTTTACCATATATATACTTATTGACTTATCAGCTTATTAACTTATTAACTTCTCTATCCCCTTTGCTATTTCCAAGATTTTATTTTCTTCAAAATAATTTCCGATAATTTGCAAACCAAAAGGCAAAGACACGGACCTATGCTGACTTAACACTGACTTACACTGACTTTTTCCGTGTGAGTCTGTGTTCTCGTCCGTGTGAGTCTGTGTTATGGGCAAGCTTAAAGCCGGCAAACCGGCCAAATTAACCGGCACGGTATAAATATCGGACAAATACATATTTAACGGATCATCAATTTTTTCACCGATTTTAAAAGCCGTAGTCGGCGTAGTCGGCGTCAATAAACAATCAACTTTTTCAAAAGCTTTTTGAAAATCATTTTTTATCAATGTTCTGACTTTTTGAGCTTTCAAATAATAAGCTTCATAATAACCTTTGGAAAGAATATATGTTCCCAAAATAATTCTTCTTTTTGATTCATCGCCGAATCCTTGAGTCCGTGAATTTAAATAAACATCAAGCAAATTTTTTCCTTCCTGAACCGAATAGCCGTATTTTATGCCGTCATAACGGCTTAAATTCGCCGAAACTTCGGCCGGCATAATAATATAATAACAAGCCAAAGCTTCTTTCGTGTTTGGTAAACTTACTTCTTTAATCTCCGCCCCCTCGTCTTCCAATTTTTTAATCAGCTGATCAATACTTTTTTTAATTTGCGGATCCAATCCTTTGACAAAATATTCTTTTGGAATACCAATTCTCAATTTTTTAAAAATATTGTCATTACAAGGTATTTTTGTTTTTAACGCGTCTTTGACACTGGTTGAATCAAAATTATCTTTGCCTTCAATCGCGTCAAGTAAAATAGCCGCATCGTCAACCGAACGGCTGATTGGTCCGATTTGATCAAGTGAAGAAGCCATGGCCATCAAACCAAAACGGGAAACTTTTCCATAAGTCGGTTTTAATCCGACCACGCCGCAGAAACTGGAAGGCTGGCGAATAGAACCGCCGGTATCAGAACCGAGCGCGCCTAAACACATTTTTGCCGTTACCGCCGCAGCTGAACCGCCCGAAGAACCGCCCGGCACTCTTTCCAAGTCGCGAGGATTTTTAGTCGGACCGAAAAAAGAATTTTCCGTGGAAGAACCCATGGCAAATTCGTCCAAATTTGTTTTACCGACAAAAATCGCTCCGGCCTCTTTTAACTTTTTAATTACCGTAGCGTCATAAGGAGAATAATATTCCGAAAGTATTTTGGAACCGGCCGTAGCGCGGACATCTTGAATTAAAATATTATCTTTAATCGCCAAGGGGATGCCGGTTAAAAAATTATTCAAACCGCTGGAAGCAATCTGTTTGTCTATTATTTTCGCCCTCTCTATCGCCTCTTTCTCCAAAACAGTGATAAAGGCATTGATTTTTTTATCTTGTTTTTTTATTTCCGCCAAACATGATTTAACCAAATCTTCTGAAGAAAATTCTTTTTTCTTCAGACCCTGATGCGCTTCTAAAATTGTTAAATTATTTAAAATCATAAAAATGGTTTTTAGTTATTGGTTCTTAGTTTTGGTTTATTAGTTTCTAGTTTCTAAAAAACTGACAACCGTGACCAATAACTATAAACTACGAACTATTCTTGAAATACTCCTTTTACTTTTATTAAATTATTCTCAACTTTCGGCGCGGTTTTAAGCAGTCTTTTAATCATTTCTTTATCCGCCAAACTCGCTTCGTCATTGCGAAAAATATTTTTCAAATTAGTCCCGCCGGTGCAAGGCAAAACGTCTTTTGTATTTATTTTTTTAAGTTGTCCGACATAATCTAAAATTTCAGAAAGTTGTTTCTGATATTTTTTTATTTCTTTCTCCGTCAATTTAAGCCGTGCCAAATCCGCCAAATGTTGTATTTCTTTTTTTGAAATCATACTATTGAATCATTTTTAAAAATTCTTGTTCGCTGATAATTTTTACTCCCAAATCTTTGGCATTTTTGAATTTTGAACCCGGGGCATCGCCGGCCACCAAAAAATCCGTTTTTGAACTGACTGAAGAAGAAATATTTCCGCCTGACTTCCTGATCATTTCTTTGGCTGATTCACGGGTAAAATGAATCAGTGTTCCGGTCAGAACAAAAGTTTTACCGTTTAATTTTTGATCAATTTTTGAAGGCTTAATAATTTCCACTCCCGCTTTTTTAAATTTTTTAATCAATTCCAAATTATTTTTATCTTGGAACCACTCAAAAATACTTTTAGCCACTACTCCGCCGATATCTTCAATCGCCTCTAAATCATCAAGTTTGGCTTTGATTAAATTATCCAAATCTCCGAAATAATTGGCTAAACTAATGGCTGTTTCTTCACCCGTGTGGCGAATTCCCAAGGCGTAAATAAAACGGCTAAAATCAATTTTCTTGCTTTTATCAATCGCCCCAATAATATTATCCGCTGATTTTTCGGCAAATCTTTCCAAGGGTTCAAGGTCTTCTTTTTTTAAGAAAAATATGTCTGCCGGATCTTTAATCAACCCGACGCTGAAAAGTTTATCAATAATTTTCGGGCCCAAATGAACAATATCAAAAGCATTTTTGGAAACAAAATGAGTAATGCCTCGCCATCTCTGTCCGTAACAATTTTTATTGGAACAATAAAAATCAACTTCGCCTTCTTTTCTGTAAGCCGGTGAATGGCAGAGCGGGCAATGATTTGGCATTTTAAATATTTTTTCTTTATTGGTCCGCAAATTTTTTAAAACTCCGACAATATCAGGAATAACATCGCCGGCCCGTTTTATCACCACCGTATCATTAATTCTGACATCCAATCTTTTAATTTCATCTTCATTATGCAAGGTGGCCCGACTGACGTTGGCTCCGCCGACATTAACCGATTCAAGTACGGCCACCGGCGTCAATCTGCCGGTTCGCCCAATTTGAATAATAATATCTTTTATTTTAGTGGTTGCTTCCAACCCGGGAAATTTATAAGCAATTGATCCTCGCGGCGCCCGACCAACCGTGCCCAATTTATCGTAAATTTCATTGGAATTAACTCTGGCGACCACGCCGTCAATTTCATAAGGCAATTTTTCTCTTAATCCACCGATATATTTTTGAAATTTTATAATCTCGGAAATATCAGCGCAATATTGAGTGTAAGGATTCGGAGGAAAACCGATTTTCTCAATTAATTTATGAGTTTCCAAATGAGTTTTTTGCCCCAAATCAGTGATAATATCGTAAGCAAAAAAATTCAATTTTCTTTTTAAAGTAATTTGCGAATCAAGCTGACGCAATGATCCGGCCGCAGCGTTTCTGGGATTGGCAAAAGCCGATTCTTTATTTTTAATTTGCTCTTTGTTTAATTCCTCAAAAACTTTTTTGGACATAAAAACCTCTCCTCTGATTTCCGTTTCTCCCTGAAAATTTCCTTCCAATTTCAAAGGTATGGTTCTGATGGTTTTTAAATTTTGAGTCACATCTTCGCCGATATAACCGTCTCCGCGAGTCGCTCCTTTTTCGAAAATTCCATTTTTATAAAATAAAGTCACCGCCAAACCATCCATTTTCAATTCAATAAAATAATCGATTTTTGAATCAGAAGGCAAAAGTTTTTTGATTCTTTTCTCCCAATCATAAATTTCATTTTCTTCAAAAGCGTCGGAGAGGGAAAGCAAAGGAATTTTATGAGCAAATTTTTTAAATTTTTCCAAAGGCTTGCCGCCCACTCTTTGAGTCGGCGAATTCTGTCCGGCGAATTCCGGATATTGTTTTTCCAGAGCCAACAATTCTTTTCTTAAAGAATCGTAAGCCGCATCCGAAATCGACGGCTTGTCCAAAACATAATAAAGGCGGCCGTGATATTCTATTTCTTTTTTTAATTTTTCTATCCTTGATTCGGCCTCTTTTTTGGTTAATTCTTTCATAAACCTAAATGTAAAGCTTCCGATATAATTTTTTTTCTTCAATATATTTTAAAACTTCTTTCGGCACCAATTTTTTAACTGATTTTTTATCGTGTAATAATTTTCTGACCGTAGTGCTGGAAATAGGGCAATTTATTTTCATAATTTTTATTTTAGGCCTAATCTTCTTGGGGATCTTAATCTTTGATAATAAATTATCCCGATTAGTGACAATAAAATACGCTTGATTGAAAATTTTCAATCCCCCGTTCCATTTGCCGTCCAATATCTCTTTTAAAGAATCCGCTCCTATCACCCAATAAATTTCATAACCCGGGTGTTGCTTTTTTATTTGTCTGATTGTATCAATAGTATAAGACTTTATCCCTCTGCGTGCTTTTTTAATTTCCATATCCGAAACAACAATCCGAGAATTAGATTTGGCTAAAATTTTTGTCATCGCCAGACGATCTTTCATTGACGCCATATTGTAATTTTCTTTAATCGGCTGAATACCAACCGGCATTAAAATAATTCTTTCAGCCCCTGTTTTTTTCAACGCTTTCCTGATGATAATAAGATGCCCCTGATGAGGAGGATTAAAAGAACTGCCGAAAATAATAATAGAATTCTGAATCATGAATTATATTAATTTTATTGTTCTTGTTGCTGATGCGTCGGCCAGCATGAAGTTTGGGCCGCCGGAGTTTGGTCTGAAGACGGTGAAACACCCTGTTCACTGGTCGCGTTTATAACATAATAATAATTCATTTTAGGAATGACTCGTTTATCAATATAGCAGCAAGTATCAGCTGTGCCGCATTTAGTATAAGGAGCTTCGGCGCCGTCGCAAACAGAAGCTAACCCGCAATCTCCCTCTAATGAACAATTTGAAGTGCCTGCCTCATAATCAATTTTAATGTCAGAATCTGATTTTGCCACATTATAAATCGCCACGTTATCAAGCAGGCCGTCAAAATAATAACTTCCAACCCGACCGATCGTTAAGGTTTCGTTATTCGCAGTCAATAAGGCTGTTTCGTCGAATTCTTTCACTTTTACGCCGTTAACATAAAGAGTGACTTCTTTATCGGAGCTGTCATCAAACACACTCGCCAAGTGATACCATTGATTAGGTGAAATAATTGTTGTATCGTCAGTATGATTTTTCCAATCTCCTGTATAAAAATTAAAAGACAAGTATCCGCTTGAATTAACGCGCATCTCATAATTTCTCAAATTTGAACTTGTTCCTTTCGCAATTATGCCATTATCTTTTGATGTATCTATTTTAACCCAAGCTTCAAGTGTGATTGCCGTGCTCAGATCCAAATCATCCGCATCTGATACTTCCACGTAATCATTATCTCCCGCAAAACTGCCGCCGTAATTAAATTTTGCGCCGGACACAGTACTCACTCCATTTCCAGCCGTGCCATTATTATCCTGACTGGAAGAATCTTTGACTTCATCGGATTGTCCGCTCCAAGAAGTTTCATTCATTTTCCATTGAGCAATTAAACCATTATAAGAAATTCCTTCGGCCAAATGACCGACTAATTGGCATCTGGAATCAACTAAACTGTTGCATCCCGTGTCGGTTAATGTCCGATAAATATTATAACCATCAGCGCTGCTGCCCTGAGGCCCATCCCATTTAGTTTTAATTTGACCGCAAGTTTTAGCATCAGTAGTTTCTCCGTCCGGTTCGCAATTAAGAGTTTTTCCCCATTGTGCTCCATTGGAATTCCATGTTGAACCGGTCGCGTTATGCGCCACCACCGCGTAACAATAACCCGTATCTTCAATCAACCCCGTATCTTGCAAATATCCCTCAGTTCCTTCGGATACACTGTTTTGCGTATAACCATTAGTTCCACAATTTTCTTCCGTACTGCAAGTTGGGCAACTTTCTACATCATCTTTCCGCCAATAAGTATAATTCTCTGCCCAATCAGCAGAACTATATAAAACCGATAATTGATGGCAGTCGGTGCTATTATCAACACTTAAAATATCAAAAGTCGCAGGCGCGAGAACATCCTTAGGATAACCATTTTCCAACCAACCAACGCCAAGCAAAGAACTGGAATAATCATTCCAACCCCAACCACCCATTCTGTAAAAATCTATATAATCTTCCAAATAACTTCCCCACCATTTACTCGGAGTGGCGTCAGTTAAACTTTTCTGTAATTTCATCCAGCCATTATCTCCCAAATTGATTACTTTGGCCCAACCGGAGAGTTCCATTTGTCCGTCAGAAAAAATTTCGCTGTCTGATTTAGCTTTAAACCAAATTGAAACATTTTCAATTGTGCCCTTAAAAAATGTATCCATTGTTGAAGCGCCCTTTTTCGCGCCCAAATAAAATTTTTGCGATAAATCTATTAAAGTGCTTGGTACTGTGCCGCTAGTTGTTCCATCAACTTCCACTCCGTCAACAAAAATACTTAATTTTTCGCTTCCGTCATAATCATATTTTCCGGCCACGGAATGCCATTTTGTTATATCAGTTAAATTGGCAGTAGTTTGAGTTATTGTTGCTTCGGTAGTACCGGACACAAAAAAATTTAATTTATTATCAGTATCCAACCAAAGTCGATAACTTTTACCCGTTCCATCATCCCATTTGCCCAAAATAGTTTGTTGTTCTGTGCCGCCAATCACGCCTCGTTTTATAAATGCCTCAACTGTTAAATCGCCGGTGATACTTAAAGATGGGCTGTCTGCCATTTCTATATAATCACTCGTCCCATTAAATGATCTGGCATTACCCCATTTGCCGGAAACTCTAGTCGTACCATTAAGTGTCCCTACATTACCATTACCAGAAGAATCCTGGATTGGCGAACTTTCATTATTTAAATTCCAATGCGCGCGCAATTCATCAGAAGTGGGAGTTGGATAAAAAGATTCACCTTTATCCCCGAGACAAGAACAAGTACCGCCGACACAAGTGGCATTTCCCGAACAGGCCCACGGTTTATTTCCATCCCATGCATCCGGCCCTTCACAGCTTGAAGGGGTATCACAGCAGCTCGAATTATTATCGCAAGAGCAACCAAAACAGATCCAACCCATATTTGAACTCCAAGCATAACCATGTAATTTATATGGAGAAATAGTATCTACTGCAACGCCATAATTATTCCCGCTGCATCTATCTTCAAAAATTCCATCAACTTGGCAGGTCCCACCCGGACATCCGTTGTCACAATATAAACCATTATTGCTTCCGCCGACACATTTCCCATAATCATTATAACAATTTGCGGAAACCCAACCGATATTCTCGCTCCATCCCCAACCGCGAATATTATCTTCTGAATCAGCTTTTGCCGAGAAAATTTTAAGATTTAAATTGTGAGCCAACAAAATCAAAAAACCCAGAATGATAAAAATTCCGGAAATAATCAAACGATTTTTGATGCTAAATTTGATAGTCATCTCTTAAATTATAAAACATTTTTAGCCGGAGAGCAAGCCCCCTCACCTAATGGCGATAATATCTTGCATTTAATATTTTTTTAAATAGAAATAAATCTTATAACAATAAATAAAATAACAAAGCTGGATCGCCCTGCCAAAGCGGGGCATCGCCGTTATGGTGAGGGGGCAAGCCCCAAAATTATAAAAGGCCTCAGTTATTACTGAAGCCTTTATTTTTTTAAAACCAAAGTGAAATTCCCCCTCTGAAGCATCATAATTCGATGTCTTCTGTTTAGCCAAATTTTTATTTTCTCAGTTGAACCGAGAAAATTGTTTTCTCTATATTCAATTTCAAAAACAAAACACTTTGTTTCTCTTCCCTGAATTGTTATTATTTCTATGGCTGAAATCATGGCTTGCAAAGAATCAGAATATAAAGAATCTGTTTTAGATTTATTCTCTCTGACCATGTTAATGCTCCAACTCTTGCCAACCCCTAAACTTTCAGCAGGAATAGCTTTAAGAAGATAGAGCAGGGCCAATAAATCTCGTGAACTTGGCAGAATTTCTCCCGTAAAAAAATCATTTTTATCCTTCGAATAAGATACATCCCAACTTCCCCGATTATTAAACTGATCTATACAAATCTGTATCTTCTTTTTCCGTCCATGCCAATCTTCCGTTTTATTAAAACGTAAACTTTTAAAACTTTGATCCACCCATGACTCCATTGTTACGCAGAAAGGTTGTTTAAGATTATTCGCCATTTCATTGCTCTTCGCTTCTGCATAAAAATTCCAAATAGTATTTCCATTCATGGCAAATTTGCCATTAAATCGTGTCTTAAGAGTCCCAACGGCGATATCTTGCATCAACCATCTATATCTAATGGAATAAACTTCTTCTTTCCCCTCTTTAAACAGATTATGCGAATTTACCTGATTCAAATCAATTTCTCCCAAACTTGAAGCAATCAAGAAATAGATTGTAAAAAACATCTCTCACCTCCTTTTGTTTGCCGATAAACAGATTTTATTTATTCTAAATTTAACAAATTTTTTCTTTTATGTCAAGACGTCTGTTTGTTTTGAAATATTAACCAAAATTCCAAAAGCAGCCATAAAAACGCAAAAACTTGTGCCGCCATAACTGACAAAAGGCAAAGGAATGCCGGTCAAAGGCAAAAGTCTTAACATCGCAGCCATATTGATTAATGATTGAAAAATAAACCAAGAACCGATGCCGACTGTCAATAATTTTCCAAAATTATCACGATTTAAATTGGCTAATCTGAAAATACGAATAGCCAAATAAATATATAATCCCACCACTATCAACATTGAAATAAAGCCCAGCTCTTCGGCCATCACGGCAAAAATTGAATCACCGACCACTTCGGGCAAATAATTAATTTTTTGATACGAATGTCCCAATCCCCGACCAAAAATTCCTCCTGAACCAATGGCCAAAATCGCCTGATTAATATGATAACCTATACCTTGAAGGTCCGCTTCAGGATGAAGAAATACCATTACTCTGTCAAAACGATAAGGAGCTATTTTAATTAAAGCTATTAAAGATATAAGTCCGCCCATTATTATAAAACCCAAATGTTTCCAAGGCGCGCCGGCAATGAAATAAACAACCAGGGCACTTATAATAATCACCAATAAAGTTCCTATATCCGGCTGAAAAATAATAAGAACGCTGATAATAACTAAAAAAAGAACAAATGGTATAAAAACTTCTTTAATGTTTTTGAATTTATCTTGATGACCGGAGAACCAAGCTGCCAAATAAATCAGAAATGATAATTTTATAAATTCTGACGGTTGAAAATTAAAGCCGCCTATTTTTATCCACCGACTTACCCCTTCTTTGGCAAAACCTATGCCCGGCACCAGAACCAAGGCCAATATTATAAGTGAAAAAATAAGCAAGTAAAAAGAAATTTTTTTTAAATGATGATAGTCAAAACGAGCCAGAAGCCAAAAAATAAATAAACCCGGCAATAAACCGTTAAGGATTTGATGCGTTAAATAAAAATAACAATTATCAAATCTTTCACAGGCAGTAAAATAACTGGCCGAAGTAAGAATAATCAATCCCAAAATAATCAAAATTGCCAGGTTAATGATAATAATATAATCAGGTTGATGAATTTTTGTTTTGATCATTTTAAATTTTTGACAAATTTTTTAAATTTTCCTCCGCGATCAAATTCATTTTTAAACAATCCGAAACTGGCGCAGCCGGGAGACAGAAGGACAATATCGCCTTTTTTTGCGTTTTTTTGAGACATCTCTATTGCTTCTTTCATGTTTTTAACTTCAAAGATTTTTTTTTCGCTCTTAGCAGATAAAATTTGCGATTTTAATCTTGGTGTGGCGGTGCCGGGAAGCAAAATTATAATTTTGCCATATTTCTTGATATATTGCGCGAATTCTTGAAATTTTAAATTCTTGTCCGCTCCGCCGCAAATCAGAATAACCGGTTGATTAAAAGATTTTAGAGCGCTAATCGCCGCTTCAGGCATGGTCGCGGCCGTGTCATTGTAATATTTTACTCCTTTGAATATCCTCACTAATTCCAAACGATTGGCTATACCGGAAAAATCATTTAAAAATTTCTGAATCATCTGCGGTTTGATTTTTAAAATGGCGGCAACGCAAACCGCGGCCAAAATATTTTCCAAATTATGTTCTCCTAATATTTTAATTCTGGCAACAGAACAAATTTTTTCCAATTGATTATTCTGGCGAAAATAAATTTCTTGATTTTTTAAAAATACGCCGTCTTTTTTGGAAAAAGGTTTTTTAGAGAACCAGTAAACCTTTCCCCGACAGTAAGAATTTAATTGATAAGATTTCTTATTGTCATAATTTAAAATCGCGATTCCTTTTTTAGATTGTCTTTTTAAAATAATTTTTTTCGCTTCAATGTATTTTTTAAAAGTTTTATATCTGTCCAAATGATCCGGAAAAAGATTGGTTATAACGGCGATTTCCGGTCCTTTTTTAAGATTTTCAAGATGAAAAGAAGAAAGTTCCAGAATCATCTTGCTGTCCTTTTTTGTTTTATTGTTTAAAAATTTCAACGGCGAAAAACCGATATTTCCGCCGAGATTAACTTTTTGTCTGGACTTTTTTAAAATTTGATAAATCAAAGTGGTAGTGGTTGATTTGCCCTTGGTGCCGGTAATGCCGATAATTTGCCCCGGATACAATTCAAAAAAAAGATTAATATCAGTTGTAATCGGCACTTGATTATCTTGAGCTATTTTCAAAAAAGGCGAACTGTTGCGAACGGCCGGATTTTTAATAATTAAATCCGCAGATTTAAAATCCTGCGGACGATGTTTGCCTAAAATATATTTTATTGAAAAATTTTTAAGTTTTTCAAGAGATGGCTTAAGTTCTTTCTCGGTTCTTAAATCAGTAATGGTGATTTTTGCCCCTTGTTTCAACAGCCATCTGACCGTTTCCAGTCCCCCGCCGATAATCCCCAGTCCCATTACTAAAACTTTTTTACCATTTAAATTCATAGTAAAATTATTTAAAAACTCTTTAAAACATTTTTTCGGCTAAAAAGATAATCAGACCAAGCATTGCTCCCACTCCATTGATCAGCCAAAATCGCATTACGATTTGAGCTTCCGGCCAACCAATGGCTTCAAAATGATGATGAATCGGTGTGGAAAGAAAAATCTTTTTATGGCGGATTTTTTTGGAAATCAATTGAACAATTACTGACATTGATTCAATGATTAAAATCAGCCCGATAATCGGCAAAAGAATAAATTCATTGGTAATCATGGCAATCACGCCAAGCGTTACGCCCAAAGACATGGCGCCGGTATCACCCATAAAAAATCTGGCCGGATAAATATTAAACCAAAGAAAAGCGATTAAAGTTCCGATAATCACACCGCAAAAACAGGCCAAGTCAAATCTTCCCTGAGCAAAAGCGATAATGCCGTAAGCGGCAAAAGCAATCAATAAAATACCGCCCGCCAAACCGTCCAAGCCGTCAGTTTCATTAACTGAAAAAGAAGTGGCGATAATGACAAAAATAAACAAAGGAATATACCAAAGACCGATATTAAAATCTCCAAAAAACGGAATATGAACCACGTCCCATTGCAATTTTGAATAAAACCACCAAGCTCCGACAATGGCGATAAAAGTATAAATAAGAATTCGGTGATACATTTTTAATCCGCCGCCTTTTGGTCCGATTTTTCTGACATTCAAATAATCGTCAAAAGCGCCCACCAATCCGGAAGCGATCAGAACGCCCAAAGGCAAAAGTGTCTGGGGACGGGATAAAAAATTCAAACTTTTAAAAATTTCCAAATGAGGCAATTTTGACAAATAAAAAAATAAAACCGCCAAAACGGCAGTCGTAATCCAAATTAATAATCCTCCCATGGTCGGAGTGCCTGATTTTTTGGCATGAAGAGCGGAAAAAATCGGCGCGCTTTCCGTGTCTCGGATTTGTTTCCCCAATTTATATTTATAAAGAAAACGGGTTAACAATGGTGTTAAAAGAATAGCCAAAACAAAAGCAATAGTTGAAAGAATAAAAACTTTAATAACCTCAAATAACATACCCCTTATAAATTAATAATTAATAAAACTGAAATTAATAAAATAATTTGAACCGCCAAAAGACCGGCGAGTAAAAAATAAATCAAATTGTTCTTTCGATGAAGATAAAAATAAAAAACCAGAAACGAATTGAGAATCAATATCGCCAATCCGACCAATGGAATCTCAAGCAATCTTGACCAATGGCCGATGGAATCCACGCCGGACAAAATATTATAATGCAAAGAAATTTGTCCGTTGCGGCCATGAAAAATCAATACAATCAACCAAGTGATTATATTTAAAAATAATCCGGAATAAATAAAAGGCGTTATTTTTTTATCTTTCCAGAATTTACTTTTTTGAATATTTCGGAGAACTTTATCAAGACTCATAGAGAATATTGTATACTAGTTTTAAATTATTGACAAGTTCTGATAATTTAGTATAATTAATTTAGATAAAAATAAAAAGTCTGTCTATTAACAGACAAAGGAGGAAATATGGAAAACATAAAATTCTCAAATCTGACTTCACTTCAGAAAAAACTTCTGGCTGAAGCAGAAAAAGCGATGAAAGAGGCTTATAATCCTTATTCCCGCTTTTATGTCGGAGCTGCGGTTTTAACTCTGGATGATAAAATTATCACCGGAGCTAATTTTGAAAATGCCGCCTATTACTCTGTCCATGCAGAACAAACAGCTTTGTCCAGGGCCAACGCTATGGGTGAACGTAAATTTAAAGCCTTGGCAATTATTACCAAAGGTGAAAATTTCAACACCACAGAAGTAAGCGCACCTTGTGGCACTTGCCGACAAGCTATTTACGAGTCAAGCCAAATCGGCGGTGTGGATATAGAAATAATTCTGTCCACAACGAAAAAGGACAAAATTGTCGTTTGCACTATCAGTGAGTTGTTACCTTTGGCTTTTGGTCCGAAAGATTTGGAAATTGATATCAAAAAATATCAATAATCAGTAAAAAATCAAAAGAGTCGTTAGATTATATAACGACTCTTTTTTTATTATCCTAAACGTCTACCCAAATCATCTGCCGTGGGTCTGAATTGTTTTCTGAATTTTTTTACTTCTGCTTGTAACTTTTTTTGGCCTTCGGGAGTCTGCAAGTCAATATGAATTTCATCAAATTTCTTCCAAAACTTATTTCCTGCTTTCTTAAGCAACGCAACTCTTCTCTGAGCCAAAATATCCGCAATCTTCTTTATCTCCCCTTTCTTCTTCCTTGATACTGGAATCTTCTTTCTTTTCACGTTCACCTCCTTTTTAAAACTATTATCATAATAATAAAAAACAAGAATAATGTCAATATAGGGGGTTGACCCCCTCACCAAACGCTGATGTGTTTTTTTTAAACACGAGTTTCTATTTTTTTATATTTAAAGTATTTTTTCATTTAATTTTTAAATTTAGGATTTGAAAAATACAAAGCTGAGTGCTTATCAGCGTTCTAGGTGAGGGGGTTGACAAAAATTAAAAAATATGCTATATTATATAAGATAAAAAAAGGGGGAAAGATGAAAAAAATTAAGCTCTTTTTAAAAGAATTGGAAAGAAAAATTTGTTGTGATATCGGGTTTGTACTCATGTTCTTAAAAGAATCCCGTAAATACCTTCTTGAAGGAATCGGATTTATGGCTATGCTGTTACTTGTATTAATGTTTATAAGCTGTATATACGAAGTAACCGACCCAAGTTTGGTAGGGACAACAGATATTAGTAAATTAATCCATTTGCCATATTATTCCGGTTGGGGTATTGTAGTTGGATTAACATTGATCGGCGGTATTGCTGAACAAAAAAGAGAGAAAAGAAAAAAAACACCACTTTAAAAAAATCAAAGAGAGGACCTAAAAAGTCCTCTCTTACCTATTGTAACCTTGACCCCCTCACCTGAACGGCGATTAGCGCCTTTGGGCGCATAGAAAAATCTTTAATATAAAGTTCCAATACAAAATTAAGGCTTGTTATTTTATTAATCTTTAAGATAAAAAATATCGTCGTTTGGTGAGGGGGTTGACACAAATTCTTGAATTGTTATAATATCTTTATTCTTAAATTTAAACTATCTTAAAATAATTTTATGTCACACAAGAAAGCAGGCGGTTCTACATCTTTAGGTCGCGACTCACAAGGAAAAAGATTGGGCGTTAAAATGTCTCATGGCCAAAAAACAAAACCCGGAATGATTATTGTTCGCCAACGCGGCACCAAATTTCATCCTGGAGTTGGCGTCAGAAAAGGATCTGATTACACTCTTTACGCCATTAAAGAAGGAACGATTTATTTTAGCCAAAAAAAATCACCGGATTTTACCGGCAAATTACGCTGCAAAAAAATTGTCAGCGTGAAATAAAGGGTAATAGGTTTACATCTGCCAACTGACGGAAAGATATTAACCCCTTTGATATCTGCGCTTGCTCGGAGTAACAATCCGCATTAGCGGACTGTTCCTCTCTCACTCGCTTGATAATAAATAATAATTTCTTTATAAAAATAAAAAGGATTTTAAAAATCCTTTTTATTTTTTATTAATTATTCTATTTCTTTTCCAAAATTTCTATTGCTTTTTGAAGCTGCGGATCTCGATTAAGTTTATAATCTTCTTCTGTCAATTCTACCTTGATATCCGGGGTAATTCCCTCTTTATTGATTGACCGACCCAAGGGCGTATACCAATGAGCAACGGTTAATTTCAAAACTGATCCGTCAGAAAAATTTTCCAATTCCTGGACTGAACCTTTGCCAAAAGTTTTTTCTCCCAAAAGAGTGGCTAATTTATAATCTTGCAAAGCGCCGGCTAAAATTTCCGAAGCTGAAGCAGAACCGCCGTTAACAAGAACAACTATAGGCAAATTTTTAAGCTCTCCTCTGCCGTTGGCTCGATATTCCGTTACCTTGCCTTTTGCGTCTTTGGCGGTCACAACAATATCTTTCCCCACCCAATAACCGGCAATGTCAACGGATGTATCCAAATAACCGCCCGGATTATTTCTTAAATCAAGAATCAGGCCTTTAGGAT
The DNA here is from genome assembly GCA_028716665.1 of Patescibacteria group bacterium. Lineage (NCBI taxonomy): Bacteria > Patescibacteria group bacterium. The sequence goes on along the minus strand of JAQUPP010000002.1, from coordinate 21,364 downwards.
TGGCTTTTAAAATAACTTGAGCTATATTTTCAAAATCAGTCCAAGTATCTTCGTCAAAATGCGAAACTTTTAGAAGAGCGATATTATTTCCGACCAATTGCCAAGAAACTGTTTTAATGCTGATAACGTCTCTGATTAATTCCAAATCTTTGGCTGTTGAATCGCCTGCTCGCCAAATAAGCAATTTAACTTTAGTTCCCTTTTTTCCGCGAATCAAATTAGCCGCTTCATCCAAGGCCATACCCGAAGTTTCTTTATCATCAATCGCGTAAATTTTATCTCCGGTTCTCATCCCTGCTCTGAAAGCCGGCGTATCCGGCAATGGAGCAATTACGGTCAAACGATTATCTTTAATTCCGATTTCAATACCAATGCCTTCAAAATTACCGGACATCTCGTCTAAAAATCTTTTCGCGGTTTCCGGATCCAAAAAATTAGAATACGGGTCGTCTAATCCGCTGACTAATCCTTTAAGCGAACCGTAAAATAAATTTTTATCCGTTACCGGCTGTTCAACATAACGTTCTTTTAAAATAGACCAGACTTGCCAGAATAAATCATAATCAAGATTGGCGTCAGGACTGGCTGATTGAAAAATTGGCTGCGGCGCTTGCCATTTGCCGAATTTTAAATAAATAAAATGATTGCCAGTGACTATTCCGCCGACAAAAGCAACCACGAAAATAATAATCAGAAGAAAAATCGCTTTTTTTTGAGAAATTAATTTCATTGTTTTATAAAATTTAAATTAATTTTGTTTTGTATCCTAAATGTTTATAGGCTCCTTCAGTTGCCATTCTGCCGCGAGGCGTTCTTTGCAGAAAACCGAGCTGGGTCAAATAAGGTTCGTAAATTTCTTCAATTGATTCCAAATCTTCCGAAGTAGCCATAGCCAAAGTTTTTAAACCAACCGGACCGCCGGCAAACTTATCAATAATGGTTTCTAAAATTTTGCGATCCATTTGATTAAGTCCCAATTCGTCAATTTCCAGCATTCCCAAAGATTTGATGGCAAAGTCTTTTTCAATTATTTTTTGTCCGTCAACTTGGGCGAAATCTCTCACTCTTTTCAGCAAGCGATTTGCCACTCTTGGAGTAAAACGCGATCTCTTGGCGATTTCTTCAGCTGTCTCCGGAGTTATTTCTATTTTTAAAATGCGGGCAGAGCGATTGATAATTTCTTCAATATCTTTATTTTGATAAAAATCCAATTGATGGGTCAAACCGAAACGATCTCTCAAGGGCGCAGAAAGAAGACTGGGCCGGGTTGTCGCGCCGATTAAAGTAAAACGCGGCAGATCCAAACGCAAATTTCTGGCCATCGGTCCTTTACCGACCACCAAATCAATGCCGTATTCTTCCATGGCCGGATATAAAACTTCTTCAATAACTTTGCTTAACCGATGTATTTCATCAATAAATAAAATATCACCATTTTCCAAATTTGTCAAAATCGCCGCCAAATCCCCCACTTTGTCCATGGTTGGTCCGGAAGTAATGCGAATATTAACGCCCATCTCATTGGCGATAATATAAGATAAGGTCGTTTTGCCAAGGCCGGGCGGACCGTAAAATAAAACGTGATCCAAAGATTCGCCGCGCTGTTTGGCCGCTTCAACGAAAATCTTTAAATTATCTTTTAACTTTTTTTGCCCGATAAATTCTTTCAAATTCTTCGGTCTCAAAGTCCGATCCATTGTTTTATCTTCTTCCAGATCTTCAGGGGCGATAATATTGTGCTCCTTAAATTTACTCATACCAGGTAGTGAAAATTCGACTATTTAATATTTAAATAAATATTTTTAAATTTAATTGAATGCCTAAATAATAAAAATCCGATTTATTAAATCTTGTTTTAGTCCCGTTTAAACGGGACGGTCGAATTTCTACTACCTGGCATATTAGTATTATAACACAGTATTTTTTAAAAACAAGAAGTTTATTGCTACATAAATTTAAAACAACTTCTCTTTTTCAAGGCCAAATGCTATACTGATTTTATGAAATATATTGCTGATTTCCACATTCATTCCAAATATTCTCGGGCTACGGCTCACGATATTAGCGTGGAAAAATTGGATCAATGGGCGAAAATAAAAGGCATTCAAATTTTAGGCACCGGCGATTTTACGCATCCGGCTTGGTTTAAAGAATTAAAAGAAAAATTAGAGCAGGTTAGCGAAGGAGTGTATGAATTAAATTCTAAATTCCAAATTCCAAATTCCAAATTCAGAGTTCGTTTTATCCTAACCACTGAAATTTCCTGCATTTACAAAAAAAATAACAAAACCAGACGGATTCATCTGGTTATTTTTGCGCCTGATTTTGAAACCGCGGAAAAAATAAATCAAAATTTGGGAGAAAAATATAATTTAAAATCAGACGGCCGGCCGATTCTGGGATTGGATGCCAAAGAATTGGTAAAAATTTTACTGGATATTTCGCCTAAAATTTTCATTGTTCCGGCTCATATTTGGACTCCTTGGTTTTCTCTTTTTGGTTCAATGTCAGGATTTGATTCAGTTGAAGAATGTTTTGAAGAAATGACACCTAATATTTACGCCTTGGAAACCGGACTTAGCTCAGATCCTTTAATGAATTGGCAATGGTCATATTTGGACAAATACACTTTAATTTCAAATTCCGACGCTCACTCGCCTTCAAAATTGGGACGCGAAGCCAATGTTTTTGAATTTAAAAAACCGCCCAGTTATGACGACATTATTAACGCCATAAAAACCAAAAAAAACTTTTTATCTACCATTGAATTTTTCCCAGAAGAAGGAAAATATCATTTTGACGGCCATCGCGATTGCAAAATCAGAATGACGCCGGCAGAAACTAAAAGAGCCGGCGGACTTTGCCCAAAATGCAGGCGACCGATGACTATTGGCGTGGCTTATCGGGTGGCTGCTTTGGCCGACCGAAAAGAAGCAATCAAGCCAAAGGACGCGCCGGATTTTAAAAGTTTGATCCCCTTAACCGAAATTATCCACGAAGTTAAAAAAGTAACCAAATTAAAAAGCGTGGAATTGGAATATCAAAATTTAACTGAAAAAGGCCATGGGGAATTTAATGTTTTATTGAATTTGAGCGAAAAAGAATTAGCTGACATTTCTACTCCCCTGCTCGCCCAAGCGATTATTAAAATGAGAAAAGGAGAAGTAACCAAAGAAGCCGGCTATGATGGAGTTTTCGGGAAAATCAGCGTTTTCGGTAAAGAATCTCAAATCATAAAAACTTTTCAAAAAAAATTAACAAATCAAAAAAGTTTGTTTAAATAATATGCAAAAATCAATTATTTTAATCTATTGCCTGATTGGAGTATTTTTAATTTTTGGCATTACCCTCCAAAACGGTTTTGTTTTTGACGACATGGCCATTGTCCGAGATAATTTAATGATCAGAAATTTGGCCAATATTCCGCAATTTTTCAATTCGCCTTATTCTGCGCTTGAAGCGGGAATTTATCGACCCGTCACCATTTTTAGTTTTTCTTTAAATTATTTTTTCTTTACTCCAAAATCTCTTTGGGGACAAATGCCGGCTGCTTGGAGTTTTCATTTGATCAATATTATTCTCCACGCCCTGAACTGTTGGCTTTTATTCTTTTTAATTAAACAACTTACCAAACAAAAATTATTGCCGTATTTGGCAGTTTTATTTTTTCTGGTTTTGCCCATTCATACCGAAGCCGTGACCGGCATAGTCGGCCGGGCTGAACTTTTGGCTTTGTGTTTTTCTTTGCTCAGTTTGCTGTCTTTTTTATGTTTCAAATCAAATTTAAAAAAAATATTATTCGGCGGTTTAGCTTTTATTTTGGCTCTTTTAAGCAAGGAAAATTCGATGGCGGTTATTCCGATTTATATTTTTATCGCATTTTATTTTGTTGTTTTGAGTCCTCTGAAACATTCTTTTTGGCAAAAAATAAAAATTACCATTCTCCGCTTCTGGCGAGAATTTCTAACTCTGTTTGTCACTTTTGGCATTTATTTGATAATGAGATTTTCAGTTTTAAAAGAATATGTGTTTGGCAACAATGCCACCATAGTGGAAAATCCGCTTGATTTTGCTCCGGCTTGGCAAAGAATTCTAACCTCTTTAAAAGTGCTATGCCTTTATTTGGAAAAAAGTTTTTGGCCGATTAATCTTTCCTCTGATTATTCTTACAATCAAATTCCTTTAGTCACCAACGGGTTTGATTTAAGAATGTTAATCGGCTTGATTGCTTTTTTGTTTTTAATTTTCTGTTTGTTCTGGCCGATTAAAAAACAAAATTTTTCCTTATTGGGATTGGCTTCAATATTTTTCCTTTTCCCGTTTTTGCCCATTGCCAATCTTTTCTTCCCTATTGGCACGATTATGGCCGAAAGATTGATGTATTTCCCGTCAATCGGTTTATGTTTATTTTTGGCGATAATTTTATCAAAACTTTACGATGTCCGGTCGCAAAAAATTTGCAAACCTTTATTTTTTATTATTGTTATCAGTTTAACTGTTTTTTACGGCGCCCGTTCTTTTGCGCGCAATAAAGATTGGTATGACGAGAAAACGCTTTTTTTCTCAGCCGCTCAGTCCAGCCCAAACAGCGTTCTTTCGCGATCAAACAAAGGAGCCATTTATTTGCTTGAAGGAAATTATGATGAGGCATTGAAAGAAACTCAGGCAGCCAATAACATTTATCCTTATTATCCGCCGGCCATGAATAATTTGGGCTTACTTTATTATTATCATCAACAATATGATTTGGCCGAAAAACAATTTTTAAAAACCATTGCCATTTCTTCCGGCTATATTAATGCTTATGAAAATCTGGCCTTAGTTTATTTTGACCAAGAAAAATATCAAGACGCTCAAAATATTCTTTTAAAACGTTATCTTAATCATCAAGATCTGGCCAATCAATATCTTTTAGGTCTTTTTGAAGATAAAATTAATAATCTCAAATCAGTTGGCCAAAAAGATTTAGCTGATAAACTGACAGAAAAAATGGAAGAATTAAAATTAAATAAATAAAATTTTACACTTGACCCCCTCACATGGGAAATTATGAAAATTACTGTCTTTCGTTTTTATATACACATTGATTTTATCTTAATTAAACGTTTATTTTAAATTTATACTTATTAAATCGTAATTTTTAAGAAAGACAATAATTTCCCATGTGAGGGGGTTGACATTTTCAAAAAAATATGCTATTATTTAAACATAATAATGATTCTTAAAAATCAAAAATCTGCCTATTATCGGCAGACAGGGAGGCAAAAATGTTAGTCCTTTACATAATTTTAGGAATTTTTATAGGCATACCAATTTATCTGTTTGCTGGAAAATGGATACTAAATACTGTGGGGAATTACACATGGGCATTAAGTAGTCTAATCTTTTTTCCAAAAGAAAAAGGAATAATAAAAATAAATTGGCGCGATTTCTCCAATAGCAGTTTTATTGATAAAAAATCCAATAAAAAAATTACTATTATTTTCTGGCCGATAATAATAGGAACTGGTTTATTTTTATTAATTTTGGCTATATTGGTTTCCTGGGGTAGAATTATTGGGAATTGTCTTTAATAAATCATGGGGACGCAAATTGCGTCCCCTTTTTTAATTGGGATTGATTTTTTATCCTATTTAAAAATTGGCTCTTGACATTTTAAAAAAAATATGCTTAAATATTACTAAGGTAATTTAAAAAGGAGGAATTAATGAATAAAAAAAATCTTTATTCTGGGCAAGAAATGAAAAAGTTGAAAAAGATAAACAGATTGGATCAAAGAGAAGTGAAATTAGATAAAAAAATAAAAACACTTCAAAAAAGAAGAAGGAAAATTAGGACCGAGCTACTAGAATTACAAGAAAAACTATACCTCTCGTATAAGAATTATCCCAAACTACTTAATAAAAAGGTTAAATTAGTCTATACTGTGAGGTATTACAGTGAAACCCGTGGTTGGTACGCTCGCTATATTACAGCTATAGGTAAAATTATTAGCTGGGACTCTCAAGAACCGATAGTTAAATTTGAAAACAAAACTGGTGAAATTAATCTTATCTACGTATACGGGAAAGATTATCACGGCAGTTTAGGTGGTTTAATAAAAATTAGACTGCTTGAAATATAAAAATAAAAGGGGTGGAACTATCCACCCCTTTCGCTTTTTAAAAAAATATGTTATGTTAAAAATAGTTTTTGGTTATTAGTTTCTAGTTTTGGTTGATTAGTTTTTTGGTTTTAAACTAATAACTGGATAACCATAACCATTAACTAAAAACTATTAACTATTTTTTATGAAACGTATTTATCTTGATTACGCGGCGACTACGCCGATAGATCCGCGAGTTTTAAAGACAATGGCTCCTTATTTAAGGAGTGTTTTTGGCAATCCTTCAAGCTTGCATTATGAAGGAATTCAGGCCAAAAATGCGATTGAGCAAGCGCGTCAAAAAGTGGCTCAATTGATCGCGGCCAAAACCGAAGAAATCATTTTTACCAGCGGCGGGACAGAATCAAATAATTTCGCCCTCAAAGGAATATTTTACCAATTTCCCCGCGGAGAATATCAGATTATCACCTCTTCCATCGAACATCACGCCATTTTGGAACCTTGTAAATTTTTGGAATCTTTGGGATGCAAAGTAATTTATTTGCCGGTTGATAAAGACGGCTTGGTTGATCCGGAAGATGTCAGAAAAAATTTAACTCCGCAAACAATTTTAGTTTCCATTATGCACGCCAATAATGAAATGGGGGCAATTCAGCCGATCGCTGAAATTGCGAATATCATTCGCAATTTCAGAAATTCGAACCAAATTCCAAATTCCAAATTCCAAATTCCACTCTTCCATACCGACGCGGTCCAAACCGCCGGCCATTTGCCGATTAATGTTAATGATTTGGGAGTTGATTTATTATCAATTTCGGCTCATAAACTTTACGGACCAAAAGGCGTTGGCGCTTTATATCTCAAAAAAGGCGTCAGAATAAAACCGTTTATGCACGGCGGCGAACAGGAAAACAATCTCCGCGCTTCCACGGAAAATGTGCCGGCAATCGTCGGTTTTGGCAAGGCAGCCGAATTGGCAAAAGAAAATTTGGAAAAAGAAATAAAATATCTGACTGATTTGCGCGATGACTTAATTAATCAACTTTTAAGCAAAATAAAAAACAGCCGGCTCAACGGCCATTCTGTGAAACGTTTGCCGAATAATGTTAATGTCAGCATTGAAGGCATTGAGGGCGAAGCAATGCTGGTTTCCTTGGATTTAAAAGGAATCGCCTGCTCCACCGGATCTGCTTGTTCTTCAAATATTTTAAAACCTTCTCATGTTATGATGGCTTTGGGTTTGGAACCGGAAATAGCTCACGGCTCGCTTCGTTTTACTTTGGGACGTTTTACGAAAAAAAGCGAAATAGATTTGACAGTTAAAAATTTGCTTCCCATTATCGAAAGGTTAAGAAAAATTTCTCCGTTAAAAGTCGTTTAACTAAAAAGCTAATAAGCCCCGCCTGCCAAAGCCTGTCTAAATTAATTAATTTAGAATATAAATTAATTTTATAACTTCATTTAATAAACCTAAATATGTTATTAGGCATATGGCGGGCAGGTAATTCCTAAAAAGCTAAATTTATGTTTGAACAAAATCCTCAATTAATAGATCATTTTCTCCATCCGCGCAATGTCGGCAAAATGGAAAATCCCGACGGCCTCGGCCATGTCGGTAATCCGGTGTGCGGCGATGTGATGGATTTATATATCAGAGTGAAAGACAATAAAATCATTGAAGCCAAATTCCAAACTTACGGTTGCGCGGCCGCGGTCGCTTCCACTTCGGTTTTGACCGAATTGATTATCGGCAAGACCATTGAAGAAGCACTGGAAATTTCTCATAAAAAAATATTAGATGTCTTGGGACAAGTTCCGGCCAATAAAAATCATTGCACATTTTTGGCCGAACAAGCCCTGAAATTGGCCATTGAAGATTTCCAGAAGAAACAAAAATAACAACTGTTTTTTGGATAAATAAAAAAGCGGAAAATTTTTTTTCCGCTTTTTGTTTTTAAATTTCAATTCATTGATTCTTTAATCCGGTCAGCAGTGATAACACCGTCTTTTGTGAGCTCATTGAGTTTCTGAAGATTGACAAGGTGCGAATCACATGCGCCGATTTTAACCTGCACGTAATCCGGTTCTAAACATCGATAATCAAGTTTTGCGCCCTTTGAAAACATAGCGACTATGCGTTCCCCCGCTTCCTTGCATTGCACAAATGCCGCAATGTTGTGGAGCGCAGTATGACCTTTTTCGTCGCGATCATGTGTTCCGCAAATAAAACAATTACAATGGTCCAAACCGATTCCGCGAGAACGGAAGAATTCGCCTCCACTCTCAGGTTTTTTATCGGGTCGTCCATGACTTGGAATCCCCTGACGAGGATGCGGTTGGAGTTTTGAAGCATATCCTTCTTCTCCAAAACCAAAAGATGACTCTGTTACGCCATCTGCGAGAATGCAGCAAATTTTACCACATTCTTCATCGCCACATTTCCAAGCAGCAGATCCGCCGGCTTGAATTCGTATGCTTCCGGAGCGAAACCCGCAATGAGGACATCCAAACTTTCCAAATTCACTAGCCGATACTGCGATGACAGATTCTGTCTTTTCCTTCATTTTTCCTCCCCGTCTGCCGACAATAGGCAGACTTTTGATTTTTAAGAACCATTATTATGTTTAAATAATATCATATTTTCTAAAAATGTCAAATAAAAAAAACGCCGCTACTTAATTGAGTAACGGCGTTATAAATTTCGTAAAATTACTTTCCATGGTATATATGGACGACGGAAATAGCCAACCATTCCGGGGAACATCCGCAATCGCGAATCTCAAAACCAAGACTGACCGAACCATCAGAACGATTAAAGCCTTCATTATAACCATCACCGAATTTCTTTATAAACTCTGTTGCCAAAACTCTGCCCTGTTTATAAAGTAATCCCTTAATGTGATAGACTGCATCATTAATTGATGTCTCTCCGCGAAAAGTTGTCCACGGCCCATAGCCATTAAAGTAAGAATTATTCTCGCCATTTTTCGGGCGATACCAACCACCAATAAAAATGACCGGGAAATGCTTGGTTTGGTCACTGATAACCGGCGGCAAATGAAGACTAAGATCCTTATCCTTGCGATCTATAACTTTAACCGCCAACTCCTCTTGCGAGCTTAAAACCGTTTTTATAGCAAGCCGCAAATATCGTTCAAAGGGTTCCATTGAATCCACTTCCACAATTAATTTTTGCACCATCATGTTTTTACCCTCCTTTTCAAAGTTCTGTTTTCCACGAATTCCTCGTGTCGGGAATTATCCATATATTTCAGATAATATTTTAATTTTAGCATATTTTTCGAAAATGTCAACCCTTTCGACGGGCTCAGGGTTAACCCCCTAAAAATAAAAAAATGAGCCCCGAGTGGTAAAACCACAAGGAGCTCGATTAATTATTTCGCAACTAATTTGTAAATGAAAAAAGGCAAAAAATTTAGAATCCCTTCTCTTTTCCACCATGATTTACGAGACCGAACCCGTTCTTGAGTGGAATCCTGGCAAAACCATGAATCTTCCGGATATGAATTAATTTCTTCATCACAAACCCAAACTGTTATTTTTGCTTTTGTTTCCAAAATTGCCTGCGTAAGATCTCTCTTGCAACGCCATAAATGCGGTTTGGCCGCCACAATTAAAAGATACTTAATCCCTTTCTCTTTCGCCCATTTTACGGCTGCTCGTGCAATTCGCAAGGTTGGCGGAGGATCATTAAATTCTTCACTGATATATTCCACTTTAACTTCCGGCTCAACGCGAATATCGAGTTGAGTGAATACCGGAGCCTTGACTTCAAGTGCTTTCTGCGAGGCAATGCGGGAAATTTCCTTATTTGAATTTATGGTGCTTGGTGATCCAAATGCAAATGCCACGATACCTAATTCTCCATCGTTTTCCATTTTCCCCTCCTTCTTATTTCATTTTTAAGGTGCGAACTCCTCCTTAATTAGGAACTATCTTGAGATTTCAGATAGTATTATAAATAATAGCATATTTTTCGAAAATGTCAAGTGAATAAAAAAAACAAAAATTTACAAAAATTTTTGTCATAAATGAACATTAAAATCACTGATTAATTTTCTTGACTATGCGGACGGTGGGACTCGAACCCACACGGGTTACCCCACATGGTCCTAAGCCATGCGCCTATACCAGTTCGGCTACGTCCGCCTGTTTGTAAAAAAAATACCGCCGGTCGGATTCGAACCGACACGAGCTTGCGCTCAACAGATTTTAAGTCTGTCGTGTATACCGTTCCACCACGGCGGCAGAATTATGTACTACCTAAATATTTAAATTAGACTTTTCTCTATTCTAGTTTTAAGCTGATGATAAGCCCGGCTATATCTTTTTAATCGAGACTCTCTTTGTTTGGCGTCTTCTCTGGATTTATATGATTCGTAATAAATTATTTCAAATGGACGTCTCGGTTTAGTCGCTTTGACTAATCCTTTATTATGTTCTATAAAACGTTTTTTTAAATCGTCAGTAAAACCGATGTATAATTTTTTATCTTTTTTACTTTTTAATAAATATACATAGAACATAATCAGTTGGAAGTTTTGGAGCGGGCTCCACCACCTGAATGGCAATGTATTTTTATAAATGCGGAAACATTTCTTCTAATAAATAAATCTATATTTACTTTCTCTATAATTTAATCTTTTTTTAAAAATACATGACAAGCATTTATTGCCATTCTGGTGGTGGAGCGGGTGAGCGGAGTCGAACCGCCTTCTCAACCTTGGCAAGGTTGCATAATAGCCGTTATACGACACCCGCGCTTCAATTGATATTATATTAAAAGTAAGATTTTTGTCAACCAAACAAAATTTACAACAATTCTAAAATTTTTAATTCCAATTCGTCAGATTCTGTATCATAAATGGCAAAAGTAGCTTTGTAAAACATTCCGGCCAAAGTACCGGGGTTAACCAGTCGGCACTTCTTGTCCTGAGCCAGTCGAAGGGTCTCTTCCCATGGTTTGTGAGTATGCCCGTAAAAAACAATGTCATATTTTTTACTTTCGGCCAATTTTTTTCCTTCTTCTGGGAAATGAGTAAAAGCAATTTTCTTATTTTTCATCCCCGGGCCGGCTATCTCTATCTCTCCAACTTTTCCGTGGACTGTTACATTTGGAAATTTTTTAGCGATTTCTTCAAGCAAATCCGGATCACCGACATTGCCATGAACAATATGAATTTCTCCTTGAAAATCCGGGGCAATTACTTTAGAAAGCATTGAAGGCGCGCACAAATCTCCGCAATGAATAATCAAATCAACACCCTGAGTTTTTATTATGGCCAGAGCTTTTTCCAAATTTGGGACATTGTCGTGGCTGTCTGAAATAATAGCTATTTTCATGAATTTTGTTCTTTCAACCATTTAATCACTTTTTGATTGGTCAAAAAGTTTTTTAAATAAATTCTACCAGATTCCGATTTTATATTTCCCAGTACCTCTTCTTTATTCTGATACAAATTGGATAATTTTTCAATCTCCTCTTCAACGTCTTGATCATTAACTTCTATATTCTCAAGAATGGCGATTTGCCGAATAGCCAAAGATACTTTAATCCTGTCTTCCGCTTTGGGAAGCAATCCTTTTTTAAATTCTTCTTCGGTTTTTTGAATACTTTCAAGATATTTATGAAAAATATCACCCTCGCCTCCTTGTCCGAAACCTTCTTCTTGAAGCGACATGGTAAATTCTGCAATCATTTTTTCAAATTCGTGCTCAATTAAAATTTCCGGAATTTCTTCATAATCTCCTTTTTCGGCCAGCTGTTTTAAAATTTCCAGTTCTTGGCGCTGTTCTTCTTTTGATTTTGCCTCTTTTTCAAGCGTATCCTGAACTTGTTTTTCCAAATCAACAAAAGTTTGAAATCCGAATAATTTTGAGAATTCATCATCAAGTTTCGGCAAGTCAATTTGAAAAATATTATTAACCTTGGATTTAAATTCTATATCCTTGCCGGCTAATTTTTTATCATAATGATTGGCCGGATATTTCAAGCTGAATTCTTTTGTTTCCCCTGATTTTAATCCTTCTAAATTTTTTGATAAACCGGGGATATAATAATCCTCGCCGAGAATAATGGAAAGATTCTTAACTTGGCCGTTTTCCAATGGCACTTTGTCTAAAAATAAATTTAAATCAATTTCCACGCGATCGCCTGTTTGCGCTTCGCGACTGACCAGAGTTTCTGCGGCTCGGGATTGCTGTAATTTTTTAATAGTCGCTTCCAAATCTTTGGGAGGTATCTCAATTTTTTTCTGTTGAAATTTAATTTTTTTATAATTTCCCAATTTAACTTTTGGAATCAAAGGAACGGTTAATTTGAAAACAAATGGATTATCGGGCGCCAATTTCTTGATTTCAACGGTTGGCGGACCGGCCGGATTTATTTTTTCTTTTTCAATAACTTCGGCATATTTTCGATTCATCGCTTCTTCAGCTGCTTGTTCCAAAATTTTCGCCTCGTCTATGCTTTGCTTAACCAAATTCGCGGGAGCCTTGCCCGGTCTAAAACCGTCAATTTTCAAACCTTTTGCCAAATCTTCCAGAGCTTTGTCGTAGAATTCTTTCATTTCTTCCGGAGACATTTCAATATTAATTTCCAATAAATTTTTAGGGAGTTTTTTTGTTGATAAATTCATAAATTATTTTAATTATATGACAAAAACCGCGAAATAATTACAACAAAAACGCGGCACTTTTTAAATCATAAGAACTTTATTCGGATTCTTTTTCAGATGATTCAGATTTTTCTTTTTTAACTTCTTCTGTGGTTGCTTCAACTTCCTCTTCTTCGGAAAGTTGAACTTCAATTTTATAACCGGTTAATCTGGAAGCAAGTCTGACATTTTGTCCGGCTCGTCCAATTGCCAAAGATAATTGATTTTTCCTGACTTTAACGGAAACTTCTTTATTTTTTTCATCAATTTTAAGCGAAACCGTTTTAGCCGGCGCGAGAGCATTGGCAATAAACTTTTTAGGATCTTCGGAATATTCGATAATATCTATTTTTTCTCCGCCGATTTCAGAAATAATGGTTTGAATTCTCGCTCCTTTTTGGCCAATACATGAACCAATGGGATCCAAATTCTTTTCCGAAGTGAAAACGGCAATTTTGGAACGCGAACCGGCTTCTCTGGCAATAACTTTTATCTCCACCGTGCCGGAAGCTATTTCAGGGATTTCCGATCTGAATAATTCTTTCAAAATATCCGGATGGCGGCGCGAAACAATGATTTCCGGCCCTTTATTGGTTTCAGAAACCATTAAAATATAAACTTTTATTTTTTGACCCGGCCAATATCTTTCTTCTTGAACTTGCTCCGTATAAGGCAAAACAGCCGTGGCGTCTTGCAAATCAATCAAAATAACATTTCTTTCCAGCCTTTGGACAACCGCGTCAACCACTTGTTTTTCTTGGCTTTTATAATTTTGAAATACCGCGCTTCGTTCAATTTCTTTTAATCTTTGAACAATGACTTGTTTGGCGGTTTGAGCGGCGATTCGGCCAAAATCACTGTGAATTTCCAATTCTGTTTTTATAATATCCCCTATTTTATATTTTTTGCTGATTTTTTTTGCATCGGAAAGTTGAAGTTCGGTTCTCGGATTAAAATGTTTTTCTTCTTTCTCTTCTTGAGGTTCAACCGGCAAAACTTCTTCTTCGGATTTTTTTGATTTCTTTTTGGTCTTTTTTTCTTTAACCGCCACTTCTTCTGTCGCAGATTCATCTTCTATCTCCGGCAAATCTTCAACTACGGTTTTAATGTCAAAAACCCGCATTTTTCCGGTTTCCGGGTCAAATTCAACTTTAACATCTTGATTTTTTTGACCAAAATCTCTCCGATAAGCAGCACTAAGCGCTTGTTCAATTGCGCCCACGACTTGCTCTTTGGAAAGTTTTTTTTCTTGGCAAATCTGATCGATTGCCGCTAAAATTGGTGAAGCCATAATTTTAATTTTAAAAAATAAATTTAAGAAAAAATCTAGTTTAGATTTTCTAAACTAGTTTATATGTTTATATTACCTTAAAATAAGTAAAAAAGCAAGAGATTGAAAATGTTTTTATCCACACCTGCTTAAAACACCAGAATATATTTCAAAATTTAGGGGTTGACCCCGCCCAAGTTTTTTGCAAAAAAATTTAGGCGGGGGTTGACGATTTTGAAAATTTACCTATAATTATAACTAAGTTCAGTTCATTGAAAAAAGGAGGAAAAATGAAAAGAGTTAAGGAAGTTTCACACCAGCAGTTGAGAAACAATATTAACCCTCGTAGCTTGCCTGATTTAAAAGATTTAACGCCTCTCTTGCCTTTCTTGGGCCAACCGGAAGCGAAAGAATCGATTAAATTTGGAATTAACATCCCCGGTCATATTTTTGTTACAAGACAACATAATAGCGGTGGAGTAACATCAACCTTGGAATCTTGCAAAAAGACCAGCCAAGAACAATCAAAAAGTTATCATCCTCAAGATTTAGTTTATCTTTACAATTTTGATGATGAAGCTAACCCTATTTTAATTATCTTGTCTCAAGGCGAAGGGAATAAACTCCAAGGAAAAATGATGTCTCTGTCAGACGCTCTAATCGAAAAAATTTCTGCTCTTCTCCGAGAAGAGGCGCATTTGGCCAAAAAACATATTATCGCAAAGGGGCCAAACGAAAGAATAGAAGGGTTAAAAAAAGACTTGGAGAATAAATGTCTTAAACTTGGGTTCGCTCTGATTCCAAGCAAGAATGGCTACGGTTTTGAAGTATTACCTATATCCAAAAAAAATCCGAATACGATAATGAGCGGGGACGAAATGGATCAATTAAAGGACAAAGAAAGGAAAGAACTTGTAATAAAAAGAGAAGAATTGATAAATGCAGTAAATGAAATGATCAGAAAAATGCGAGAGACACTTAAAGAAGGCGAGGCAAAAATAATGGAATTTGAGGAATCTGAAATCAAAAAAATAGTTAACAATCTTTTTTCTCCCCTACTTGAAGATTGCTTGAATCCTATTATTCAAAAATATCTGACAGGGCTCCAAGATTTTACTCTGACTCATATTGATTTTTTCATGCCGCCGTCAAATGGAAATGAAATACCAAAAGGAACAGAGGTTAAATTTAGCACTGAAAATGAGGGATATCTTCCGGAATTTCAAATTAATGTTCTGGTTGACAGCAGTGATCAAAAGTGTCCGCCGGTTATTGTGGAAAAACATCCGACCTATCTCAATCTGTTTGGACAAATTCATCTTCAAAAAGTTGAAGGAGAATTGATTACCGATCATATGTTAATCAAGCCGGGTTCATTAATCAAGGCTAACGGAGGATATTTGATAATCAAAATGGATGATTTGGATGGCGTTATCTGGAAAAAACTAAAAAAGTGTTTGGAGTATAACATGGTAAAAATAGAAGATGTGGGCGAATATATCGGGTATGAAAAAAGAATTGAGCTCAATCCTGATTCAGTGCCGATTAATGTAAAGGTGATTATTATCGGTGAACCGGAGATTTATAATTTATTGGTTGAATATGATCATGATTTTACCAGAATTTTCAACATTAAGGCTGAATTCAGTTCAACAATGACTCTTAATCCTGAAAATCTTAAGGGTTATGCTCAATTTGTAGCTGATTACTCTCAAAAAAATAATTTACTCAGTTTTGAAAAATCAGCAATAGCAAAAATCATTGAATACGGATCCAGAGAGGTTGAAGATCAAAAAAAACTGTCTACAAAATTCGGTCAAATCGGCAACCTGATGATTGAAGCAAATTATTGGGCAAAGGACATGGGCAATAAAACGGTTCAAGATATTCATATCAAAATGGCTATTGAGAAAAAAAGACGGAGATGCAATTTGAAAGAGAGAAGATATCAGGAAATGATAGAAAAGAATATTTTTTTCGTAGACACAAGAGGGTTAAAAACCGGAGAAATTAATTTTTTAGAAATTTGTACTTCTGGAGATTATGAATTCGGTATTCCGGGTAAATTTACGGCCACAATTTCCATTGGTGAAGGAGGGGTAATTAATATTGATCGAGAAGTAGGCTTAACCGGACCAATCTTTGATAAAGCGGTTTTAATCCTGAGCGGATACATGAATGGAACTTTTGCCAAAAAAATTCCATTTTGCCTGAAAGCCAGTTTATGCAGTGAACAAAACTATGGAGAAATTGAGGGAGATTCGGCAACTTTAGCTGAAACAGCCGCCCTTATTTCCGCCATATCCAGAGTACCTATCAAACAATCTTTGGCTATTACCGGTTCAATGAACCAAAAAGGTAAAGCTCAACCCATTGGTGGAGCCAATACAAAGATTGAAGGATTTTTTGATGTTTGCCATAAAAGAGGCTTGACCGGCAGCCAGGGTGTGATTATACCAAACGCCAATCTGAAAGATTTGATGCTCAGGGAAGATATAGTTGAGGCGGTTAAAAACAAAAAATTCCATATTTATGCGGTTAAAACTATTGATGAGGCAATAGAAATTTTAACCGGGAAAGAAATTAAAGAAGTCCACAAGAAAATACTGAGAGTAATGAAAGAAATGTACAATTCGATCAAGGAAGACACCCCTCAATTGCTTTGGGGGAAGAAAAAAAAGAATTAGAATAAAACAATAGAGCCCGTATCAACAAATTGATACGGGCTCCTTTTTTTACTTAAATTTTACTCAAAAATCGGCATATCCGGATAATGGCGGATTTTTACTTCCGGTTTTTGATCCGGCAAAAATTGTTTTAGAACATCAATGGCGATCAGGTCAACTCGGATGGGCTCGTTTTGAAAATTATTTTTCCATAAATAACTTTGAATCGCCCGCTGCATTTTTTTCTTTTTGTGAAAATTAAATTCTTCTTCCGGCAGACCGGTTTCATGATTTGATTTTGTTTTAACTTCAATAAAAATAAGCTCACCATCTTTGCGAGCTATAATATCAATCTCTCCGACTCTCCCGGTTTTAAGATTGCGTTCAATAATTTTATATCCCTGTTTTTCCAAAAATTCAACCGCTAAATCTTCTCCCAAATTTCCCAATAATTGCTTTTGGGTTTTCATTCCGATTATTTATTTTACAAAAACAAGAGTGTAATGATACGGTCCGGCGTCAAATTCTTGCTCAAATTTCAATCCGGCGGATTGAGCGTATTTCTTGACTTCTTCCTGGCTTATTCTTTCTTCCGCCACCGGGCCGAAAGGAACGGCGATTTTTTTCCAATCAGTGACTTCAAGTTTGCCGCCTTTTTTTAAAATCCTGGCCGCTTCTTTAAGAATAGAATCCCCTTTTTTGGTCTGAAAAAGCACATTATTAATCATTACCAAATCAATAATTTCATTTGGAATTTTAGTCGCGCTGGGAATTTCCAGATTGGCCCAAATTGTTTTTAAATTTGAAATCCCAAATAATTTAGCCATACTCTCCACATTTTGAAGCGCGGTTTGGATAATATCTACGGCATAAACCGTGCCTTGAGGACCGACTAATTTCGCCGCTTGCAAAGAAAAATATCCGCGTCGGCCGCAGCCGAGATCGGCCACCGCCATTTTTTCGGCAATGCCGATTTTTTCCAATAATGTTTTGGAGTCAATTAATTCCTTTCCTCCGGGAATTTTTGTTGTATCCATATATTTTAATATTAATATTTTATTTAAAAAGTTTTGGGATAAAAAATAATTGTCAAAAGAGTAAAAAATACATTAACCGCGGCGAGAATCAAAAAATTCTCTAAACCGATTAAAAGCGATATTCCGCTAACAAAAGAAGCAAGACAAAATAAAGCTGCGGCCGCGATGGCTCCGACTGCATATTTAATTGGTAGTCTGCCTATCCAAACTTTGTGCCAAGTCGCTTGGAGCGGGCCGAATTTTTTAAGCGAGTGGTGCGGATTTAAAATAAACCAAAGAAAATCCCAGACCACGGTGAAGAAAACAAAAAATCCCATCAGCAGCAATTCATTGGCGAGCGACCATTTCGCAAACCACAAATACGGCCAGTGGAACATTAAAAGAAGAAAAATTATCAACACAAGATGATAACCGGTCAATTCTTCACCTTTATTAACTTTTTTAAAAAGACGTCCAAGCCAATGCGCATTGCCCGGTCGCCAAGTCGGTATCTTGGCTGCCCAGCCATTGGGACCTTCAATTTGAATTTCCAAAACCGCGAGCGCGAAAGACATTAAAAAGAAATAAATGCTTTGCAATAAAATCACATTCATAAATTATTTATTAATTTAATAATAACTTCGTCGCTTAAAAAAATTTATTTATTAGGATTTGAAACTCTGCCGAAAAATAAAATATTTCCATTATCTTTGTCTTGAATCACAAATATAAATGGGTGGTCTGCTTGAAAGACAGGAATTTTTTGTGGTGGCGGGGCGGAAGTTATACCCATTGAAATGCCGGTCGCGGCTGCTGCTTCGGTACCCTCTTCATTCACATCAACAAAAGCCTGATGAATTACATTTTGAATTGATAAATTTTTTGTTCCGTCCATGCCTGAAAAATCAGCATTACTCGTAAAAGCCGTAGGCATACCCATTTTCGCCAATGTATTATTCATAAAATATTTCATGTCAAAAGTAAATTTTGGCATAAATACATCAACGCGTTGTTCTTGTAATTTACTTTTCCAGTCGTTTATTTTTTCCAAGGACATTGAATTTTCAAATAATGATAAATCTTCATTCTTTGGAAGCAAAACCATCATTGATAATTTGTCCCCCTTATAAGTCATTTCAAGGACTTGTAAATCATCTGTTTCCGTATAATTGAATTTCGCGTCTTTATCTGCTCGTTGCATCATTGAAATCTTGACTGTATTCGCGGGGCTTACCCGGAAATCTTCATCTCTGGTTTTATTTTTTTCAAATTGCTTAATCCATGTTCCCTTGAAATAAATCGCGTTTGTGAGAACAAGGCGGGTCATACTATCTATAGAACCCTGAGGAAACAAGTTTTTTATTTTGTCATTGGTTCTATCCTCTACCCATTTATTTATTGTTTGTCTTGATGCTTCGGTTGAATTTTTAAAATCAACATTAGTCGCCTTTCCTGCGTAATATTGCTCTAAAGTTGCAAGATAATCATTTAAGAATTTATAATCATTTTGAGCCCACAGAGCATTGGCAATACTAAGTTGGTATTTTGCGTCCGGCTTATTGATTTGATTGTGAATTGCCGCAAAAGCAGATCTTCGCAAATTGCTATCAACGGGAAAATGAAATACTAACTGCATTTCTTCCGCGGTTGTCCCGCGCGCTCCTTCGTAAGTCATCGCCAAAGCGGTTGAGATACTGTATGGTGAAAAGAAAATATTTCCCTCGCTGCTTTTTAATTGCGAGTAAAGATCTAAGGCGAATTGGTTATTTGCGCTTATTATTGAATTTATTCCTTCCGGTGTCGATCCTTTGTCATCAATAACAGGCGCGGGAGTTGGCGTAAGTTTTTGATTTTTAAAATAATAAATACTCGCCCCGACAAAAACAATTATGATTATTACTAAAATAATAATTTTTTTATTCATATATAATTAATTTTATTTTGAAATTATTTCTAAATTAATTTGGTGGACCGGAGGGGACTCGAACCCCTGACCTCCTCGTTGCAAACGAGGCGCTCTACCAGCTGAGACTACCGGCCCTCACATAGAAATTATCAAAGAATTTTTAATTCTTTTTAAAAAACTATTCATTATTTCCCGCCAAGCCGAAAAGTTTGGCAATGCCATTTAAAATATCTTCCCAAATTCCGCTGATTACAAAAAGTCCAAGTACGACAACCGCCAAACCCAATAATTTATAAAATAACCGACTGCCGCCGTCACCGCCCAATTTTTGTTCAGCCCATTCCACCGGACCAATTGTTCGTAAAAGCCATTCACTGTTTAAAGTCAAAATAACTCCGACAGCAATTATTCCGAGACCGGCAAAAAAATGAGACATAAAATTTAAATTTAAAAGTTAGAAATGGGCGCAGATGGTATCGAACCATCGACCCCGACTTTATAAGAGTCGTGCTCTACCACTGAGCTATGCGCCCGTCAAAAATTAAATAGCGATAAAACTATATTAGCATTTTAACTCAATTTGTCAAAATTATAGCCCCCTAATTTATAGGGGGCTAATTTAAATTATTTTAACCTCTTCCGAAATTTATCAAAATAACGTAAAAAGTTAACCACTATCAACTCATTTTTGCATTTTGAACAATTAATATGCATATTGTCTTCATCTTCAAAAGTGTTTACTGAAACAAGTTCTTGACATTGCGGACACCAATGAAGACCTGCGATTATTTCTTTCAGATTGACAGTGCGCTTCTTTTTATCTTTCGGATATTTTTCTTTCATTTTTTCCTCCTTTAAAGAACGCCTTAATTATAAGAATAACATTAAATTTAAAAATGTCAACTCCGCGCTTTTGAGAGCGCGGAGTTGATTGAATAATTAAATTTAGATAAATTAAAATTTAAAATTTTCAGCAAATTTACCGATAATCGGCAATGGTTTTTCTTCCCCCTTGGAAGCATTCATAATACCGATAATCATCAAAACAAACACAAAAAGATCAAGCAATTGGCCAATTCTCCATAAACTCCAAGGAAGAAAAGAACTTAATATCCATACAATGATTCCAGTAATTAGAAGAGTTAATCCTTGTTTAACATGAAATTTGACAAAAGGATCATTCTTCGCGTCGGTGAGTAAAGGAACGAAAAAAATAATATAGGCAATAATCGCCATGCCTGTATTTTTTTGCTGAGTTGGCTTTTGATTTGTTTCTTCCATAAATTTTTTAAATTAAGTTATAATTAAGTAATTTAATTATAGCACTAATAATAAAAAACAAAATAGATTCCCGTAAAGGAATCTATTTTTAAACTCGGCATCGACCTACTCTCGCCCCGAAGGACTACCATCAGCCCTGGATAGCTTAACTTCTGTGTTCGAAATGGGAACAGGTGTTGCCTATCCGGTAGAGACACCGAGAAATATATTTTATCGAAAAATAAAAATTAAATAATGCACAACACTTACTTTTGTGAACTAAGTGGTGAATTAGAAATTCGACTGATTAGTACTCTTTAGCTAAATCCATTACTGGACTTACACCGAGAGCCTATCAACCCGGTAATCTTCCGGGAGTCTATTGCCTTGCGGCTACGAAACCTAATTTAAGAGACGGTTTCATGCTTATATGCTTTCAGCATTTATCCGTACCGAACATAGC